>CAVARE010000030.1:0-21214 GCA_963591145.1 Anaerotignum sp. | reverse complement strand
GTATATCGCCATTTTCAATATGTTCCTTCATGTAACAAACAGCATCATCATACTGATCGGAAGGAACCTCTATTTTCATAGGTAATCCTTTGTCAAGATATCTAAATTTTCCTTCGCTGTCAAAGCAAGCATCAATGCTGGCTTTGGCTGTCTTGTGATATTTGGTTTGTATTTGATATGGAGTGCCATCCATTAATGTAAGTAACCGGTCAGCTCCATTATACTTATTATTGTCACCTATAACTTTCGATTTCTGTCCATTGAAAATTCCTTTAATATTGTCATACAGAGTATTTGCCTGTTCAGCTGCAAACCCATGTCCTCCCTTAGGAGAATGGAACCTGACTTCGTTGTAAATTCTATTTGCACTCCTAACAGCTCCGGTAGTTAATGTTCCAAGATTAATATTATCTTCCTATATGATCCCCGAGATCTGACAAAAAACGACTTCCAAACAAGCCATCGCACGAAAAGCTAAAAACTTCTCACTTTGCTTAACATATCTGTTTGGAAGTCATTTTATTTTCCTAATAGTGTAAGATCATTCCAGGGGCTTCAGTTCGACGGCCTTCTCGTCTGTTTCGATTATTTCATACTACTTTTCAGAATACACTGACTTACTCTAATCCAATTTGTGATTTTGAAACCTCATATCCACCTTGGAACGTGATTGTGCAGTTATAAATGCCGGTCCAATCATACCACGCATACAGCTGTGTCTCATATCCTGCTATGCCTATATCGACTTCACTAAGAAGTTCTCCTTCTTCTCCAAATAAAGCACAGACATCTTCATACGTCATTGAGCCGTCGATCTTATTAAAGTTCTCCAGAGTCACTCCATTACTTGGTTTAACAGCATCAACTGCAGAATCTACAATGCCCTTTAAAACATCGCCCCAGCTGCGATCCTCTTCTTGAGCATCATTACTTTCCTCTGTTTCTTCATCTGCCAGGTTCTCATCGGACGGCTGCTGTGTTGTGATCTCTTCGTCTGCTGTTGCAGCTTCAAGCACGAAACAAAGACGTTCGACTTTTTCTTTCAAATCATTGTCCTGGTTAAGCTCATTTTCGATTGCATCATCCCTGTTCGCGATCTTATTTCCATTTAAGAAAGGACTTATAAGATCGGCTACAACTGCGATAACATCATCATTTCCGTTGTTCACTGCTTTAATAGCATTACTTGCCGCAGACAGTTTATCTGTATCATCAAGACTATCAATATATTCATCGACTGTCCTTCCAAGTTTTTCCTGCGCCTTTTCGACCAAGGTGTTAAATGACACATATCCCTTGCCATCACTTGCGGCATTGGTTAAATCTGAATCTGTAATAAAATCCGATAATTTCTCAACTTCCACCTCTGCAGTACCCTGATCTGAAGTAACAGCTTCAAGCCCCGCTTGTGCAATCAAGAATGCATCATAAATGCCGCTATCCTCCAGCCAATTAGTCAGTTCTTCCTTCGAGACTTCCTTGTTTTCATACTTTTGAAGCATTTCTGTATATTCTTTAAAAATTCCATTTGCATACAGAATCGACAGCATGGCATCGTCAGCCCCGCCTTCAGCCTCTAAGCCATGGCTCTTGCGAAATTCTTCTACTGCTGTATCTGTACCAGGACCGTAATCACCATCAACAGTTATATCATAGCCCTCTGCAGCCAATGCTTCCTGCAGTTTAACAACTTCCTCTCCCTGTGAGCCCTGTGGCACCGCGGCAATAGCTGGCGCAGTTGCCATTAAACACATAGTCAAGGTAAGCATCGCTACCAATAATTTCTTAGTTCCCTTCACTTTCTTCTCCTCCTGCTTTTTTGCTGAATTTCTTAGCTAAGTCCATTTTTCAGCAATGTTAATGCCTTTTGTTTCGTTTTTTCGTCTTACTTTCTGATTCCTGAAAAACGACACCGCTTTTTGAAGCATTCCTAATAGCTTCACGGTATACTTGCATCGAACGAGAATAGGAAACCAGAAGAAAGGCCGCCAATGCTATCATTATCAAGTACACTGCTATATAAGCTGTGCCTTTTCCACCGCTGCTGCACAAGCCAATTATTCCAATCGAAGCAAGAACAATTCCCCATCCCATCTTCTTTCCCTTTGGCTTCTCTATAACAACGTGAGGTTTCACAACATTTTCGGGCACATCATTACCATTATCATAATAATAATTGTTAGTGACATTAACATTCGGAGATCCGTCTTTAAATTCGTGAGTCACATGAACATTAATCTGTTCTCCTATCTGAATCCTGCTTCCACAATATGAGCAAAATCCGAATTCTCTGTTATCATCTAATGAAATATCTGCCCCGCATGACGGGCATTTCAATGCTTTCAGCGACATTTTTCACCCTTGCTTTCTCATCATCGTCCGTACACATATACCCTCAGACAAAATTATCATATTTATTACGATATTACAATTTATTTATCGTATTATTTGCAATGTTCGTGCAATTCCAACATATATACTATCCTTAATTTGGAGGTGTTAATATGTTCTCTGCGAATGATTTTGCGCACAGGCTTTCTACTCTCAGGATAAATAAAGGGATATCCGCGCGCGATATGAGCCTGTCGCTCGGGCAGAATCCGAGTTATATCAATACGATAGAAAATGGGAAGGCGTTTCCGACTATGGCAAACTTCTTCGCCATATGCGATTATCTTGAGATATCTCCCGATGAATTTTTCCAAGCAGATATATCCGACCCGAGGAAGCTCAACGAATTAATAACAGACCTCAAAAAACTCAATATGCGACAGCTCGACCTGATCATTCAATTGGTAAAAGAACTTGCAGAATAAAATTCCATCTGCAGATTCTTTTATCTTTTTATATGAATTTTACACGGTGCCACGGCAAATATTTCACTGTACTTCAGACAGACTTCAAACAGCACTCCAGACATCTATTACAATCTTGAAATTGTCTTATGCAGACATTATAATTAACGCGTTTATTAGCAAATTTACTTTTACGATTATTGCGCAAGGAGGTTTTCAAAATGGGAATTGTAAAGGAATTCAAGGAATTCATTAATCGCGGAAATGTTATTGATATGGCTGTCGGTGTTGTCATCGGCGCAGCATTTAAGGCTATCGTTGATTCAGTTGTAAGCGACCTGATCTCACCGATCATCGGAATTATATTCAAGCAGGATTTCTCATCTCTGTCTGTCACAATCAACGGCTCAGTATTTACTTATGGCAACTTCATAATGGCTGTTATTAATTTCTTCCTTATAGCCATTGTGCTGTTCTTATTCGTAAAGGCTGTAAATAAATTCAGAGATGCTCAGGCTAAGCTTACCCACAAGGAAGAAAAGGCTCCGGCACCTACGACCAAGAAGTGCCCGTTCTGCCAGGAAGAGATCTCTATTGATGCTACCAGATGCCCTCACTGCACATCTGAGTTAGATAAATAATGTATAGCATGTGCCAGAACGGCGCAACGCCAATGTTCACAGCACATCTTAATTTGAATTTTCTCAAAAAAGGCTGTCATGTATTTCCTACACGACAGCCTTTTTATATTTTTTCTATTGCCTCATATCCCGAAGCAGAATCATCTTATTATTTTGCCCAGTGATCTTTCTCTTCAGCATACAGTGAAGGCAGGATTTTAGAAAGATTTGAGAACTCCTTTACATTATGGTGAAGGAGGTTCCATGGGCCCTCCTTAGGAATCTTAACTCCGTCAGGGATACATTTAACTGCCTTGCCGTCTATTATCTGCCAGCCGAACCAGAATCTGGAACGAAGCAGTGAACCTCCCTCTGCAGGACGCAGGAAATGTGTCATAACAACAGGTATATCTGGTTGTTTATCATCTCCGATGATCTGAACATTGGCGCATACCAGCGCGTTGCAGGCTTCCGTATCGACCTTGCTCTCATCATATCCGAGTACCGATGGACGCTCGAAATGAATTCTGAGCATTCCTGCCTTGCCTGTTCCTATATCTTCCCAAATATTGTGAACACTGCCCCAATGGCGCTCACGCATTGATTTGGTCATATCCAATGCCTTAGCAGGATCATCCAGATATACATCGTAATGGTCTTCATTATCCCAGCATGCATAGCGGAGACGATCAATCGGATGCCATGCGAACCACCAATCGAACATCTCGCCAGTCACATTAGGGAAGAATGTCTTATTAGCAATAAGTGCTGTTCCATCCTCTAACTGCCACCAACCAAACTCCCCTGGCAGCTCACCTGGCAGGAACAGATCATTTCTGTCCTGAATACGAAGTGCCAGCTTATTGTCCAGCGGTTCATCAGTAATCATGTCATACTTAGACTGTTCGCCGGCATATATATCTGCTGCATAATATTTATAAAAACTCTTCTCACGGTCTGCATTTGATGCAGGAACTTTGTTTGCCATAATCATTCTCCTTTATAATTTGTATTTATTGAATACCAAATATGACATCATAAATCTGACAGTTCTGAGTCCGATCATGAAATATCATTCAGTGAATACATCATCTCAGCAACACGTATGCTATATAGCAGCTGTCATTCAAATGATGCATTCTAGCAACGTTTATATTATAAAATTGCATAAAAATTCCTGCAAGACGGCTTGCAGGAATTCTGTTTTATTATTTATTCCTATTTGGACTTGATGGCTATTCTCCGCTTACATTTGGTCTCAGCATTTCAATAAACTTATGTAGAGAAAGTTTTTGATTGCTGTCATTCCATGCACAGATGATTCCTGTTTTTTCATTCTTGACTGGAATCTTCACAATATCCGCATAATCTGGAAAATCGAAGAAATCATCAGTAAAAAGCACTACATTGTTGTCATTATGGAACAGATACTGTATGCTGTATGCATTCTTATACTGCGCAGCCAGCTTAGGCTTAACGCGATATGGGCGAAATCTTTCATACAGATCCTGCTCATAGGAGCCCTGAATTCCTGGCTTTTCTCCATGCTCTAAGACTATAAAATTCTCATATAATATATCAGCCATGGTAAGAGCGGCCCTTTTAGCCAACGGATGACTGCGAGACATAACAAGCCTGGCATCATTGCATGCTGCCCACTTCCAGGAAAGTCCCATTTCCTCCAGTGAATAGCGCTCAAAATCAGGAATCATAATCGCATCATACTCGCCCATCTGAAGTCCCTTCTCCAGATCAGTCATATACTCAGTTGATAATTCAAGCTGAATCTCCGGATAAGTCTTCTTAAATCTCTCCTGAAAATTCCAGAAATATCGTTCAGGACGTGCTGTATTTAACAGGCCGATCTTAAGTTCCGTATCTGCCTCCCGCTGCAGTGATGCCGCCTTTATATAACTATTGTGCATGGCGTCTGTCTGCTTCTTCCAGTCCTGATAGAGAATCTTGCCTGCATCTGTCAGATGAATTTCCCTTGTTGTACGCGTAAAAAGTACGAGACCCAGTTCCTTCTCCAGCTTAGCAATACTCTTGCTTACGGCCGACTGCGTCATATGCAGATAATCACTTGCCTTAGCAAATCCGCCATATTCTGCCACATTTAGAAATACTATTATCTGCTGAATTGTAACTCCTGCTAATGCAAAATCCATTCTTCATCCTCCTGATTTCGACCGCATAATTATATATTCAGGCATGAACATTTGCAAATGGATTTATTCCCTGATGGAATAATTATATCCCATACATTCATTGGACGGCTTTTAGAAAAATAAATTATAATACGCCCGTAATTTCTCAGAGTTGCATAAAAAAATCAAATTTATGCAATCCATACTCTGACAAATAATACTTACTTATATCTTACTTATTATAGGAGGGTTTGTTATGAATAATACCAAAAGTAATTTTGGCAAATGGGGATGGTCGATGATCATCTACTGCGCCATCAGCTACTACATCGCTGCAGTACTGTCTACTGACACACTGAACTGGTTTCCAAGTGCATTTGCCTCATTAAGAGGCTGGGGTGACAATTTTGTCAACTTATGTAATACCATGTCGGGTATCGGCGGCTGGATCAGCGTCGTTGCTGCTATCGTATTCAGTATTATGGCTGCTAAGAAGGGAAGCCGCTTCATGGCAGTATTCGGAAACATCATCTGCGGCATTGTCTGTATCATATTTGCACTTACAACGAATATGACTGTATTCCTTATTATGATAGTTCTGTTAACATTCGTTGCAGGTAATATCCAGCTTAACGTTGTTCCTAATAACATTATGAACATCTGGTTTCCTCATAAGAAGGGTCTGGCTCTGGGCTGGGCTTCTATGGGTCTTCCTATCTGCACAGCAACCATCGTTCTCATCCTGAGCGCAATTGGTAATCCTCAGACAGCCTATATCATCATCGGTATCGTATGCTTCGTATTCGCCGGTGTATCAATCTTCTGGGCCAAGAACACACCTGAGGAAGTTGGTGCAACACCTGATAACGAACCAATCAATCATGAAGAAGCTGAAAAATTAATGAAGCAGCAGGAAGCTGTTGCAGCTAAGATGACATTGAAGGTTATCGCTAAAGACAAGAACACATGGCTCATCGGATTCGGTCATGGTTTCTTATGGATGACAACCCTCGGTCTTGTGTCTAACTTCGTCACAAAACTATGCATGGTAGGCATTGAGTCAAGCCTGGCCATCACAATGCTCACAGTTGCTGCTATTGTTGGTATCATCGGAAGCTACATCTGGGGACTTCTCGACCAGAAATTCGGCACCAAGACAGCATCACTTATCTATGCCGCATGGTATGTAGTGGCGCTTCTTCTCATGATCTTTCAGAACGGTTCGATGGTTATGCTCTACCTCGTAACCTTCTTCGTAGGATTCGGTATCGGCGGTATCGGTAACCTCATCCCATCAATCATTGGCACATGCTTCGGCAGATTCGGATTTATCCAAGCTAACCGTATCATCGCTCCAATCAACACAGCAGTACGTTCTACAGCATTCGTTGTAATCGGTCTGGTCGGTGTGGCAAATATCAATACAGCATATTACGTATTTCTGGCTTGCTCAGTAGCCGCAATCATCCTTATTGCATTCATTAAGCCTAAGAAGTACGAATAAGTATAAGCATATTTTCTTGGAATTTTTATAAAGAAAAGCTGCCGCACAATCTCTTGTGCAGCAGCTTTCTTAATTTTTAAGTTACTATTTAGCGTAATTCGTGACTCTTGATTCACGAATAATATTCACCTTAATCTGTCCCGGATATTCGAGTTCATCTTCAATCTGCTTGCAGATATCATGACCCATCAGAACCATATCAGCATCTGATACCTTCTCCGGTACAACCATAACTCTGACCTCACGGCCGGCTTGAATTGCGAAGGACTTCTCAACTCCCTTGTATTCGTTGCAAATGTCTTCTAATTGTTTAAGTCTGTTAGTGTATGTATCTAAGTTTTCTCTTCTTGCACCCGGACGTGCAGCGCTTATAGCGTCAGCCGCCTGAACGATGCAAGCGATAAGTGTTTCAGGTTCAACATCGCCATGGTGTGCAGCAACAGCATTGATAACTGTCGCATTTTCCTTGTATTTCTTACACAGGTCAACACCAATCTGAATATGTGATCCTTCAATCTCGTGGTCGATTGATTTGCCGATATCATGCAGCAATCCTGCACGCTTGGCCAATCTGACATCGCAGCCCAGTTCTCCAGCCAGGAGACCTGACAGCAATGCAACCTCAATTGAATGCTTAAGTGCATTCTGTCCGTAACTGGTACGGTACTTCATTCTACCCAGAAGCTTGATAAGCTCCGGATGAAGGCTATGAACACCAACCTCAAGTATAGCTGCTTCACCAGCTTCCTTGATAATCTTGTCTACTTCCTTCTGTGCCTTTTCTACAGCCTCTTCAATTCTGGCTGGATGAATACGTCCGTCCACTATCAGCTTCTCGAGGGCAATTCTTGCAACCTCTCGTCTGACAGGATCGAATCCTGACAGAATAACAGCTTCCGGTGTATCATCGATGATCAGATCAACACCTGTTAATGTCTCAAGGGCACGAATATTTCTTCCCTCTCGACCGATGATACGACCCTTCATCTCGTCATTTGGCAACTGAACGACTGATACAGTTGATTCTGAAACATGATCTACGGCTGAACGCTGGATAGCGTTGACAACGAATTCTTTAGCCTTGTTGTCTGCTTCTTCCTTAGCTCTAGCCTCCTGTTCCTTGATCATTCGAGCGATATCAATCTTGACATCCTCTTCCACACTCTTAAACAATAATTCTTTAGCCTGCTCGGAGGTGAGACCAGATATTCTTTCCAGTTCCTGTTTTCGCTCTTCGGTAACATTTTTGAGTTCCTCACGCTCTTTATCGAGCGCAGCTTCCTTCTGAGTCAGAGTATTCTGCAGTTTGTCGAGCTTATCACTCTTCTTATCTACAGTTTCCTCCTTCTGAAGAACTCTCTTCTCGTACTTCTGTAATTCATTCCTTCTGTCTCTTGTTTCTTTTTCCAATTCATTCTTGGCCTTAATAGACTCTTCCTTGATCTCAAGCGAAGCCTCTCTTTTTTTAGCTTCAGCCGTCTTTAAGGCGTCATCAATAATAGCTCTTGCTCTATCTTCGGCATTACCAACCTTGGTATTATACTCTTTAATAGTGGCATTCTTTGAAATGGTCCAGAAAATGACAGCTCCTATGCAGAATGTAACTACAGCTATAATGATAGCTAACCAAATCGGCATACGAGGAGCACCTCCTTATTTCAATATTTAGTTTTCATTGTACAAATTACAACTACTAATTGTAATTGCTGTTGTGCAAAAAGTCAAATACTACTTATTCGACTGATTGGTATCTTTTTGAATTACGTCGTGAGCTCCGCCCTCGACAATACTTGTGGCTGAAACCAATGTAAGCTTAGCCTTCTTCTGCAGTTCAGGAATTGATAATGCGCCGCAGTTGCACATCGTAGATCTGACCTTATTAAGTGACAGTGCTACATTATCCTTAAGTGTTCCTGCATATGGAACATATGAATCAACGCCTTCAACGAATGAGAGCTTAGCATCTCCGCCCAGGTCATATCTCTGCCAGTTTCTGGCTCTTGCTGAGCCCTCGCCCCAATACTCTTTGTAGTAAGTACCATTCAGACTGACCTTGTTAGACGGGCTCTCGTCAAATCTGGCAAAATATCTGCCCAGCATCATGAAATCTGCGCCCATAGCCAATGCCAGTGTCATGTGATGATCATATACGATTCCGCCGTCTGAGCAAATAGGAACATAAACACCTGTTTCCTCATAATATTTATTTCTGGCCTCGCATACATCAATAAGTGCGCTGGCCTGTCCGCGTCCTATGCCCTTAGTTTCACGAGTAATGCAGATAGAACCGCCGCCGATGCCGACCTTAACGAAGTCTGCGCCGCAGTCTGCCAGGAATCTGAATCCGTCTGCATCTACAACGTTACCTGCACCGACCTTAACTGAATCACCATAATTATCTCTGATCCACTTAAGCGTCTGCTCCTGCCATGCTGAAAATCCCTCTGACGAATCAATACAGAGAACATCTGCTCCTGCTTCCAGAAGTGCCGGAACACGTTCTGCATAATCTCTGGTATTGATGCCGGCACCGACTACATAACGTTTCTGAGCATCCAGAAGTTCATTCGGATTCTGCTTATGGGTATCATAGTCCTTTCTAAATACCATGTAACGCAGCTGTCCCTCATCATTTATGATAGGAAGTGAATTGAGCTTGTGATCCCAGATAATATCATTGGCCTCCTTAAGAGTCGTGCTCTCAGGTGCTGTAATAAGCTTATCAAATGGGGTCATAAACTCCTTAACCTTGATATCTGTGCTCATACGGCTGACTCTGTAATCTCTGCTGGTTACGATGCCCACGAGCTTGCCATCAGGTGTTCCATCCGCTGTTATAGCGATAGTTGAATGACCTGTCTTAGCAGTAAGTGCGATAACGTCAGCCAAAGTATTCTCTGGTGACAGATTAGAATCACTCTCTACAAATCCTGCTCTATGGGTTTTAGCCTTCTTGACCATGGCAGCCTCGTCTTCGATAGACTGTGAGCCATAAATAAAAGAAACACCGCCTTCTGTTGCAAGTGCGACAGCCAGTCTGTCTCCAGAAACTGCCTGCATGATGGCTGATACCAGCGGAATGTTCATAGTGATTGCAGGCTGCTCGCCTTTTTTGTATTTTACAAGCGGTGTCTTAAGTGAAACATTCTTCGGAATACATTCAGCTGAAGAATATCCCGGAATCAAGAGGTACTCATTAAAGGTACGTGAAGGTTCATCAATATATGTTGCCATTATATCCTCCCTGTAGATACGATTAAAGTCTCAGGCGGCAGACTTGACACAGGCCGTGTCGCTGACGCCCAGATTAATACATTGGTGTTATATTGTCTGCCATTCCGATGCCGTATCAACCGTGATAGATCAGCATCGGAGTATTAAAACAAGTATCCATCATTTGCCCGTTTTTAACAAGCTGTTTTTAAATATTTTTTTATTTTTCCAGATCATATGGCGTTGCCTGATATACATAATAGTTCAGCCAGTTGGTATAAAATGTATTAGCATGTGCACGCCATGTAAGAAGCGGCTTGTTCTCAGGATTATCATCCGGATAATAATTGGCCGGAATAGCTGGATTTAAGCCCTTCTTCATATCCCTCTTATATTCATTGTCCAGTGTATTTCTGTCATATTCAGGATGTCCCATGACAAATATCTTCTTACCATCCTCGGCGATGGACAAAAATACCCCCACCTCATCGGAATCCGCCAGAACTGTTACATCCTTGCACTTGGCTATATCCCGTGCGCTGATCTCGGTATTTCGTGAATGCGGTGCACAGAATACATCATCGAAGCCTCTTATAAGCGGCGTCTTTCTATTATGCACCTTATGCTCATAGATTCCTGAGATCTTCTTATCCAGTATCCTCTTCTTCATTCCGTAGAAATGATAGAGCGCTGCCTGAGCTGCCCAGCACAGGAAAATGGTGGATGTAACATGGGTCTCCGACCAATCCATTATGCTGACGATCTCATTCCAGAAATCCACCTCTTCGAAATCCATCATCTCAACCGGCGCTCCGGTTATGATAAGGCCGTCGAATTTTCTGTCCTTAATATCCTCGAACTTATGATAGAACTGATTCAGATGGGACAGAGGCGTATTCTTGCTGACATGATGCGGTGCAACAAACATAAGATTAACCTGAAGCGGTGTATTAGACAGACTTCTTAACATCTGGATCTCAGTATCTTCCTTTAATGGCATGAGGTTAACCAGAACGATCTCAAGTGGACGTATGTCCTGACTGATGGCCCTGTTCTCATCCATAATGAATATGTTTTCTTTTTCGATGACTGCCTTAGCAGGCAGATCACTTTGAACTTTAATTGGCATTAGTGACCCCCTTAGAATTTTTAATAAAGCAATATCTATCTGAGCATATCAAGCAGCTGACCCTCATCAATGACTTTTATGCCCAATTCATTGGCTTTGGTGAGCTTAGATCCTGCTTCCTCGCCGGCAACTACCAGTGATGTCTTTTTGCTGACACTGCCTGTGCATTTGCCGCCATTTTTCTCTATTAACTCGGTTGCTTCCTTACGGCCAAGTGTAGGCAGTGTACCTGTAACAACTATTGTAAGACCGGCCAATTTATCAGAAACCGCGGCATTATCCTCTGCTTTCATGTTAACGCCTGCATCCGCCAGCTCAGCGACAACCCGTCTGTTTTCTTCATTTGAGAAGAATTCCGTGATGCAGTGAGCTGTTGTAGCTCCTATGTCATTAATGGCAGTAAGCTCTGCTTCAGTGGCATTTGCAAGCTCTTCTATGCTGCTGAAATGCTTCATTATATCCTTAGCTGTCTGCTTACCGACATTTCTGATGGCAAGGCCTGTGAGCACCTTCGCCGCGTCATTAGCCTTAGACTTCTCAATAGCCGCAAGGATTTTATCTGTATTCTTTTCCTTACCGATTATACCCTTTTCGATCAGCTCGTCTCTGTGATCCTTCAATTTATATATATCGGCATAATTTTTAAGATATCCTTCATTTACCAGAGCATCTACTATGGTCTCTCCCAGCCCCATGATATTCATGCAGCTAATGGATGCAAAATATGCGATTGTTCTGGAGACCTGCGCCCCACAGTTTGGATTAACGCATCTGATGTCTGCCGTATCTTCCTCACGTATCAGATGCGAGCCGCATATAGGGCAGACAGAAGGAGCCTTGAATATCTGAGGCGGCTCTTCCACGCAGCCGTTTAATTTAGGAATGATCTCGCCGCTCTTATAGAGCTTATAAGCGCCTCCGATTCCAACCTTCATTTCATTAATGTAGTCCTGATTATGAAGGGTCGCCCTGGATACACTAGTGCCGCAGAGCCTTGCCGGTTTACCTGTCTCTCTGTCATGAAATACTCCGGTAAATGTAAGCTTACCCGTTCGTCCCACGTCTACAATAATATCATCGATCACCACGATTTTCTCTTCAGGCGGATATTTATAAGCGATATGGCCGCTGGAATATTTACTGCCCGCCGGGAAATCATTTCTGTACCTGATTTCATTGATCTTAACCACGGCGCCGTCAATGTCATACGCAAGCTCGCCTCTCATCTCGCCGATCTCGTCAATGGCAGCAATAACCTCCTCAGGTGTTGTGCATTTCTTATGCTGTACGACGGGGATCTTCTTGCGGCTTAATATATCAAGTGCCTCTATGTGGCTGGTGGTAAGTTCTGCAGGACCTTGCTGCACATTAAAGATAAACATCTTAAGGCCCCGTTCCTTAGTAATAGATGCATCTAATTGTCTCAAGGTACCTGCTGCCAGATTGCGAGGATTTGCCGCAGGTTTCCTGCCTGCATCCTCCTGCGCCTTATTGAAGCGTTCGAAGTCTTCATGGCTCATATAGACCTCGCCACGCAGCTGCATTGACTCATATGGAAGGTCTATCTTCTTCTTGACATCAGGGATTGCCAGAGCATTCGCCGTTACATCCTCCCCTGTCATGCCATCTCCCCGGGTTTCACACAGATCCAGATACATCTTCCCGTCTTCCTTCTGCGAATACCTGAGAGTCGCCGAGAGTCCGTCTATCTTAGTCTCTACCGAAAATGTGCAATCAGGATGCAGCTCGTGAACTTTATTCACCCATGCTATCACGTCTTCCTTGGTAAATACATCTTCTATTGAAAGCATAGGTACGTCATGAACTACCTTGACTCCGGCTTCTCTTTTGGCTGTTCCACCTATTTTCTGTGACGGTGAATCGGGCGTGATCCACTCAGGGTGCTCCTTCTCAGCTTCCTTCAGCCTGATCATAAGCTGATCATATTCATAGTCGCTGATCTCGGGAGCATCCTGGTTATAATACCTGTCCATATGATAATCTATTACGGACTTTAATTCATTATATTCCTGAAATGTCATATTATTCTTCCTTATCAGCTGCCTGGCTCTTATTAAGATCCTTCATCAGTTTCCTTACCTCAGATTCTGATACATTTCTGTAATGTCCCTCTGAGAGATTGCCCAGGTTAATATTCATGATTCTGGTTCTTTTTAATGTAAGGACATTATATCCCAATGCCTGGCACATACGCCTGATCTGACGATTCAGTCCCTGCGTCAGTACAATATTGAAGCTGCATTTGCCGGTGGCCTCCACCTGACACTTACGGGTCGTAACCTTGCGTCTGCCGTCTTCTAATTCGATCTCAACACCGTCACGCATATGCTTGACGAAATCCATGGTAAGCGGCCTGTCTACCGTCACCTGATATTCCTTCTCATGATAATTAGAGCCCTTGAGGATCTTATCTGATATCTCGCCTGCGTTAGTAAGCAAAATCAGTCCCGATGAATTCTTATCGAGGCGGCCTATCGGGAATATTCTGGTAGGATACTTAATATAATCAACTATATTGTCCTTATTATTTCTGGCCGTCGTGCACTCAATTCCCACAGGCTTATAAAATGCCAGCAGCACCAGATCATTCTGACTTTTGGCTTCCTGACCATTGCAGACAACCTTCTGTCCCGGTGAGACCTTCTGTCCCATTATGGCTATCTGACCGTCTATCGTAACCTTGCCGGCTTCAATCAGTCTGTCGGCTTCTCTTCTTGAACAAATGCCGGCATCACTCAGATATTTATTGAGTCTTACAGGCTCGGATGTCTCTGCTTTAACTAAATTTTTCGATAATTTATTTGCCATAGTTACCTGTCTTTTATAAGTAATAATCTGCCTGCTCCGACACTTACTCTGGCGGTCTGTCCAGGCAACACCTCGTTGCTCACGCCATATTGATATTCGCACGTAATCTCAGCGCCATCCAGCGTATACTTTGCATTTTCAATATGAATATCCCGTGCCTCACCGCTGATATTAAGAAGTGAGAAAAATGAATATTCATCACTGATATATGCAGGCCTGTCTGAAACTATCTGCATCTCAGAATAGTCGTCTACTATCATCGCGCCCTTGCCCAGAGAATCCAGCTTCAGCAGAATGGAGACATTGCCCATCGTATGGTCGAATCTGTCACCTACGACTCCCAGCAGCAGAAAATTGTTATATCCCCGTTTTAAGCCTTCCCTTACACCATAAACTGTATCCGTATCGTCCTTCTCGCAAGGAAGTACGATGGTTTCTACAGCAAGGTTTGGATTCTCGCAGGAATCAAAATCACCAACGATCAGGTCAGGTTTAACTTCCAAACTGCCCATATGCTTCAGGCCGCTATCGCAGAATATCACATAATCTTCAGGCTTCAGATATTTCTTAACATTCTCGTAATTATTGATAGTGGCACCGCCGATTATCACGCATCTTCTGTCAAATGCTCTGACAAACTGGTCATATTCGCCGAAGCTTTCCAGATAATAGTCTGCTCTCTTTCTGAGTCCATATTCATCATCATTATATTTATCCTGCACGGCACAGGTCTTGAATCCTGCATTTTGTGCTGTCATAAGCGGAATCAATATATCTTCAAATACAACTGTATCATTCTTGTCAGTTCCCAGGCACTTTAGCGCCATCTCATAAATATCGGGCTTATCCTTGCCTGCACCTGCTTCATTTGTCGTGAATATATCAATAAAATAATCTGCTATGCCGCATCTGTTAAGGGCGATCTGCACCAGATCCCTGCCAGTTGCGGTAGCAACGCACATCCTTACATCCTGAGCCTTCAGCTTCTCCAGGAATTCTACAATATATGGTTTGGTTACTACTTGATTTCTATAGAATCCTTCGATATTTTTCCAAATCTCGTATTCAATTACATCTTCTGTCTTGTATACATGATGGGTATTGACCAGATATTCAGCTACCTGCTTAGTACTCATATGATTTATCGTAGATATAATGTCCGGTTCAGGCTCTATACCCAGCGAAATCAAATAATTCTCCCCTACACTTTTCCACATTCCCATGGAATCCAGCAGGGTTCCATCCATATCAAATATTGCACCTTTAATCATGTTATTTCTGTTCACTTTATTAAACGTCTTCTTTAGTATCTGACAATCTTAGGAGCTAATTTAATCGCAAGCTTAAGCGCAGGATTTTCAAATGTCTTCTTAACATTTTTAAGCTCCTGCCTTATCTTAATGCCCTGGGGACAATGCTGCTCGCATCTGCCACATCCCACGCAATTAGATACTCCCGTATATTTTTGTCTCAGAACCATACACTGGAAATATTCCTTAAGTCCCACATACAGTCCGCCCGATGCCCTGTTATTATAGGCCGAGAAACAGCCTGGTATATCAACTCCCTGTGGGCACGGCATACAATATCTGCAGCCTGTACATGGAACCTTAACATTGGCATTAATTGCCGCAACCACCTTCTTATATACTTCTCTCTCAGGCGGAGTAATCATGCCTGCATAAGATTCATTGGCAGTTTCAATATTCTCCCGCAGCATATCCATAGAATTCATTCCTGACAGAACGCATGTAACCTCAGGCTGATCCCACAGCCAACGAAATCCCCAGGCAGCTGCAGATCGCTTATCCGGGTATTCCGCAAATATCTGTCTGGCAGCATCCGGCAGTTTATAGCTCAATCGTCCGCCCCTTAAGGGTTCCATGATTATGACTGGAAGACCCTTCTCAGATGCATATTTAAGACCCTTCACACCAGCCTGTGAATGTTCATCCTGATAATTATATTGAATCTGGCAGAATTCCCAGTCATAAGCATCCACCAGCTGGCAGAACATATCAGAACTTCCATGATAAGAGAATCCTATCTGTCTGATCTGCCCCGATGCCTTCTTATTTTCTATCCATTTGTCCAAGCCCATACCGCATAGCCTGCGCCATGCATTAATATCTGTCAGCATATGAATCAGGTAATAATCCACATGATCCGTCTTAAGTCGTCTTAACTCTTCGTCAAAGAATTTGTCAAAGTCCTCTGGCTTCTTAACAAGATAATGAGGAAGCTTGGTCGCGATATTTATTTTATTCCTTGCATTCAGAGTCTCCAGGATAGTTCCCAGAGCTGTTTCATTTCCCGGATACAGATAAGCTGTATCAAAATAATTAATGCCATTGTCTATCGCCAGCCTGACCTCTTCAGTCGCCTTGGGAATGTCAATCCTGCCGGCATTACTCGTGAATCTCATGCAGCCGTAGCCAAGGATTGAGATTTTGTTGCCGTATTTATCTTCTCTGTATTGCATGATGTCTGCCTTTAATTTATCTCCCTAACTACTGATTTTGTGCGCCATTTGCCAGTCTTGAATCTGGCATATGCGATTATGAAGCCCAGCGCCCATCCAATAGGAACTGACCACCATACGAAGAGTTCTGAATGAAAGATAGTAGCGAATATATATGCAAATGCAACTTTCGAGCCGAAATTGGCAAATAGCGATACCATAGTCGGCTTAATATCGCCTGTGCCTCTCAGAATACCCAGTGTGCAGTTGCCCAATCCCATGACAATATAGAATATGCTGACTATCTGAATATATTCTACGCCCTTGGCAATAGCCGTCGCGCTGGATGACGCATCCATGAAGAGTCCTATAGCCTGCGCGCTCCATATAAGCAGCGCTCCTGTAACCGCAATACATACAATCAGGTTCATCACAAGAGCCGTATGGTATCCCTTAACTACACGGTCATACTGACCGGCACCTACATTTTGAGCCGCAAATGTTGATGCGGCATTGCCGATCTGAACCATCGGAATGATAGCCAGACCATCTATCTTAGATGCGGCTGTATATCCAGCCATTATATCCGTTCCGAAGCTGTTAATAAGTCCCTGCAGTGCAACCAGTCCTACTGACATGATTGTCTGAGTGATCATCGTAGGAATCGCAACCTTAGCTATGACCTTAAGCATCGAAAAGTCATATAATGTGCTCTCTTCATCAGTCGCACAGTCCTTCTTAAGATACTTCAATAATGTGATAAAGCACAGGATTGCTGATATATACTGGGAAACAATGGTTGCGATGGCAGCTCCTGCCACACCCCAATGAAGTCCCAGAATAAACCACAGATCGAGGCCTATATTAAGGACAGCCGAGCTGGCCAGGAATATGAGAGGATATTTGCTCTTACCCAGGCCATTAAATATCGAATTGCAGATGTTATACAGGAACAGTCCCGGGAATCCCACTACATATATCCAGAAATATGTCTTGGCATCCTCCACCAGCTCCGCAGGAGTATTCATAAGCGCCGTGATCGCGTCGCAGAATATTATTCCTATGATAAGGAAAATGATGCTGAGCGCGATCATGGATATCAGAGACGTGCTTATGGCTGTCTTCATCTTGCCGATCTTATTGGCGCCAAACAGCTGCGATATAACAACCGAGCAGCCCATGCCCAGTCCTATGGCTATGGCCACAAATACCCAGCAGACAGATACCGCGCTGCCTACCGCACCCAGCGGTCCCTGTCCCAGTGTTCGTCCTACGATAATCGTATCCGCCAGCGAGTATACCTGCTGGCACAGCTGACCCAGAATTATGGGCACCGCAAACATTATAAGTGATTTCGTCGGGTTGCCGACGATCATGCTTTTATTCATTTAGTAATCTCCCTCACGTACAGGTCATACTAGCATACCGTGCCGTGAACCTCGGCATGCAGTCCCTGCTCGAAAACGCCTTCGCTGATTGTTTTCTCGCAGGGTACTGCGCCGTCCCGGCACGGATGCCATTCACTTTTACATACGGAGCATAAGCCCACCATCAATATACCCTAATTACGCCCGAGATTTCCTTAACAACTGACAGTCCGTCGAATACCTTCAGTGCGTCGTTCATGTTCCTCTCGCATACTGTATCAGTGATAATAACCAGCTCTGCTACACCGCCATTTGCCGATTTCTGAACCACCTGTGCGATTGAAACGCTGTTATTACCCAGAACGCTGGCAATATTGGCCAGAACGCCTGGTCTGTCCTCTACCTGAAGTCTCAGGAAGAAACGGCTATCTGTATCTTCAATCTTCTTAACTGGCAGATCCTTATAGCATTCTCTTCCGATTCTGCCGCAGCTGTCGTACAGAATATCTCTGCATACATCTATGATATCGCCCATTACCGCACTGGCTGTCGGCATCTCGCCTGCGCCTCTTCCCATGAATGTAATATCGTCCATGGCATCGCCGTGAACAAATACTGCATTAAATGCATCGCGCACACCGGCCAGCGAATGTGTAACAGGAATCAGCATCGGATGAACCTTAACCTCTATTCCTGTCTCTGTCTCCTTGGCAACGCCTAAGAGCTTGATTACGTATCCGAATTCTTTAGCATACTTAATATCTTCTGCTGTGATCTTAGTGATACCTTCAGTATAGACCTGCGAGAATACTACTCTCGAATGGAATGCGATAGATGCCATGATTGCAACCTTACGTCCTGCATCATAGCCCTCTACGTCAGCTGTAGGATCTGCCTCGGCATAACCTAACTCAGTAGCCTTGGCCAGAGCTTCTTCATAGCTCATGCCTGTCTCTGACATCTGTGTAAGAATATAATTAGTCGTGCCATTAACGATTCCCATGACCTCTGTGATATTATTGCCGGCCATGTTCTGCTTCAACGGTCTTATGATCGGAATCGCACCTGCAACCGCTGCCTCAAACAGAATATCGCTGCCAACTCTTTCTGCAGTTCCCAGCACTTCCTCATCGCATTCAGCTATTAAGTCTTTATTTGCAGTTACGATCTGCTTGCCCTTCTCCAGAGCTTCCATTATATATGTTCTGGCAGGTTCAATGCCGCCCATCAGCTCTACAATGACATCAATATCAGGATCATTTACGATCTCATTCCAGTCGGAGGTTAATACCTTCTGGTCGTATCCAGGTCTTGGCTTGGACGCATTCCTTACCAGAACCTTCTTAACCGTGATACCTGCACCTGTTCTGTTTCTTATCTCATCTTGTTTCTGATTGATGAGCTTATATACTCCGCCGCCTACAGTTCCCGCACCGAGAATTGCGATATTTATATTATCCTTTTCTTTTCTTGACATCCTGATTACCTCTCGCTGAAATTTTTATTTTTATTAGCTGTTGTTGCAAATGATTGCCGTTATCTTACGAAATATTGACTGCAGTATCGAAATCCTGCATTTACGGTATGCTCTCTGAACTCATGAATTCTATTACATACAGGTCGATATTATACAGTAATTTGCACTATAAAGGAAGAAATTCTTTGTACAAAACTTGATTTACAGGCAAATAAATCGTATCATGAAAGCAATTTTTTGCGTATTTTAGGAGGAAAATATATTGAATAATAAAAATGCTGTGAGCAACAGTGGTTCAGCCTTATTTAAGATCGCCATTCTCACCATGTCTATGGTTCAAAATGGCACAAATGGCGTGTCGTCCTTTCTGGCGCAGATAGCCGCTGCATTCCCGGATGCATCTAATACATCCATCCAGTTTCTTATGACATTTCCTAGTATATTCTGCATGGTATTTGCCTTGGTTTCGGCATTCATGGCAGAAAAGCTTCCTAAGAAGACTCTGGCAGTCTCAGGTCTTACCATCGTATGCATAGGCGGATTTCTGGCATTCTTATTCCATGGCAGCCTTCTCATCTTATATGTATGGGCAGGCGTTATCGGACTGGGACTGGGAATGGTGGCACCAATCGCACCGAGCCTCGTTAACTCGACCTACAAGGGCGACGAGATGAATACCATGCTGGGCTGGCAGAACAGTGCCAATAATGTCGGCAGCATGCTTATGACATTTATCGGCGGATTCCTGGCCGTAGCCGGATGGAATGTGGGATATCTCGTATATTTTATCGCCGTTCCAGGCATCATCTTCACATTGATTGGATTAAAATCATCTAAGAATACTGCTGTCAAGAGTTCAGAGCCTGTTGTTAATAAGGAAGAACGCGGACCATTCAAGCTCGTTATCTGGCGTGATCTCATCATCGTATGTATCTTCCTTATGGTATACAGCGCAGTTCCTGTTAACATGTCTATGCTTATCGAAGAATACGGCCTCGGCGGATCATCACTGGCAGGTACCATGTCAACTATCTTCCTGCTGGCAGGTACATTAATGGGTATCGTATTTGGAAGATTTGCCCGTATCTTCAAGCAATTTACTAATACAGCCGGCGTGCTGGCTATGGCTATCGGCGCCACCCTGATGGGCATTTCATCTAACCTGGTGGTAATAATCATAGGATGCCTCATCTCAGGTATATCAATGACC
Organism: Anaerotignum sp.; assembly: GCA_963591145.1. Lineage (GTDB taxonomy): Bacteria > Bacillota > Clostridia > Lachnospirales > Lachnospiraceae > RGIG5612. The sequence continues at coordinate 462 of CAVARE010000030.1, read as the reverse complement.
ATCGTTATGCCTTCTTGCATGGCAGCAGGTTCGAAGCTCAAGGGATATGAAACCATTAACACAGCGATGATCATGGCAGCTTCATATATAGGCGTATTCATCACACCATTGATCACAACCGTGACAGCATCAATCACTGGCAGCGATAAGACATCCTACAGATTCATCGCCATCGGAATCATCAGCTTCGTGCTTGTGATCATCACACTGGTGCTTAAGATCGGCACCAATAAGAAGGCTGATAATTAAGATCATATTATGAAGGCTGTTATAGCCGTGCCGGCACGGCAATCAACATTTCGACTTAACTAAAGTTATAACTACCAAAAAAGCTCCAGCAGATATTTTAAATTCTGTTGGAGCTTTTTTTATTAAACTTACTTTATTAATTATTATCAATATATCTTAGTATTCTGGCGGGATTACCTGCCACGACTGCATTGTCGGGAACGTCCTTGGTCA
>CAVARE010000029.1:0-7841 GCA_963591145.1 Anaerotignum sp. | reverse complement strand
AAGTCAGGCTCAGCTGCGAGAGCGCTGCAAGCACGTAGCAGCTGACTTTTAGTCAGGGTGCTGCGCCGTCCCGGCACGGGAGCAACTTGCCTTTGAAATTTGTGACTGACATAATAATACATTGATTGCTTTTTTAATTCAATTACGATAATATGTGAATTTGTTGAAAGGAGAGCCGTTATGGGATTTGTAGAGGTTTTGCTTCTCGGAGTTGGTCTTTCCATGGACGCATTTGCGGTGTCACTGTGCAAGGGCCTCTCAATGAAGAAATTAAATATGAAGGGCGCACTGGTGATCGCCGGATTCTTCGGAGGTTTTCAGGCGTTAATGCCGCTTATTGGCTGGCTTCTGGGCATGAGCTTTGAAAAATATATAACAGCTATCGATCATTGGATCGCATTCGGACTATTGATAATAATCGGCGGCAAGATGATAATAGATGCCATCAAGGAGATGAAGAATCCTGATGAGGCACCAGAGGATTTTAAACTAAAAATCGGTGAGCTGTTTCTTCTTGCAGTCGCTACAAGCATAGATGCGCTGGCAGTCGGACTTACATTCGCGTTCCTTAACATGGGTACAGGTGCATTTTCATTTGCACATCTTAATATCTGGTGTTCAATCATACTGATAGGCTGTACGACCTTCATCATCTCATTTGCAGGTGTTAATATCGGCTTCAAGTTCGGCAACAGATTCCAGGCCAAGGCCGAGATCGCAGGCGGCGCAGTGCTCGTATTGCTTGGCATCAAGATTCTCCTGGAGCACATGGGGTTTATCAATTTTTAAGGCAAATTTATCCGCATCTTACATACAATTTTCACATTGTTTTGGTAACATAAAGCCGAAAGTTATGGGTATGTGATATACAGTAAACTTATATTCGTGCCCATGCCGGGACGGCGCAGCTCCCATGTATAAGATGCGTTATAAATAAGTCAGCTGCTACGTGCTTGCAGCACTCTCGCAGCTGCGTCTGACACTTCGCACTCCGAGCTAACGCTCTACGTGTTCATGCAGGCTAGCCCACCCAATGGCTGCACAACAAGTCAAACAAGCTTGCCTTGTTGCACAGCCGCTGTCTGGGACTTTTATAACAAATCATTGAAGGCGTTTTCGAGCAGGGGCTGCACGCCGAGGTTCACGGCATGCAGTAGATTTGCATTATATACATAGATGTTGCTATGTTTAAGGAGTGAATATGGATAATCTTAAAATACTTGTAGTTGATGATGAAGCCAGAATGAGAAAATTAGTCAAGGACTTTCTGGTTGCTAAGCAATATATGGTAGTTGAGGCCTCTAATGGCGAGGAAGCTCTTGAGATGGTCTACACGGACAAGAGCATAGACCTGGTTATCCTTGACGTAATGATGCCTAAGATGGACGGCTGGGAGTGCTGCAGGGAGATAAGAAAATTCTCTAAGATCCCTATCATCATGCTTACGGCCAAGGGCGAGGAGATGGACGAGCTCCTGGGATTCGATCTCGGAATCGACGATTATATTTCCAAACCATTCAGCCCGAAGATCCTGGTTGCGAGAATTGACGCGATCCTGCACAGAACCCACAAGATGGATGAGCAGGACATTATCTCCGCAGGCAAGGTCGAGGTCAATAAGACCTCGCATATAGTAACCGTAGACGGCGAGCCGATAGAGCTGAGCTATAAGGAATTCGAGCTGCTGTGCTACTTTATCGAGAATAAAGGCATCGCACTCTCAAGAGAGAAGATCCTTAATAGCGTATGGAATTACGATTATTTCGGCGATGCCAGAACAATCGACACGCATGTTAAGAAGATCCGAAGCAAGCTGGGCAAATGCGGTGACTACATTAAGACCATCTGGGGCATGGGCTATAAGTTCGAGGTTACAGAATGAAATTCTCCATCAGGAAAAAGACAGCTGCATATTGTGTTATATTGTTCATCCTGGCATTTTCAATGGGTCTGGGCTTTTGCGCGATATTTGCCACTAGGTACTATATCGGCATAATCACTCAGGAGATGATCAATGCAAATAACATTATACGACAGATGTATGATGAAGAATCAGATATAAATACAGGTTTTGGCAGTGTGCCGAAGGAATACTACAAGGAGCTTACCGAAATATGCGAGAAAAACGCATTTTCGATGCTGGTAGTCAGTCCTTCAGGTTCGACTGCCTTTTCTTATGGCAATACCGACATATTGTATCAGCGTCTTAATAACCTTACCTTCCTGAGAGACCGGGACGAGAATAATATAATAGAATACGGCGATAATTATACTATACAGACCGTTAATGACGACAACGGAAATACAGCATATCTTGAAATGTGGGGCTTTTTCAATGACGGCTGCTCGTTTATCTTCAGATGCTCATATTCCGGCGTGCAGAATCATATCACGGTAACCTTAAGCTTCTTCCTGGCCGTTACCGGTATAATGTTCATGGTATTCGGCGTCATATTGCTGCTGATATTAAGAACATTTACAGAGCCTCTTAAGCGTCTGGCGCAGGTTACTGTTAAGGTAAATGAAGGTGACTTCGACCTTCCGCTGGGAGAAGAGCGTAAGAGAAACGACGAAATAGGTGTCCTGTCCCAGAACGTATCCGAGATGGCGCACAAGCTAGAGCAGACCATCAGGGAGCTGAAAACAGCCAACCTTAATCTTAAGAATGAGTTAAAGGCTAAGGATGAGATAGAAGAAGCCCGTAAGAAATACATGTCAGACGTTTCCCACGAGCTTAAGACTCCTATCGCGCTGATCTCAGGCTATGCCGAGGGCCTCAAGGAAGGCATATTCGAGAGTAAGGAAGATCAGGATTATTACTGTGATGTCATAATCGACGAGGCAGAGAAGATGAATCTCATGATCAAGAAGCTCTCCGCTCTCAATCAGTTAGAGCAGGGCAAGAGCGCGGTCACACTGGAGAGATTCAATGTCGTAGAGGTAATAGATGGATTTCTGCGCAACATGATAGTGATCATAGAAGAGAGCGGGGCCAATATTTTCTTCAACAATACCGACGTTGCCTATGTCTGGTCAGATGAATTCCTCTTCGAAGACGTTATGGTCAATTATTTTAATAACGCACTTCATCACATGGATGAGCGCAAGATCATTAAAATCAACGTCGAAAAGATTGAGGACCACATACGTGTAACGGTATTTAATTCAGGTCAGAACATTCCTGAAGATGAACTGGATAAGCTCTGGGGCAAGTTCTATAAAGTAGACAAGGCCAGAACCAGAGAATACGGCGGTTCAGGTCTGGGTCTTTCGATTGTTAAGGCCATCGCTGACTCTCTGGATCAGAAGTGTGGAGTATATAACCTGCCAGACGGCGTGGCATTCTATTTCGAGCTGGAGCCAGCCGAAAGTTCCATTAATTCACAGAGTCTGCAGTCTGATAAGAAGGCAAATGCTAATAAAAAAGACAAGCAATCGTCAGATAATGCTGAGGGCTTAAAACAAGAGAAACACAGCCATCTTAAATTATCAGAGGTCCCTCTGTGGAAAGGTATAAAAAATAAGATAACCAGGAAGTCTGATGATACAGGCGGACAGTCTGGTGATGACAACCAGAACTGATACAGCGAGAACGGAGAATTTATGGCACCTATGAGCAGTGACTGGCAGCTGGCGTTAAAGCCGGAATTTGCCAAGCCATATTATAAGAAGTTATATGATTTTATAAATGAAGAATATAGCACCAGGCAGATCTTCCCGCCTGGAGATGATATTTTTAATGCCTTTAGCTTCACGCCTCTCGAGAAGGTTAAGGTAGTGATCCTGGGACAGGATCCATATCATAACGTAGGTCAGGCTCATGGCCTGTGCTTCTCAGTAAATAAGGGTGTAGACATTCCTCCGTCATTGGTAAATATTTATAAGGAGCTTCATGACGATCTGGGCTGCAGCATTCCTAATCATGGTAATCTGACAGAGTGGGCTGAGCAGGGTGTGCTGCTTCTTAATACCGTTCTTACGGTGCGCGCCCATGAAGCCAATTCCCATAGAAACATGGGCTGGGAGGAATTCACAGATGCCGCCATGCAGGTGCTTAATAAAGTAGACAGACCTATAGTTTTTATGCTGTGGGGCAGTCCGGCACAAACCAAGGGAAGAATACTAAATAATCCTAATCATCTGGTATTAAAAGCACCACATCCGAGTCCGCTATCGGCATACAGAGGCTTCTTCGGATGCAGACACTTCTCTCAGTGCAACGACTTTCTCAGAGCTCATGGCGTGGAACCTATAGACTGGCAGATACACTGAATCTAAACTGGACTAATCCTCCTTATCGTGAACCCTGCCACTTTATTATGAATATTTAAAAGCAGCCTGGAGGCATAACCGCTTCCAAGGCTGCTTTTTTGACTTTATCTATCTCAAAATATCCTAAGATTATTGATTTTCCATATTGCTTCTGGCGGTGGACAGCATCAGCTTGATTCTGTTCAGCTGGTTAACCTCGGATGCTCCCGGGTCATAGTCGATGGCGACGATATTTGCCTCAGGATGTTTATTCCTGATGGATTTGATAACGCCCTTACCCATGATATGATTCGGCAGGCAGCCAAATGGCTGAACGCAGACTATATTAGGAACGCCTTCTTGGATCAGCTCCATCATCTCGCCCGTCAGGAACCAGCCCTCACCGCACTGATTGCCGGTGGAGACATATTCAGAGGCCATGCGTGCCAGTTCACCGATCTGAGAGGCAGGCACAAAATGCTTGCTCTGTCTCAGATATTCATTGGCTTCCTTTCTCATGAATTCCAGGAATCTTATTCCGATATTAGAAATTGTAGCAGTCGATTTCTTCTCAGAATAGTTATCTACCTTGAAGTAATTGTTATACAGGCAGTAGAGAAGGAAATCCATCAGGTCAGGCATCACACCCTCGGCTCCTTCCTTCTCAAGAAGCCTTATGATATCTCTGTTAGCCACAGGGCTGAACTTAACCAGAATCTCTCCGACTACGCCGACCCTAGGCTTCTTAACATCAATACGTTCCAGCTCGTCAAAATCCTTAATGATAGCCTTGATAAGTCTGTTGGAAGTCCTCTTTGTAAAGGCATGCTTATCTATCTCTGCCTTCACGATATCAGACCATTTCTTGTAGAGTGCGTCAGTAGATCCTGGCACAGCCTCATATGGTCTGGTGGCATTTGTAACCTTCATGAGCACGTCGCCTATTACCAGCGCACACAGGGCTTTGGTTATTATTGGCAGCGTGAGCTTAAAACCGGAATTCTTCTCCAGCCCCACGCTGAAGGATATAACCGGAATATGTCCCAGTCCCGCATTTGTAAGAGCGCGCCTGATAAATCCGATATAGTTAGATGCCCTGCAGCCGCCGCCTGTCTGAGTGATGAGAAGAGCGGTTTTGTTAAGATCGTATTTGCCTGACAGCAGCGCGTCCATCATCTGTCCGACTACGATAATCGACGGATAGCAGGCATCATTATTGACATATTTTAATCCTGCGTCGATGGAATGCTTATTGTCATTTTCAAGTATCACGAAGTTGTATCCTTCGGAGTCAAATGCTTCCTTGATCAAGTCAAATTGTACCGGAGCCATCTGCGGAGCCAGAATAGTATATCCCTCCTTACGCATCTGCTTCGTGAATTCGATCCTGTTAAATGCAGTTGACTGATATGGCATTTCAGATGCCAATTCCGTCCTGTCACGCAGTGCAGCCAGAAGTGATCTCACACGGATCCTTGCAGCTCCCAGATTACTTACCTCGTCAATTTTAAGAACAGTATATATCTTCTTGCTGTGGGTCAATATATCCCGAACTACGTCCGTGGTTACCGCATCCAGGCCGCAGCCGAAGGAGAACAGTTGGATGAGGTTCAGATTATCCTGAGTCTTAACAAAATTAGCGGCACGATACAGACGGGAATGATACATCCATTGATCCAGAGCAATCAGAGGTCTGTCTACATGGCTCAGATGTGATACCGAATCCTCAGTAAGCACCGCCACCCCATAGGAAGTGATCAGCTCCGGCACGCCATGATTGATCTCCGGGTCTATATGATAAGGACGACCTGCCAGCACGATGCCCTGACGGTTGTTGTCCTTCATCCACTGCAGAACATCCTCGCCTTTATTTTCAATATCCTTCTTGGCCTTAAGAAGCTCTTCCCAGGCCTTAGACGCAGCCGCCTTAACCTCGTCTGCAGGAATGTTATATTTCTTATTAAATACCCGCACCAGTCCATTGGCAAATGTGGTCAGATCCTTCATAGAGAAGAACGGATGCTCAAATGTCACATTTAATCTGTCTATATCCTCAACATTATTTTTGATATTCTCCGGATAGCTGGTTACGATAGGGCAGTTGTAGTGGTTATTGGCATCAGGAGTTTCATTGCGTTCAAATGCAACGCAAGGATAGAAGATGAATTTCACGCCTGAGTTAATGAGCCACTGCACATGTCCATGAGCCAGCTTAGACGGATAACATTCTGACTCGGATGGGATGGACTCGATTCCCAGTTCATATATAGCCCTGGATGATAGCGGTGATAATTTGACACTATAGCCCAGCTCCTTGAAGAACGTAGCCCAGAACGGGAAGTTCTCATACATATTAAGGACACGAGGAATGCCGACTATACCGCGGGGAGCGGATGACTCCTCGAGAGGCTCGTAATCGAACATTCTGCTCAGCTTATATTTGAACAGATTAGGCACGGAATCATCAGATTTTGATTTGCCCAGAGCCTTCTCACATCTGTTTCCGGAGATGTATTTTCTGCCCCCTGAGAAGTTGTTGATCGTAAGCAGACAGCTGTTAGTACATCCCTTACAATGGGCAAGCGTGGTTTTAAATTCCAAACTAAGGATATCATTAATACTCAACATGGATGATGCTGGTGCTGATAATCCCATTGAAACATTCTCGATTTCCCTGGCTGTATATCTTTCACGGGCGATCAGAGCCGCGCCGAATGCTCCCATGATGCCGGCGATATCAGGCCTTATGACCTGTCTTCCGGTTATAAGCTCCAGCGCACGCAGCACAGAATCATTATAGAAGGTACCGCCCTGAACTACGATCTTCTTACCCAGACTCTCAGGATCAGTCAGCTTGATAACCTTATAGAGAGCGTTCTTGATAACCGAATATGACAGCCCTGCCGAGATCTCGGAGAGCTGCGCGCCCTCCTTCTGCGCCTGCTTAACATTAGAATTCATGAATACCGTGCATCTCGTGCCCAGGTCTGTAGGCTGAGGAGCAAATAGTGCCGCCTGCGCGAAATACTGCACACTCATATTCATGGATGAAGCGAAGTTTTCAATAAATGAGCCGCAGCCCGAGGAGCATGCTTCATTAAGCATGATGTCATCGATGGCACCATCCTTGATTCTGATATATTTCATATCCTGACCGCCGATATCCAGTATGCAGTCCACATCAGGCTCGAAGAATCTCGCAGCATAATAATGTGCCACGGTTTCAACCTCTCCCTCGTCCAGCATCAGCGCGGCCTTAAGCAGCGCCTCACCATATCCTGTAGAGCAGGAATATGCGATCCTGCATCCTTCAGGAAGCAGCGGCTTTAATTCTGACATAGCCCTGATTGTTGTTTCCAGCGGAGAGCCATGATTATTATCATAAAATGACCACCTGAGGACGCCATCGTCTCCCACCAGCGCGATCTTGGTAGTCGTAGAGCCTGCATCAATGCCCAGGAACAGATTGCCTTGATATTCACTCAGTGGAGCCTTTGCAACGGTTGCCCTGGCATGACGCTCCTTAAATTCATTATATTCTTCCTGGGTCTTAAATAGCGGGTCGATTCGATTGATTTCATTGGCCATCT
>CAVARE010000028.1:0-15408 GCA_963591145.1 Anaerotignum sp. | reverse complement strand
TAGATTTTTCGGTATGAAATCTGTTGTTTGGTATTTAAAGGAATCGAAGACTTCCCTTTCATAGGATGAAATAAAAACTAATGAAAATGATCTGTCAATGGCACGTAATTTACCAGCCAGAACTTTACCGTTCATGTCAGGCATCTCTATATCAAGAAATAGAATGTCAGGGATGTTGCCGCTTTTAAAGAGGTCGAGAACCTGGAGAGGGTTATTTAAATATTGAACCGAGAAGTTAGCAGAATTATGCGCATGTAATTCTTCGAAAGCAGGCTTCAAAATAAGGTCGATAAAGTTGACATCATCGTCACAAACTACAATTGAGAGCATGGTGTAATCCTTTCAAAAAATCAAGTCATTCAATCCAATATGAAAATGTTAACAAAGGAATGCGAAATATACAAGAATAAACTATGCAATATCAGCAAAAATACGGTTCGGCTCAGAAAAATTTAACGCTCACAGCCTATTTTTCTACGCTCAGTCAAATCTGGTTGCACACTAAATATGGACCTGATATATTCAAAATGCCTCGAGGTAATAAATGAAAATGTAAATAACCAGGGGGTAGTTGAAATTCATGAAATTAATTAAAAGACGATTAATTAAAAGATTATTCTTGTTAACAACTATGCTTACAATCGTAGGAACATCTGTAGCATTTGCAGGAAATTCGTCATTTACTTTAACTGTTACCGCTGGAGCGGCGTCGAAGTACACTGGTGCGGTGCAAAAAGACGATTTGGATAGTGCGGTTGTTAATGTGAAGACGGGAATACTATTGGACCATGTAACATTCCGAGTACGAACCAGCGATGGTTCGTATGCGACAGACTATATTGATGCGTACTCTCACGGTAAATATTATTTAGCATATTATAGTCCAAGTTGCAGCCAGTATCGGCTGTATGCAAGTTATGATTCAGGACAATGGCGTAGTGGAACTACAGTAACAGGAATATGGGCTCCATGATGAGCTGACCAATGAACTTTATGAAAATGGGTAGCATTATGGTGATGCTACCCATTTTGGATAAAATCGGGGAGGAAAAAGTGAAGAAATATTTTTTGATATGGATTGCGCTTATTATGGTCATGATGACAGCTTGCTCTGGAGAAAAGAATTCTAGTGTGAACAATGCATCTGATGATACGGCTACGACCAGCACAGGAAATGAAGATAATGCTTTTGAAACGGCAGTCATATATTATGCCTCATACAGAAGTGATATAGACGACCCTGCTTTGTTTAAAGGATTATTTTCATATGAACCAGAGTGGATTCAGAGGGAAGATGGACAGGATTGTTTATATTCAGATGTTCTGGATGAAATTGCGTCTGACGAGTTTTATGCGACATCAACGGGAGAAAAATATAGTGAGTTTATTACAGCATTAAAAGCGGATGACTTTAATGGATATGGGCTGTCTTATATAGATACACAGGTGAGATTTTCATTTGCTGAAGAGAGTCAGATGATACAGAAAATGCAGGATGTTTTAGATACATTTGATATAGGAAAATGTGACTTCTGCTTTTATCCGGTTACAGAGGATATTTATAAGACATATGGAGCATTTTATGATGAACACATAAATGGGCAGACCAAGGGTGAATTCGAGGAAAATTATTTTGGTGAGTATAAGGAATTTTATTATGTGAATGCAATTCAGGTAATAGATGGAATCGAACTTAAAAGGTTTGAAACCTACAATTCTGGAGATTTAGTCAAATACGGAGAGGTATCTCGCATAGAGTTTATATATACATCGGACGGAATAGAGTTTTTAGGCATTGCTCATGTTTATGAAATTGATGGAAAAAAGGAGACTGTATCATTGTTGTCGGAGCAGGAGGCGAGACAACTGCTGTCAAATAAAATGAATAGTTTATTAGAAACAACTGCCAGTGAAGAGGACTATACTTCATTAAAACTGATTTATATCCCGGTTTCACTGGATGCCACACTGGATCATGAAGTTGAAGATGTTAAGTCTGATAATCCTGTTCCGACAGGATCCTCTTTTGAACTGGTTCCGGCATGGTGCTTTGCTACTGATAAGGGCAGTGACGGGGATGTGATATATTTTAACGCAGTCACTGGAGAGGAAATAGTATGATGAGCAGATGTATGAATCTGGTAGGACAGTATATCCGTAAGAACTGCTGTTCATATTATTTTATTATTTCGGTAGTTATATACAGCGGATTGATGTTTGCATCAACATTTAAAGAAATCCAATGGCATGTGGCAAATAATGCGGATGCAGGGCTGTACTACTATCTTAGGTTTGCATATCAAAATGGCAGTACCAGCTACATACTGCCGATTATATGTGCGATTTCGTCCTGCCTGACATTCTGCAGAGAATGGAGAAGTGGGGCGTTTCTGTATTATTATTCGCGTGTGGGCAGATTATCTTATGCATGTGCGTCGTGCATTTCCTCAGCTGCTACGGCATTCATTACATCCTTATCAGGCGGGTTGCTGTATGTAATCGCAACATCCGGGGTAACGTCATTTGCGGGAGATCAGGACGGAATAATGTTAGAGCAGATTACAATGGCATATGCCAACGGGCAGCTGATAGCAGATGGACAATATATCTTATATTATTTTATTGCATTGGCGACGCAGGGCGCTTTTATGGCATTTATGGCAGCGCTGACAATGCTTGTATCTACATTCTTGTTGGATCCGTATCTTACAATGGTTTCGCCGATGGTATTGTATATATTGTTAACCAATATTATCAGTATGTTAGGTTTGCCTATGCTGATGAATCCGTATCATGTATTTAGCAGTCTGAATACGATTAATCGGATTATGTATACGGATATGTGGCAATCAATAGAAAATGTATATAACTTCTCTATATGGTCGTGTCTGTATCCGTTTGCATATGCAGTAATAGGAATAGTAATCTTTAGTGGACTTACGCATCTTTCGCTGAGGAACAAGCTGGAGAGGAGGCGACTGTAATGCGGTTTCTGAGGACTTTTTGGTATCATTTTAGAGCAAATATTATTAATAAGAAATATCTGGCATCAATGGCATTAATATTCTGCACAGTATATTTGATCTGTAATCCCATATATCAGGCATCGGAATATTATAATCTGAATATAAATATCGGAGTTATTGCAATTGTAATAAATTCAGCATTTATGATTAATATTCTATTTGTATCTGCACTTTTATTTTTCTCGGATCTTCCTGTCAGATACCCGGATCAGGTGCTTCTGCTGGCGAGAAGCAGCAAGAGAAAATGGCTGTTGTCTCAATTCCTGTATGTCATAGTCATAAGCGTACTTATGGCGGCTTTCTTCGTTATATCCATCGTGATTGTATGCAGAGGAAGTATGTATATAGACGATAGTTGGGGCAAGATAATCACATCCATGACTCAGCAGGAGTTTCTGACAAAATTTGAAATGGGCGTAACAGCCAGTGCAGGTATGTTGTCGGCGGTAAGTCCGTATGAGGCAATCGTGTGGTGTCTGTCAGGGTTGATATTAACTTGGATGATGTTCGGATTTATAGCCATAGTGCTTAATCTGTATGTTGCAGAATTTGCAGGAATCCTGGTAAATGGACTAATGGTATTTGTCAGGATGATGATTGGATTCTTCGGAATGGAAGAATTATGCTGCATATCACCGATACATTGGTGTACGACATCGATACTTTATAATGAGTATATGGTCAAAATGCCGTCCTTTACTTACATTTTAGTATTTCGACTGGTTGTACTGATTGGATTATTGATTGCTGCAATAATATTATCGGGTAAGAAGATGGATTTGCTCAGATATTTGGAGAGGGCTAGGTCATGAGTGAATATATTGAGGTAACAGGTGTAAGGAAAAAAATACGAAATATGCTTTTGATAGATAGCGTATCACTGACAATTGCAAAGGGACGCACGGTAGGCTTCGTAGGCAATAATGGCTCGGGCAAGACACTGCTATTGAAATTGATCAGCGGATTATACCGGGTGACAGATGGAATAATCATAGTAGATGGCAAGATTCTGGGACGGGATGTGGATTTTCCAGATAACATGGGTGTGATCATAGAAACCCCAGGATTCATATCGAATATGAGCGGATATAAGAATCTCAGGATGCTGGCCAGAATAAAGAACAAAATCACAGATCAAGATATTCGTGAAGCAATCAGGTTTGTAGGCCTGGATCCTGATGATAAGAAGCCGGTTGGAAAATATTCACTGGGCATGAGACAGCGGCTGGGGCTGGCTCAGGCAATCATGGAGAAGCCGGATATTCTGGTTCTTGATGAACCTTTTAACGGGCTTGATCGTGATGGGTGTGAAGAGATGCGCAAATATTTGCTGGAATTAAAGTCTCAGGGCAAGACGATACTCATTGCCTCACATCTGGATAAGGATATTGAGCTGCTGTGTGATGATGTATATGAAATGGATCAGGGAAGGATAGTGGCGGAGCATATCAACGGATAATCCACTTTATCTGCATGAAATACCGTTCACTCTAATCTCTGAGTTTGTCCAACAGCGCTTGATAATGGTGCTGCCCAATGTGTCTTCCTGCACGCTGTAAGCCATTTACACATTCTCTGACTTCCATAGACGTCAGCATCTGTTCTTCATATGCAGCCATGAGAACACCAATTGTTCCCATAAAATGCAGACCTATCTGGGCTGATATATTGCGTCCTTTGGCCTCATCCATTAACAAAAGATCAGCTTCCGATTGAAATCTCTTGTCAGCTACAAGTTCGGCAAATACAGCATCTGGAATCATGACTTCTCCAAATAATTTTTCCAACAAATCTATTCGATTGATTTTTAGAAGGGATATTAGCGGCGTTGTGTCAGATACGACTATCATACTGGTGTCCTCTTATTTTTCAGCTGTCTAAAGGTATTTAGCTCATCATCCAAATCATTCATCGTCATATCGAGGTAAGAATAACCAAGTTTATCATATAAATCAATCAACTCAGATTTTCGAATTCCTAGGATCTCGGCTGCACGACCATGAGATATAGTTTGATTTAATATATACGGATACAATAGAAGAGCATTTCGAGTCAGCTCTGTCTCAGGATTCATAGTAACCAAATATTTCGACATGCCTACTGGGACCTCAATAGTTATAGATTCTGTTAATACCATAAAATCACTTCCTCTCGTATAGTATACAACAACCTATCATGTTTATATTGTAAGCTGAAACTCGTTTTGTCAATACCCGACCTGTATAATTCCCTGGATCCTCATGTGACATTTTTAACGCTCACAGCTTATTTTTTAACACTCAGCGGAATCTGGTTGCAGCCATATGTCAGAGTCTGTTATATTAAAACATCCGATTGTACGGCAGCATTGTCAGTTATTTATAAGAAAGAAGACAAATTTCTGAATCTGTGGAAGGAAGGAGCAAATGAAAAAATCTGCACTAAAAAGGATTCTCGTTATCTTTGGCATTCTGGTTGCAATATTTGCAATAACTAATCTGGCATGGCTGTTCATGATCAAGCTACCGTATGAGTACTACTGTGAGCGAAGTGAACAATTCTGCTCAAGAAGTAAATTCACTGCGAAGGAGCTGGTTGAAATGTATTATCATACGTACTATGACGATGATTTAGAATATGGTTATAAAATATACCAACCGAGTTATCTAAGATTTATTCCTCTAACATTGGCAATAGGAGATAATAGGCACACAAGGGCAGCATTAAATACAGAGACAGGAGAACTAACAAACTTAGATGATCCATTATTACTAATAAACATAAGTAGAAATGCATGGGGGCAATTTAGCTATAATTTGTCCTCGTGGGGCGGTGATGGTACAGGATATGCAGCTAATATAAACAGAAACTTTGAAATTGTTTCAGAAGTGGATCAAGAAACAAATGATGCTATTCAAGAACTCATTGATAAAAATTATGATCATCTTCAGGAAATCATGGACTATGCAGCTGAGATGTGGGAACTGCCATGAAAATAGTAAAGTGGATTATAAGTCTGATATTATTTGCCGCATGTCTGATTCTTACAGCGGAGACATACCAGAATTATCTGAATGCATTCAATGATGGGATGTACTATTTTTATGATGATAAACGTATGTCTGCCGAGGAAACAGAGAAGTTCTGCAGATCCCTGCAGGAGGCTGTGGCGGAGGAAAATGTATATGCATTCACCGTAAGCCGTATTGTTACTGCTGCTGATAACTGTACATGTGAGATATTTGCAACGGAAGGCTGCGGAGAGGTATTGGAAAAAGATTACGGGATCTCAGAAGGCGTTTTTGAAAGTCTTTTGTCCGGAGTTACAACTGTTAAGATTTCAGATTTTTCAGAGTGGACAGAACGATTTGAAACCATCAGGGAGTATCCGAGGTACTTCATCATCGGAACGGAAGAGCAGGCCGAAAAAGTGGATGATAAGCTGCATACGGAGGATACAACAATCTCACATATCAAGAGAGATAATCGTGCAGATTTATATATCATTATTGTAGGCGTCTGGGGCATCGCATTTTTATTCCTGCTGCTGCTTACGTGGTTTAGCATCCAATTTGATAAGAAGAAGGATTTTCTGAAAATCTCACTGGGATGTTCAACCGCGCAGATTATTACGAGGGCGGTTATTCAGGATATAATAGCCTTTGCTGCCGGATTTGCTGTCGCGTGCTTTGTGATCAACCAGCTGGCCTATATAGGCTATGGCATAATGACGCTGACAATTATGTTTGTTTCCTTCCTCATCTTAAATTCGGGTCTGCACCTTACACTCCTCAGGAATAATTACAAAGCAATCCTGTATGGCGCTAATCTTAACCAAAACCTGCTGGTTAATTGCTATGCATTGAAAACCATCACATCCTTAGTCGTTATATTTTCCCTGTCAGTTATCTTTGTATTTATATCTCAAAACACGGATTATATCTTTTTAGAAGACAAGGTCATGGCAATGGGCTCATATCAATTCCTGGATTTTCAGCAGAGCTCCATAGAATCTGATGATGATGGCAGGGAACATCAGCAAAACATATTGGAAGCCCTGCAAAGAGATGACAGGATAAAAAATTGCAGTGCAACAGCGTTACGTTTGGTAGAATTCGAAACCGAAAACGGAGAAGAGATAGAGCTGCTGAAGTTTAACCAGAAATGCAAGCAGTTTATAACCATAAGTGGCTTCGAAGATATTATCGACGGAGAGGATGCCGATTATTATGTATTTGTTCCCCAAAATAAACAGAGCCTGATTGATTACGAGAGTCTGGCTTATGACTATATATATAGAAGAAACTCGGTGACTGACGGCAGTTTTACGGTATCCTTCCATGTTTATGGAGGAAATGAAAAAATCTTTTATTTTGAGCCGCAGGAAGAATACGGATTTAATCTGTCAGAGAATCCGTTTATCATTTATTGCGCGATGACGGATGAGGAACTGCAGCAGTCAGGAGCGACCATTGCTGATATAGAGCGAAGCATTTTCGACATTTCCGTTGAGACAATGGAAGAATTAAGGGAAACCTATGGCTTGGATTATCTTACCGGAACTTATGTGGGACAGGTCTGCGAGAGAAGCTACCATATTATAAAACGCATCATGCTGCTGAATGGTGTCCTCAGTCTGCTGCTTCTGCTTCTGGAATTCTTCGTTATCTCTGTTATTGTGCGGCTGGAGTATATGGTAAATGCGAAACTCCTTACGATTCAGAAGATATTGGGATATTCCCTGATCCAGAAACATAACATGACATTGATTTTGAATTTTGTGACCGTAATCGGCGGAATAGGAATCAATGCGCTGTTTTCTGTATTTCATGAATGGTTCCCTTGGTGGTATCCTCTTCTGTGCGGGGCAGCACTTCTGATTTTTGAGGTGGTGCTTATGATTGTGATTATTCAAAGGTATGAAAGGGTAAATGCTGCTAAGATTCTGAAAGGAGGCTGCCTGTGATTGAATTCGTAAATGTATTCAAAGCATTTGGAGACAAGAAGCTTTTGAATGATTTTAACCTAAGTATACCGGACGGTGAATTCGTTGTTTTCGCCGGCAAGAGCGGCTGTGGGAAGACAACACTTCTTAACATGATAGGCGGCTTGGAGAAGCCTGATAGCGGCCAGCTTATTGTTGACGGCGTTGATTTATATAAGCAAAAAAATAAGACAGATTATTTCACTTATAAGGTAGGATTTTTATTCCAGAATTTCGCATTAATTGAGGACAGAACCGTGGAACAAAACCTGAATCTGGTTCAGAAAAAGGCGCGCTCCGGCATGGAGCTGGCAGATGTTCTGACTACCCTGGGCATTCAGGACAAGCTCAAAGAAAAAGTATATAAGCTGTCAGGCGGGGAGCAGCAGCGTGTGGCATTGGCGCGTCTGATGTTTAAGCAATGTGACATTATACTAGCTGACGAACCTACAGGATCACTTGATAACGAGAATGCCAAAATGGTCATTGATATCCTGCATAAGATGAATGACATGGGTAAGACAATAATTCTGGTAACCCACAGTGAGGCGATAATACAGGCGGAGAAAAATGTCATTATGCTGTAGAAATGCGAATGCATCTGCACTCACAGCCTATTTTCTACGCTCAGTGAAATCAGGCTGCATACTAAATGTTGAGACGGAGTAGAGAGGGTATTGCTGGATATTGAACAGTGAGCAGTGAGGAGTGCTGCCAGATATTGAGGCAGAACAGTGAGGGCATCACTGAATATTGAATAGGCAGAGCGGCTTACCGAAGGATAACAGGTATGCCGCATACCATGCGGATAACATGCTCGGCGCGGCCTGCCAGCAGGGTGCATAGCCTTCCGGTCTGTTCCCTGTACATGCGCTCCGAAGCCAGCATCGGGATGATGCCAGAGCCGACTTCGTTGCATACGATGATTTCCTTAGCCAGCAGGTTAGTAAGCCACTGATCTGCTGGATTTATTTTGTCGGATTTGGCAGCTGCGGACTGGATATTTGCAGGGAAATCTGCAGCCTCTTCAGAGGCTGCTAGTGTATCTGTCTTGTTGAGGCTTTTGCCTGAAGATAAGTTTTCAATTCGACTCAAGGTATTGCGTATCTTCTCGGGATCTGCCGCAACGATCCTATGAAGTCCGTATAAAACAGGCTTATTATCATTGATGCACTCAGATATCTGATCATCCGTATATCCGAGACCCTTAACATATTCCTTCTTGCCTGAGGCTTCACTTCCTATTATGAGTATCATATTGTTGTTACCATTCCCTCTGTTGCTATTTTAATTGGGTTCAATGACAGTTTATCTGAGACCGAACACCAAAGGATTTCTTGATTGTGTTGAGAGCAGCTCTTTATGCGCGCCTTTCTTGAAAAAATGACGGCTTGCTTAAGATTTGATCGTTACAGGTATGCCGCATACGACCTCGATGACTGTATCTGCTTCTTTAGCCAGAGCACAGTTCAGCCTGCCCAGTGTAGTTATATATTTCATCGTGCCTGCATCGTAATCGCGGCAGTCATTTCCTACATCATTTGTTACGATTATCAGATTATCGAACTGAGACTTAAGATGCAGAACCTCATGCAGAATCTTGTCATATGCATCATAGCAGTTTCCGTTCTCGTCAAACATTTCATTAGCAGTCAGGTTGCACATGCATTCAAGAAGTGCTGTGCCTCCGGATGCTGCGATCGTATCCAGGTCTGTATGCTGTTCGATGGTCTCGAAGCCCTTTTCAGCCCGCAGGCGTCTATGCCTGTCGATCTTTCTGAGGCACTCATCGTCATATGGTTTCATCGTAGCTATATAGTATCGCGGCATGGGAAGGCAGGCGGCGATTTTTTCAGCATAAGAGCTCTTGCCGCAGCCCGAGCCGCCAGTTATAATTGTCATCATATATTTGACCTCACATCTATGAAGTGGCTGAATAGTTGCGTTAAGTGTAAATATGAGTCATTCAAAAGTCAACCTGTAGCTGCGCCGTCCCAGCATATGACAAAGTGTATGCCCGCGTGCCAGAATGACTGTAATCTGGATGTTTAAATATTACTATGGTGAAAAACATGAATCGAAAGCTTACGAGAATAACAATTATTATATGTACCATTATAACGGTATATGTGCTGGCAGTGGCCGGCGGCATGGCACCTGCAACTGTGCTGGCAGATGAAGATACCGCAGCCTACGAGCAGCCGGAGACTGAGACTGAAACCAGCACACAGAAGACGACATATAAACCAGTGAATCTGTCCAAACCACATGAATTGGCAGCAAGCCTGAAAGCTGGAACGGTGCTTACGGAGGCGCAGGTGGCAAGTATTGGCACAGACTATTTCTTCTATGTAGAGGAGATTAGTGATAAAACATTTGCGAGGATGTGGCTTAAGTCATATAAGGAGAACTGTACCGTGTCGCGAGACGAGCTTAGATATATCAGATGTCTTCACTGCGATATAGACGGCAATATCAAAGTGGGCGAGCTGGTGATGAATGTCAGCGTGGCCGATACGGTATGCGATATTTTCAGGCAGCTCTATGATGCGAAATATCCGATAGAGAGCATGATATTGGTTGACGAGTTCGATGCGGATGATGAGACATCTATCATGGCAAATAATACCTCAGCCTTTAATTTCAGAACGGTGGACAACACAGATGAGATATCGAACCATGCTTATGGGTTGGCGATAGATATTAATCCATATTACAATGTATATTATATTGCTTCAGAAAATTACATATTCCCGGAGGACGGCTGGCAGTATCTGGACAGGGACTCGGATTTCCCTTATAAGATAGAAGTAGGCGACCTGTGTTACAATCTGTTTACTGAGGCTGGCTTTGAATGGGGCGGCTGGTGGACATATAATACAGACTATCAGCATTTTCAATATGTGAATTAGATAGAACGGATGGCTGCCCTAAAACCTTAAAACCGACCCTTTGAAATACTTGCATTTCGAGGAACGATATAGCAAAATTAACAACAAAACAAGGAAAAGTGAGGTCACAATGATGAAGGTACTTATGCTTAATGGAAGTGCCAGAGAAAATGGCAATACATATATGGCGCTGGAGGAGGCAGGTAAGTTCTTGGCTTCTCAGGGGATTGATTATGAGATATTTCAGATCGGCGCAGAGCCGCTCAGAGACTGCATAGGCTGCGAGCAATGCAGAAAAACAAGAAGCTGCGTATTTACAGATGATAAGGTGCACGAATTTGTGGAAAAGGCTAAGGATGCCGACGGATTTGTATTCGGCTCACCTGTATATTATGCACATCCGAGCGGACGCATTCTGTCATTTCTGGATAGAGTATTCTATTCATCAGGTGAAACATTTGCCGGCAAGCCGGGATTTACGGTGGCTGTTGCCAGAAGAGCTGGAACCACGGCTTCGGTTGATGTACTCAGCAAATACTTCGGAATCAGCGGAATGATCTATGTAGGCTCCACATATTGGGATGTGGCTCACGGCGCCAAGGCGGGTCAGGTACAGGAAGATGCGGAGGGCCTTAAAACCATGAGAAATTCTGCAGCATATCTGGCATGGGTTATGAAACTGATAGAATCAGGCAAGGCAAATGGCATCGAGCAGCCAGAGATGGAGAAGGAAAGTTATACTAACTTCATTAGATAATGGCACTGCATTATTCTCTGTATTACATTATGATGTGTCGTGAACCTCGGCGTGCAGCCCCTGCTCGAAAACGCCTTCGCTGACCATTTTCTCGCAGGGAGCTGCGCCATCCCGGCACATCATAGATATAACCATGCAGATTAACATCTATAATTATATAGGAACAATAAATGAGAAGACGTAAGCATTCTACATATAAGAAATATTATAGGAAGGAATATATCCGCAGCAAGAAGCCGTTTATCATAATCGGCGCGATAGTGCTGGCGCTGTTGATAGCGGCAGCGGTTCTTCTTATATATATAAATAAGAAGAACCGCGAGGAGGCTGTCTATTATAGTGAGATAGAGGAGTGCTCTTTGCCGACGCTTACGATGGATTATAATGGCCAGCCGATTAACAGAATGTTCGGTTATCTCAGGGAAATGGATGGCAACTACATGAGAGACAGTATATTTGTGCTGGACTATGACTATGACATCACCATCGAGGCACAGCTCTATGGCAATACTGTAAGGGCGCTGGAATTTTCCCTGACGGATCTTACTGAGGGTAAGCTCATCCAGAGGCAGACTGTCTCTGACTACAAACTGACCAGCGCCGATACCATGACTGCGGTGCTGAGCCTTGAGAATATGATCGAGGAAAATGAAGAATATTTCCTGGATATTAAGCTTACGGATGGCAATAACAGGCAGATTCATTATTATTCGCGAGTTATTAAGGACTCGACGACTAACATGGAGCAGAGTATGGCGCTGGTGCTGGAGCACCATGATGCCATGTATAATGGTGACAAGGACAACATACTGGCAGATTACCAGACTCCGAACTCGGCAGCAAATGACAGCACTAACTACGGTGATATCTCTCTTTATTCGACTCTGGGCTCAATGACCTGGGGCTCCATGGGTGTTTCAGAGGTGGAAGAGCCGGTTGTCAGCATAATTGATGTTGATAATGACATTGCATTCTTCAGGCTGGATTATCAGGTAACGCGTACCACAGAGGTAGGCGATGAAGAATATTACAACGTATCGGAATATTATAAAACCAGAATATATGGCGAGAAGAAATATATTTTAAGCTATGAGCGATCGGTAAATGAGATATTTATCCCGGAGGCCAGCCAGATCGGCAATAAATCTGTGCTGATTGGCATCGAAAATGATTATGATATTCAGACCATGACTAATACCGACGGCAATATGAATGTATTTGTGGCAGATAAGGCGGTTTGGTTCATGGATACGGATACCAAGACGCTTCAGAAGGTGTTCTCATTTGAAACTGACCCGACAGATATAAGACAGAATTATGATCAGCATGACATAAAACTGCTGAAGATCACGGATGATGGCGATTTTGAATTTCTGGTATATGGCTACATGAACCGCGGCCTGCATGAAGGTCAGGCTGGCATCGGACTCTATACATATTCGGCGGAGAAAAATGAAGTCCAGGAGGACATCTTCATCCCTTCGAACCTTCCATATCAGATCCTTAAGAATTCCATAGGCTCGCTATGTTATCTGAATGACAATAACATATTCTATATTCTTCTTGATGAATATGTTTATTCGCTGAATCCGTCGTCAAATACTGCGCAGCTCGTAGTAAGCGGCTTGAACGAGCACAACTTCAAGGTATCAGACGATGGCAGGATGCTGGCATGGCAGGATGAAGGCAAGGAAAATGATGCAACCAAGATAAATGTAATGGATCTGTCGACAGGAGAGAAGTATTCTGTGGAGGCCGAGGCTGGCAAATGCATCAAGGTATTAGGCTTTCTGAATCAGGATCTGGTATATGGTGTGGGCGATGAAGGCAGCACATATGTGACCACGGATGGTACGGAATATTTGCTGATGACGGATCTGTATGTTATCGATAAGGACAAGAATGTGCTTATTTCAGAGACCTCGACAGAAGGATATTATGTAACGTCGCTGGTTGAATACAACAGAGTTGTTGTGGACAGAGTGGTTCGAATCGGAAGCGATTATAAGGAAGGCGACGAGTTTACGCTATTTGCTACGGATGTAGAAGACAAGACCGAAGCGGAGCCTTATACCAGCTACAACGAGGACAAGCGTACAGTTAATTATGTAGAAGTAGCTGAAACTATGGATGCAAATGTGCAGGCTACTATCAATGATAATATGAAGATAACGCTGTGCAGCGAGGAGACAACGGATGTCAGCGATATGCTGTCAGACAGCGGCAAATATTATGTATATGCCGCAGGCGATCTGAACCTGATCACAACTAATCCTGCCGAGGCAATCATGAGTGCATATTATGCAACAGGCGTGGTTGTGACGAGCGACGGATATTTCTATAAGAGAACATCAAGGCCTAGCGAGTCAGAATTGACAGCAGCATCGATCAACAAGGCCGTTGACAGCTATAATAATGAAACAGCACTTAACATAACCGGAGTATATCTGAACCAGGCGCTGTATTATACAGGCCGCAAGATCCCAGTTATATGGGAAGATTATGATGTCACATATGTAATCTACGGCTATGACCTGTATGACAATCTGATGCTCTATAACATCGATACCGGTGAGGAGACTCTGGTGGCATACGATGACATCGACCCGATCTTCGATGAAACCGGAAGGTGCTTCATCTATATGGAGTGATAGGCTGCGCCGTCCCGGCACGCGTATATGACTGTTTACATGTGCCGTGAACCTCGGCGTGCAGCCCCTGCTCGAAAACGCCTTCGCTGATTGTTTTCTCGCAGGGAGCTGCGCCGTCCCGGCACGAATGTAAGTTTAGTGCCGCGTGCCAGATTGTTGTCAGAAGCCTTTGTAATTATAAGAGGAACCATCATGAAACTAATATCATGGAATGTAAACGGTATCCGTGCCTGTATGGGCAAGGGATTTATAGATTTCTTTAATGAAGCGGATGCAGATATTTTCTGTCTGCAGGAGACAAAATGCCAGGAGGGACAGGTAACACTGGAGCTACCGGGCTATCATCAATATTGGAATTATGCTGAGAAGAAGGGATATTCCGGTACTGCGATATTCACAAAACAGGAGCCTGTGAGCGTAAGCTATGGCATAGGCGTAGACGAGTTCGACCATGAGGGCAGAGTTATAACTCTGGAATTCGAGCAGTTCTATATGATCACTGTATATGTGCCGAATTCTCAGGACGGATTAAAGCGGCTGGATTGGCGTATGGCATGGGAAGATGAATTCCTAAAGTATATCAAGTCACTGGATGAGAAGAAGCCGGTAATATATTGCGGCGACCTGAATGTAGCCCATGAAGAGATAGATATTAAAAATCCTGCATCGAATAGGCGAAATGCAGGATTTACAGATGAAGAACGTCAGAAGATGACCACCATACTGACCTCAGGCTTCGTGGATTCATTCAGATTCTTCTATCCGGATCAGGAACAGATATACTCCTGGTGGTCATACAGATTCCACGCCAGAGAGAAGAACATAGGATGGCGTATAGATTATTTCATATGTTCAGACAGCCTTAAGCCAGCCCTAACCGATAGCAAGATATTAACAGAAGTATATGGCTCAGATCACTGCCCGATAGAACTGGACATTAATATTTGGTAACTATTCAGAGCCATGCAAAACTGCTTTCTGCGAATGCTTGCATTCGAGCAGATAAGCAGTTTTATATTGCCATGCATCCGTAAGAAGCTGCCGGTGGCAGGTTCTGAAGGTGGCGAGATATCCACATGAGCAAAAGGAAAGCTTCGAAGAAGCGATTTTGCGAATGTGG
>CAVARE010000027.1:0-15487 GCA_963591145.1 Anaerotignum sp. | reverse complement strand
CCCCTCAGCTCCACCAAATGTTTTGTTATTCGAACAATGTCTCGAATGACTTGTAGATATGGGCAGCGTCTGTTTCGGCAGGCACTGCCTATTTTTAAAAAATATGAAGATTAAAGGGGTATCTTATGAGAATTAAAGATATAAAAATTAATGGCATAACTAATCCTATGGGATTTAACTTGAATCATATCAAGCTGTCATGGAAGGTAGAAGACAGTATATCTGAAAGAGCAGAAAATATTTCAGTTATTGTAAGCAAGGATACTGAATTTAATGATTGCATCTGGGAGCAGTCAGGCGCGGATCTTGATAGTACAGGACTTAAGATAGATATCTGCGCTGAGCCTTATTCAAGATATTATTGCAAGATTACAGTTACCGGTAACAAAGGTGACAGTGCAGAGGGCAGGTGCTATTTTGAACGCGGTAAGGGTAATGATCCGTGGATCGGCAAGTTTATAAGCTCAGCGGCCTCGGATCTGTATCATCCTGTATTTGAAAAAACATTTGAATGCAAGAAATCTGTTGCAAGAGCCAGATTGTATGTAACAGGACTAGGCTTATACGAGGCCTATGTTAATGGCATAAAGGCAGGCGATGACCTTCTGGCTCCATTTTGTAATGATTACAGGGCCAATATTCAATATCAGACCTATGATGTGACAGACAGCATTACTTCAGAGACAGATAATTCTATTGGCATTATCTGCGGCAATGGCTGGTATAAGGGACGATTTGGACTAGATGGCCAGTCGCAAAATTTTGGAAACAGATTTGCCGCTATCGCAGAGCTTCATATCTGGTATGCAGATGGCAGCAAGGATGTGATCGCAACTGATGAGACCTGGACCTATCGCGGAAGTGATATTGAGATGAGTGATCTGTATGATGGTGAGACACTTAATCGCTTATTGTGGTCTGATAAGGATAATCTTTCCAAGACGGTTGAGCTGATTGAGGCTGATAATGGCACGTCGCAGGGCGCGATTGAATTAAGGCCAGATCATCTTATTGAAAGATATAGTCTGCCATTGGTAATAAAAGAGAAGCTGGATGTTAAGGAAGTGATTCATACACCGGCAGGCGAGACTGTGCTGGACATGGGACAGAATATGGTCGGCTTTATAGGATTCGAATCACATCTGCCTGCAAGAACTAAGATAACATTGGAATATGGTGAAGTGCTGCAGCAGGGTAATTTCTATAATGGAAACTATAGATCTGCCAAGGCAAGATTTGAATACATCTCAGATGGAAGAGATGAAAATGTACGCCCGCACTTTACATTCTATGGTTTCCGCTATGTAAGGGTTACCGGCTGGCCTGGTGAGATTGATGCGTCTGACTTCAAGGGCTGCGTCATTTATTCGGATCTTGAGACAACATCGTATTTCAATTCGTCTTCTGATAAATTAAACCGTCTGGCACAGAATTGTATGTGGGGACAGAAGTCTAATTTTCTGGATATGCCTACTGATTGCCCGCAGCGAGATGAGAGACTGGGCTGGACAGGCGATGCCCAGGTATTTGCCCCTACTGCATGCTATAACATGGATGCGAGAGCCTTCTATCGCAAATTCTTAACGGACCTGCGTGTTGAGCAATTAAGGCAGGATGGCGCGATCCCTAATTACATTCCTGATCTGGGAGGTCATGCAGGCAGCGCCAGCGTATGGGGCGATGTGGCTACATTTATCCCCATGACATTGTATCAGCATTATGGCGATAAGGATGACTTACGGCAGTATTATCCGATGATGAAGGATTGGGTGGATTGGATTATTCGCGGTGATGAGGCAAATGGCGGCGGAAACCTGTGGAATTTCGGATTTCATTTCGGCGACTGGCTGGCTCAGGATGGCATAACAGCGCAGAGCATGAAGGGCGGCACGGATGATACATTAATTGCATCTATCTATTATTATGAGTCTGTGAGCAAGGTTTCAGAGGCTGCTGAAATCCTGGGAAATAATGCTGATGCGCAGTGCTATAAAGCTAAGGCTGAGAAGATAAAGACGGCAATTCTTGATGAATTTTTCACGGCTAACGGAAGGCTCGCAGCAGATACTCAGACATCATATCTTATGTGTCTTAACTTCGGTATATATCGCGATAAGGAGAGAGTGATTGCAGGTCTTAAGGAAAGAATCAGAAAGGATTGCTATAAGATCAAGGGCGGATTCATAGGAGCAACCATGATGTGTCAGGTATTGGCACAGAATGGCATGGAAGATATCGCCAGCTATATTTTATTTCAGGAGGGATTCCCTGGCTGGATGCACTGCATTAACCTGGGAGCAACCACCATATGGGAGAGATGGAATTCGGTGCTGGATGATGGCAGCATCAGCGGCACAGGCATGAATTCACTGAATCATTATTCTTATGGCTCTGTCATGGAATATGTATATCGCTATATGGCAGGAATCAGCGCACAAGAGCCCGGCTTTAGGAACGTGCATTTCGCTCCGCAGCTTAATAATAAACTTGAATTTATTGAATATAGTTACGATTCAATAAGCGGCAGATATTCATCGGCCTGGAAGATAAATGACGATGGTACAGTCACAGTGAGATTTAATGTGCCATTTGGCTGCAGCGCATCGGCATCACTTCCTGATGCAGCCGAAGAGAAATACAAGGAAGAGCTGGCACTCACACCGGGCGAGCATGAATTCACATATAAAACTAACCGCGACTATCGTAAGGCATATACCATGGCATCAAGACTGGAAGAAATGCAGGACGATCCCCGAGCTATAGAAATCCTGAAGCAGAAGCTGCCGATAGCTGCAGGGCTTATTAGAAGTCAGGATGCAGAGAATCTGAATCTGAGCCTTGATGAGCTGCAGTATATGTTCTATATGGGATTTAACCCAGAGATGGTGCAGCAGGCAGCAGCAGAGATCATGAAGCTGGATGTTGTAAGATGACTTCATTATCTGGCAGAGTTAAACAGCCCCATGATGTGAAGTTACATCACGGGGCTGTTTTTTGGAGTAAATCTAAATTATAGATTCAATGCACGGATGAATGTCTTAGAAAATCAGCTGTGCATATGAATGATGTCTAAAAATATGACAGTCATTTGCCAGGATCATGAGTTAGAATCGCCTGCAGGGATTGCTGCGAATAAAGCGTCTTCATGATGATAACGCATTGAGCTGGTTACGCCGTTAGTGTTATCGAATACCATGATAGCGTCTGTTTCGCTGGTCCATGGCTCCCATGTAAGTTCTTCTGTGCTTGGGGTGCCTGTTCTTGCAAATGCTGCTAATGCATCACTCATCTGCTTAGACAGAGCTTCGAATTTAGCTGTCTCACCGCTTACCCATGCAGGAATCTTGCTTACGTTGCTGAACCATAATGGAACGTCACCAGCTGTATGAATAGGAACGATTCCGCCGAAGAATGGATATGATGCAGCCTGGATTGATGTATAAACAGTGCCGCCGTAGCTTTCCATAGCTTCGCACAGACCCATTACAGACATGCCGGTTTCACGGTTGTTGATATATAGAACCTCACCTACATTGTGTCCAGGATATGCTTCCTTGAATGCGTCAATAATCTGAGCTGCTACATCAGCATCACCATATTTCTCAGTTAATGATGCTAATACAGATTCCTCTGTCATCATAGACAGGTCGTTGCTTTCAATCAGCTCCTTAGTTGCTGTAGCGAAGATCTGATTTCCAATATTTGTTGTGAACTCGCCTAATACATTGCTTGCCAGCAGAGGGATATCCTTAGACATCTCATATGTGCCTGTAGGGATATAATCGCCATCTATAGTAGGACCAGCTGAGTATCCAGCCTCGTTGTAAGCTGCATAAAGTGTTGTGTAATCAATTGTCTCGATGTCCTTGATGTTTTCTTCTGTGATTCCGAGAATATCAAGAACCTCTGCGGCCTTAGCCTGAGTATCTTCTGTTGTCTGCTTTACAGCAACGCTGCCGCCTGACCATACAACAGCCTTATGGAATAATCCCTGAGCTGCAGGTGTTGACATAAGAGTTGTAACCTTGCTGCCGCCGCCTGACTGACCGATGATAGTAACGTTGTTAGGATCGCCGCCGAAATATTCAGCATTGTCACGTACCCACTCAAGAGCGAATACTAAGTCAGCGATACCGAGGTTGCCAGAATTAGCATATTCCTCGCCATAAGCTGATAAGTCAAAATATCCTAATACATTGAGACGATGATTTGCACTGATAAATACAACATCTTCGTTCTTAGCGAAGTTAGCTCCGTCATAGAGAGTCTTCTCTAATGATCCGCCTGTTGTATATCCGCCGCCGTGGATCCAGAAGATAACCGGCTTCAGTTCGCCGTCCTTGTTGTCAAGGTTGGTTGTCCATACGTTTAAGTTAAGCATGGTCTCTTCATTTTCAACCATTTCAGTAGAGTATGCCATGAAGTCAAATGTCTCCATGGTTGTCTTGTTCTGTGGGCATACCTCACCCTGCATCAGGCATGTCTTGTATCCTTCCCATGCATCCGGAGCCTCTGGCATATGGAAACGGGTTGCCTTGGCATATGGAATACCATAGAATGAGTCAACACCATTTTCGCAGTATCCCATAACATTTCCGTTGGTTGTGGTTGCATAAGTACGGGTAGTTACCTGTTCTTCTGATGCAGCATTTTCAGCATCAGCCTCGCCGGCAAATACAGCAAATGGAGCCGCGCAGATAGACAGACCGCCTACTAATGCAAGCGTTACGATTTTTGTCATCACTTTTTTCATAAATAAAACCTCCTGTTTTTAGTTGCCTATAATACTAATGATAATAAATTTTTATACAATGCCAGATAATATTATTATGCCATTGAAGAGATACAAAATACGATTTTAATTTTGGTTAAAATTGCTGTCATGAGATAAAAAAGCACATTTTATACAAAATTATATTATTTTATGCCCACATGTGATACAATTTACGCAATTGATATGATATTTGACGTCCAAATGTCATATTTCGCAGAGAGAGGGTAATAGAATATGGATGAAAATTCTCAGATATTTAGCATGGATCTGTCTCCTGTTAATATCTCATTGATTAAGATATCTTCACAGCTTCCGTCATGGGATGCGACACTGCAGCTGTTCTTCGTAAGCAAGGGCTATGCCCAGATTCATGCTAATAATAGAACATATCATCTGAATGAAGAGAATATGCTGCTGATCTCACCGATGGAGGTCTATTCTCTGTCAGATGGTGAGGGTATAGCGGTTTGTTTTCGGTTTGACATGTCGAAAATATCAGGACTGGCGCAGGAATATAAGCTGCCTAAATTCCATGTAGTTTATCTGGATAATTCGGAATATGCAGAGGTGCAGCATATTAGAAAGCTTCTGGCAGGCTTTATCAGACGAGGCATGAGAAAAAGAAGTGCCACTTACTATATGGATAATATCGCCGACAGCCTGCATATTGTCAGCCTTCTTACCGAATGTCTCAGCCATGTACCAAATAATGACAGAAAAGACAACACGTTTCCGCTTCTGAAGGCTATTACCTTCATTGCACATAATTTCAGTAAAGACATTTCAGTTGCGGAGGCAGCGGCAGTTGCAGAATATTCTGTATCACATTTTTCTAAGATGTTCTCAGATTTCACGGGCTGCACATTTTCAGAATATCTAACACTCATGAGGCTCCAGGAAGCGGACAAGCTGTTAGGAAGCGGCCTTAATATGGCAGCAATAGCTGAGAAATGCGGATTTTCTGATTATAGAGCATTTGCCAGAGCTTATCATAGAAAATATCATATGACGCCCACCGAGGGACGCAAGAAACTTGTGAATGAGAAAAGCAGCAGTTCCAGCAGAAAAATAGAGATACCTCAAAATGCCAGCGAACATCTGGAGATATGCCAGCAGCAATTAAATGAAGAGCATTTTAGAATTCAGACGAAATATATAAAATTACCGAAGGTATCTGTTAGTAAAACGACGGGGAAATTCGTACATTCATGGCAGCAGAGCATAGGCGGCGGATTTGCCACCACATTGATGCAGACGGAGAATCAGAATATTGTAAGACAGCTGCAGAAGGAAATTGGATATAAGAATATAATTATTATGGGTATGCTGAGCGATGCCATGCGAGTTGCATATGTATCGAAATATAATGAGATCAGCTATTATTTCAGTAACTGTGATAAGGTGCTGGATTTTGTACTGTCTGTGCATCTGAAACCTCATATACAGCTGGGACTTATGCCCAGACTTCTTGCCCAAAATAAGGAAAATTTCCCATATGGAAGATTCAATATCGTGAGCCTTCCTGAGGATGTGAATGAATGGGAACGCCTCGTGAGGGCATTTCTTGAGCACTTGATATTAAGATATGGTCAGGATGAAGTGATGAAATGGGAATTTCATCTGTGGAGCAAACCGGAGGCGACAGATCTGCCCCATGGATTTGCCGATGTTAAGGAATATTTTAAGTTCTATTATAAGACATATAAGGCGGTTAAATCCTATGGACAGGATATTCAATTCGGCAGCCCTGCTTTTCTGATCGAATCCTGTATGAAGCCGTGGCTTAAGGAGTTTTTCTTCTTATGCAAGAAAAATAATTGCATGCCTGACAGTCTGAATTTTGATTTTTATCCTGTTATAAGAAGCAATATTGTTTTTGATGAGCTGGAAAATGTGTCAGATGTGCAATATAACGAGATCGTGGATGATCTCCAATATAATGTTGATCCTGATTTCATGGATGATACAGTCTCGGAAATTGCTAAAATGTGCAGTGCATATAAGCTGCCATATGAGAGAGCCTCACTAGAAGAGTGGAACTTCAGCATCTCTCAGCGGGAGCGGGTTCATGATACATGTTATATGGCCAGCTATATTGCCAAAAATGTTCTCGAGAGCTGGGATAAGTTCTCTGATATTTGCTTCTGGGAATATACTGATTCAGATGCACAGGTAGAGATAAATGATCAGCTGTTCCATGGCGGCATGGGCATGACAACTAAGGGGAATCTGGAGAAGCCTTCCTGCTATGCGTTCTGGATGCTGGCACGGCTCGGTGATCAGCTGCTGACGCAGGGAGACGGATATATAGTCACAAGACAGAGCCAGAATATTCAGGTGCTTTTCTATAATTACTGCCATTATTCGGAGCTTTTTGCCAATGCCAGGAGGGACTATCCTGACAAAATGAGCGGATACGAGGCCTTCAGGGAACAGTCACGGAAGCAGATCTCACTGCTGCTTACAGATCTGCCTGATCAGGAATATATGATAATCACTCATAGACTTAATCGTGAGTACGGCAGTACTTACGATAATTGGATCCGCATGGGTGGTCAGGAGCTCACGGCACAGGATGAATTCGAATACATAAGAGGTATCTCGCAGCCGTATCTGCATAAGCAGCGTATATGGATAAAACATGGAATGTATTCGATTGAAGCGGAGCTGGAACCGTTTGAGCTGTATCTTATAGAAATTAATCCAATCGTGCAGCGGATAGATGACTGATAAGTGATAGCAACTGCACGATGTATTTCGGCACAGCTGCTATCACAGTTTGACATCGCTGCATGATTACGCAAATCATCCAAAAGGAATAAATTCCAGCAGCAGTACTCCGTGCGCGGGAACTTCCTCAGCGAGCACCAGTACATCGACGGAATTATGAAGAGAGTATTTCACATGCGGGACAGAGCTCTCCCTGAGGTAATCCTCCATTTCTTTATGAAGTGTTGCAGGGGATCCAGCCTCGCTCCATAGGTCATAAGCAGAGCCGTATGAACGGTTAACTTCGGAGCGCCTTACATAATAGTTGCCGTTCGGAAGATTCAGCATGATATTCACATACAGATTATCGGTATTATATATCTGATAACGCCTTGATTCATCCATGGCTGACTGATCATTGGATGAGAACATGTGATCGAATCTGGCCAGATTATAGATCAGCAGTTGGAACCTTCCATTTGATTCTGTAAAGACATAATTAGATCCGATTTTTAGAATATTGCTGCTCAGACGATTAATAAGCATCAACGCATTATAACTTGCCTTTCTCAGCCCGTGATAATCCAGGAGACCGGGACCTCCGGTGAACATGCGGCTCTCGGGGAAGGCATCCTCATGAATGTCAGACAGAGTCCAGAAACACATTGATTTATATAAACCGATATTGGAGATCAATGTATGGCAAATGAAGGGTCCCATATAGCAGGAATCGCGGATCAGATCCTTAGGAAGGAATGACAGGTTCCAGTCGGAAACAATCACATCCAGGCTTCTGAAACCTGTTCGATTCATTATTTGATGAATGGTCTGCAGGTGAGTATGAATGATATTCTGATTTGCGATAGAATAGTTCTCAGCATGTATCTTGAGGAAGGTGTCATGGGGCGATTCAGCCTCAATTGGTTCGGTTCCGTATACATGAAAGTCCACAAATGATGGGAATATATGATTTGCATAGCAGAACTGGAAGAAGTTCTCATACCATGGAAATCCATTGAAGGGAGAGAAGTTGGCACTTCCGAATTTTAAGCTTTCATCAACGGACTTTATCGCATCATATGTTATCTTATAGAATTTGAAGAATTCTTCCTGAGGCTCATTCCAGTAAGGATTCTTCATTTTAAGGTCTGGCGATGTCCAGAATGTAAACATCCATTTCTGAACCTCAGACAGACCATAACGATCTATATAATGGGTCAGAAATGCCCTGATCATATCACTCCATAGGTTATAATCCTTAGGCATGCTGACGTTTGGCTTATACAATACACCAGAGTATTGCTTCTTAGAAGCCATTCGCTCGGGCATATATCCCAGCTCCGGGAATGGAATGACACCTATCGAGAGAATGAAATCGAATATAACATCAAGAGAATGCCAGCTGTAGATAGGACCACGCATCTCGTCTTCGTAATAGATATTCAGATCATCAGAGAAAATATCCCTTATACGCAGATGCGTAAAACCCAGTTCCTCGTGTGCCTGACGTATCTGTTCCTGCACCTCGCTTCTAAGGACAGAATATGCACGTCCGCAGGACAGCATGTTTATATAACTATGGCTTAAACTATTATCGCCGTAATGTGATGCGTCTATTTCAATCGTTTGCTGATGGCGTACCTGGCGAGGATGGCTTGATTTGGATTCACTATTCGTATCGGATTGCAGAAATTGACGGAAGTAAGAGAAGATTCCGACCGAATTGCCGAAGGAATCCTGGTCGAATTTTTCCCGGGCTTCATTAGTATCATAGTGACGATTGTTGCGCCTGTATTCCATCGGCGTGCAGTTATAGAGCTTCTTGAAGGCAATAGAATAAGTCTTGTGTGAATGAAATCCGTTATTAAGAGCTATATTTAAGATGCTGTTATCAGTATAAACCAAGTCATAAAGTGAGCTGTTTATACGATAATTTGACAGATATTCAACAAAACTTGTGCCGAACTGTTTGTGAAAATATGAAGAGAAGTATTGCGGATGCAGACCTAATTCCTTAGCAATCTGCGTAACTGCAATATCATTTTTATAATGATCTCTTATATATGACAAAATCTCGGTGCGTCGGTCTGCAGATGACAATTTTTCATTAGTACCTTCATCAGAGATTATACCAAAATTTTCAAATATAACATTTGCCATATGAGTTGCAGCAGACAGCAGCCTCATGCGCGTGCAGAATTCTGTCTTTAAATTATTGAAAATGATAGTAGAAAAATCAGTACACAGCTGAACATATATTTGATTGGACAGATTAGCAGCCAGATGATGCTGACTCAGTCTGAGATCTGATAAATTACTGCATAATTGGGACAGATATGGCTCATCTATAGAAATGAACAGGACTCGTGCATCTTCACTTGAGTAAACGAATGAGAAGCTCTGCATAGGCAGAAAAAAGAAAATATCATGCAGATGAAATTCTCTCTTTTTCATATCATAATGAATAGTTACCTGGCCTGAAAATACAATTCCGATAAGAAAATTAGGCGACCATTGAAGCTCGGCTGTGAAATTCTGGGCGACCTTTTGTTCAAAAGGAAGAGCCTGTTTGTTGCTGATATAATCGAAAATCATAGAAATTCCCCTCTTTATCTTATGATTAGTGGGATTTTAACACAAAAATCACATAAAATATAGGACATTATTACAAAATGTCCTAAAAAATCAGAAAGCCACCTTCAAACATGGAAGAAAAATAATATCAAAAAATTATATAGGACAGAAAAAAGTTTTGAAAGGTTACAAAAAAGATATAAATAAGGGCGAAAGGATGGTCGAAAACTGATACACTGAACACATGAAAAAGTTTTAGACCTAGGCTTGAGGTGAAAAATATGGCAAAAGGCGAATTGATTTTTGAAGCAAAGGATCTGGTAAAGCATTTTGGACCAACGGTTGCATTGAATCATGTTGATTTTAAGGTATATCGCGGCCAGATTACTGGTTTAATAGGAGAGAATGGTTCCGGCAAATCTACGATCACATCTATCGCGGCTGGCATGCAGCCGGCTACCAGCGGTGAGATGTTCTTCAAGGGACAGCCACATAAACCGTCAACTATGATTGAAGGTGCTAAGCTGGGCATAGGAATGATCGTTCAGGAGCAGGGAACTGTATCAGGAATCTCTGTTGCGCAGAATATATTCTTAGGGGAAGAGAAGATGTTTGCAACAGCCGGACTTGTAAGCAAGCGTAAGATGAACGCAGCTGCTAAGAAGGCACTTGAAAATATCGGATTTACAGGAATCGACCCGTCGATGCCGATTGATGCATTAAATATGCAGGACAGGAAGCTGGTTGAGATCGCTAAGACTGTATATAACAACCCTGAGATGCTGGTAGTTGATGAAACTACAACGGCACTGTCACAGCAGGGACGTGATATCATATATAATATCATGAGAAAAATGCGTGATGAGAATAAGGCCATCGTATTTATTTCTCATGATCTGGAAGAGCTGATGGAAGTATGCGATACGTTAACAGTTCTTCGAGATGGTAATATTATTACTACATTTGACAAAGAAAATTATGATGAGAACGCTATCAAGACGGCTATGATCGGCCGTGAGATGAGCGGCGAATATTATCGTTCTGATTACGGAACACCGATTAGTGATGAGGTCGTATTAAGGGCTGAAAATATCACAACGGGTTCCGGACTTCTGATGAATTTCTCAATGGAATTGCATAAAGGCGAGATCCTCGGCGTCGGCGGATTATCACATTGTGGTATGCATGAGCTGGGAAGAGCACTGTTCGGAGAGGAGAAGCTCCTCGAAGGCAAGGTAATCGACTGCAAGACAGGAGATTCTATTACTTCTGCCAGATGTGCGCTTCTGCATGGCTATGGATATGTATCCAAGAACAGAGACACTGAGGCACTTGTGTTATCAGAGAGTATCTCGGATAACATTATGGCAGCAGGATATGACAAGGTCGAGAAGGGACTGTATCTGAGTCCTAAGAAAACCAGGGAATATGTTAATAAACAAAAGGATGCACTTTCAATTAAATGTGCTTCAATTAAACAAGA
Source organism: Anaerotignum sp. (assembly GCA_963591145.1). Lineage (GTDB taxonomy): Bacteria > Bacillota > Clostridia > Lachnospirales > Lachnospiraceae > RGIG5612. The sequence continues at coordinate 3,947 of CAVARE010000027.1, read as the reverse complement.
CGTCTCTAATCTGTCGGGCGGCAACAAACAGAAAGTAGTATTTGGCAAATGGGTTGGCAGAGATTGCGATATATTAATTCTGGACTGTCCGACACGAGGCGTTGATATCGGTGTAAAGGCGGCTATGTATCATCTTATAAATGATATGAGAAAGCGCGGCAAATCAATCGTTATGATTTCTGAAGAGCTTCCGGAGTTAATAGGAATGAGCGACAGACTTCTTATTCTTAAGGATGGTCAGAAAACGGGTGAGCTGATGCGTTCTGAAAGCCTAAGCGGCAATGACATTATAGACATGATGATTTAAGGGGGATTTTTGAAAAAATGGAAAATACTATAGAAAAAAAGCAAAAAGCTCCATCTAAGATAAATGCTCAGAAGCTCAGCAGTCTGGCACCTATTATTGGTCTGGTTCTGGTTCTGATCGTATTCGAAATATTGACTAAAGGTGTCTTGCTTACATCCAATAATATTATGAATATCATCAAGGATGGCTTGGTAACATCACTTGCCGCAATCGGAGCGGTATTCGTATTTGGCGCAGGATATTTTGATATGTCCATGGGCGGAAGCGTATGCTTCGCGACTGTATTAGGCGCGATGGCAGGCATTGCAACCGGCAGCATGACAGTAATCATTCTGGTCGTATTTGGAATCAGCCTTGCATTTGGCTTCGTTAAGGGATTATTTGCATCATATGTAAATGTTCCATTCTTTATTTTCACTATCGTTCTGGGTTCCGTAATGTCATCACTGGTTATTACAATCCTGGGAACAAAATCAATCATTAAGCTGTCAGACGCAGTGAAGGAATTGCCTGGATTAGATTCTACACAATATCCTATCGTATGCGCTATATGCCTCGCAGTGTTCTTCTTAATCTGCCTGTTCCTCTTTAACTACAACTCCTTGGGAATTAAGGTTAAGAATCTGGGTGGCAATAAAATCGCCGCAAGACAGAGCGGTATCAGTTCAACTAAAACTACAATTGCAGTATTTATGCTGGCAGCATTCGGACTTGCATTAGCATCCATCCTTACAATGCTTCGTACCAGAACTGTTGGAACCGGTACGGCTGGAGACCTGGGCAACAATGTTATGGTTGCCCTGGTACTTGGCGGTATGCCTCTGTCAGGCGGTCCGAAATCTAAGATCTCAGCAGGTCTTATCGGTGCAGCCACAATTACTGTACTTAACAGCGGACTTTCTATCATGGGACTTAATACAGGACAGATTCAGATCGTTCGCGGAATCGTATTCATTGTAGTTGTATTTATTTCTTCTTTCAGCTATCGCGGAAAATTACTTCCGAGGTAACATATAGCAATTTTTATTATTTAATTTTTAGGAGGGTATAACATGAAGAAAAAACTTTTAGCAGTTTTACTTTCATCAACACTTGCAGCTTCTATGTTAGCAGCTGGAGCTGTTTCAGCATCAGAGGATTCCAGCAGGGTTCTTGGAAATGGTGACCTTGTAAAGCTTGGTGTTGAGATTTACGACACAACAGATGATCAGTGGCTTGCATTCCAGGCTTATCTTGATTATCTTGCAGACTCATTTGACAACCTTGAGTTCGTTTATTCTGAGTCATTAGCAGATGCAGATGCAGAGCTTTCATTCATTGACTCATGCGCAGCTGCAGGATGCAACGGTATCATCGGTTACTACAACATCGCTGAAGAAGCAGCTGTTGAAGAGTGCATCTCACAGGGTATGTATTACTACGGAACAAACAGCATCTATGATGCTTATGCTGACAATGATATGTATGTAGGTTCATATGATTTCGTTTCTGATGTAGAAGGCGCTAATGGCGACTACCTGGGCGGATATTACATGGCTACAGGTCTTGCTGAGTCAGGCGTTACTCATCCATTCTACTGCTCAGGCGGTTATGGAATGAACATCCCAATGTTCGTTGATCGTTACAATGGTTTCTGTGATGGTATCAAGGCAGCACAGGAAGAAGGATATGACATCACATTTGATCCAGAAGCTGACATCGTTGATGGATGGCCGGATGCTGATGGATTTGCTCAGAACGTAGCTAACATGCTTGCAGCTGATTATGATGGAGCAGCTTGCTCATTCAACTGTGCAGCATTATTCCAGCCTATCGAAACAGCTGGCAAGTCAGATTCAATCAAGCTGGCTACAATCGGTGAAGTTTGCGATACATACAGCTTCGCAATCGCTTCAGGCGAGGTTGCAGTAGTTGTTTATGACTGCGAAGAAATCGTATTTGCAAATGCAGTTATCATGCTTACAAATGCTATCCAGGGCAATTACCAGGGCGCATTCAAGTGCATGACAAATCGTTGGGTAGTTGAAGATGAAGAAACATACAATGCTATTCTTAACTTCCACAATGAAGGCAACTTCTATGTAACAGCTGAAGACGTTAACTCACTGGTAGGAGCTGACAATCAGACAGTAAGTGACTTCTATGCAAGCCTTACACTTGATTCTATCAAATAATTGATAATCTATTATGCCTGCCGGGGTTAGTCCCGGCGGGCGATGCTTGAAACTATTCTAAAGAGGGTCGTTCGTATGAATAAAGGACAAAAGATTTTAAAGAATATAGGAATGAGTCTTGTGATTCCTGCAGCGGTTTATCTGTTCTTCTTCGTGCTGACTAAGGCATTAGGAATTGACGGATTCGGCGTGGGCGTCGACATGCAGACCATCATATTTGTAGCCATCTATAATGCTCTTATAGCAATGGCAATGGCTATAAACCTGACTAATGGCCGTTTCGATTTCGCGGTAGGCTCGACGATGGTTCTTTCAATTATCATATCAGGTAATATTGTTAAGGATCTTAATCTGGGTGTTATACCATTTGTAATAATCACCATGATTGCAGGAGCACTTATCGGTCTGGTATCAGGTCTGGTCTATGTACTTCTTAAATTGCCGCCGATGGTTGTTTCATTAGGTCTGGCTATGCTTTATGAAGCAGTCGGCTTCATTATTAAGAAGGCAAATGGAATTAAACTCATAGGATACAATCACCTTCTTAAATTTGCCAATCCGCCATGGTCGATAGTCTTGATTGTCGTGGTTCTCATTATAATGGTTATTATATGGGACTTCACACAGTTCGGATATAATCGTGAAGCTTTAGGAAGCGGACAGAAGATCACCACAGATGTAGGTGTTAATGAGAAGAAAAATGCAGTTATCTGCTACGTTATAGCAGGTGTGCTGCTGTCATTGGCAATGCTTGTTTATATCAGCAAATATGGTGCCGTAACTCCTAGTACAGGACTTTCCAGCTCATCATATTTTATGACAGCATTCCTTCCGATGTTTATCGGAGGCGTTATAGCCAAATACAGCTCTCGTCCGATTGCAATCTTTATCGGTGCATTTACACAGGGAATCATATCTTCTGGTTTAGTAAAGCTCGGAGCAAGCAACTCTACACTGACTGTAGTTAACGGCGCAATCGTAATGGTATTCCTTATTTATACTTCGAATAGCTATAAGCTGATAGAAGCTAAGATGTTTAAAGAAAAGCTGGCCAAGGCTAAGGCAAGCAGATCAGAAAAGAGTGCGTCTTAAGGGTATAGAAAAACCCTCTTTATAATGTTTTCAAGCAAAGATAAGGGCGCTGCTGTTTGCAGCGCCTTAGTTATAAAAAAATAAGAATATATTCATATAATGTGGACTCTGAATGGCCACAAGTGAGGTTAGAAATGTCAGCTTCAAGTCTTAAAATTATAAGTGCGGATGTGGACGGGCGTGATAAAGCGATTGGTATCGATAACACAAAACCGTTATTTCATTATGCAGTAAGTTCAACTGAAAATGGCAAGGATATTTCAGCTCATCAGGTTCTGGTAATGGAAGGACAGCTTAGCGATAGTGCAAATGCCGAGCTTATATGGGATTCTGGAAGAATTTCTTATAATCATAATAATTACATACAATATAGC
>CAVARE010000026.1:0-35039 GCA_963591145.1 Anaerotignum sp. | reverse complement strand
TTGTAAATCCAGACTTTAACGCCTACTTTACCATAGGTTGTGTCTGCTTCTGCGAAACCATAGTCGATGTCAGCGCGAAGCGTCTGAAGTGGAATAGTTCCCTCTGAATAGAACTCTGTACGAGCCATATCAGCACCGCCTAAACGGCCTGAGCATGAAGCCTTGATACCAAGTGCTCCAGCCTTCATTGCACGACTCATGGCGCTCTTCATTGCACGTCTGAATGATACACGGTTCTCCAGCTGCTGTGCGATATTTTCTGCAACCAGCTGAGCTTCTCTGTCTGATCTCTTAACTTCAATGATGTCAACTGCAACATCCTTACCGATCAGCTTCTTAACTTCTGCTCTTACCTTCTCAATCTCAGCTCCGCCCTTACCGATGATAACACCTGGCTTAGCAGCGTTTACTTTAACTTTGATTGATTTATTTGAAGCTCTTTCAATCTCAATCTTTGAGATGCCGGCATTGTAAAGCTTTTTCTTTAAGAACGTTCTGATCTTATGATCTTCAACTAAGTTATCTGCAAAATCGCCTTCTGCATACCACATTGAATCCCAGTTCTTTATAACACCAACTCTCAAACCATGAGGATTAACTTTCTGTCCCATATCTTCCTCCTATCTTTCTTCGAGCACGATTGTGATGTGGCTTAATCTCTTCTCGATTCTGTAAGCTCTTCCCTGTGCTCTTGGTTTAACTCGTTTCATTGTTGGTCCCTTGTTTGCATAGCATTCTGCAATAACAAGATTTTCTGGGTTCATGCCATTGTTGTTCTGAGCATTTGCAATGGCTGATTCTAATAACTTCTTAATGATTGATGCGCCGTATCTCGGATTGTATGTGAGAATACCTAATGCGTCACCAACTTTTTTGCCTCTAATTGCGTCCAGGATAAAACAAGCTTTCTGAACGGAAATTCTGGCAAATGAAAGCTTAGCTGATGGACGGGTATCCTTATTAGCATTTCTTTCTCTCTTAACTTGTGATCTATGACCTTTTGCCATGGTTTACCTCCTTTCGATTACCTGTTATCTGGATTTCTTCTCATCCTTGCCATGTCCTCTATATGTTCTGGTTACTACAAACTCACCGAGTTTATGTCCAACCATGTCTTCTGTAACATATACTGGAACATGTCTTCTTCCGTCATGTACTGCAATTGTATGTCCAATGAAGCTTGGGAAGATTGTGGATCTACGTGACCAAGTCTTAACGACCTGCTTATCATCGGCCTTGTTGAGTGCATCAATCTTCTTCATAAGACTAGCATCTACAAATGGTCCTTTTTTTAATGATCTTGCCATTTTGCTCTCCTCCCTTATTTCATATTACGTCCATCGCGACGACGGATGATTAACTTGTTAGACTGTTTATGCTTATTTCTTGTCTTAAGACCCATAGCAGGCTTGCCCCATGGTGTAGATGGACCCGGACGTCCGATTGGTGCACGTCCTTCACCACCACCGTGTGGATGGTCGTTAGGGTTCATAACAGAACCACGAACTGTTGGTCTGATGCCCATATGTCTTGTACGTCCTGCTTTACCGATGTTAACCAGACCGTGCTCAATATTTCCTACCTGACCGATTGTAGCTCTGCAAGCGATAGGAACCATTCTCATCTCGCCTGATGGAAGACGAAGTGTTGCATACTTGCCTTCCTTAGCCATAAGCTGTGCAGCATTTCCTGCTGAACGAACCAACTGACCACCCTTGCCAGGATACAGCTCAACGTTGTGGACTTCTGTACCGATTGGGATGAACTCAAGTGGAAGGCAATTGCCAACCTTAACTTCAGCCTGTGGACCTGACATAACTGTCATTCCGTCTGTAAGTCCTACTGGTGCAAGGATATATGCCTTCTCGCCATCTGCGTAATGCAGTAAAGCGATATTAGCTGTTCTGTTTGGATCGTATTCGATTCCGGCTACCTTAGCAGGAATACCATCCTTATTTCTCTTAAAATCAATGATTCTGTACTGTCTTCTTGTTCCACCGCCCTGATGTCTTACAGTGATCTTGCCCTGATTGTTACGGCCTGACTTCTTCTTATTAACTGTTAAGAGGCTCTTCTCAGGAGTGTTCTTGGTAATATCGCTTTTATCAAGAGCAGTCATCTGTCTTCTGGAAGGTGTATATGGGTTAAATGTTTTAATTCCCATTTTCAGTTACTCCTTTCGTAATGTTTGTTGTCGTGCTTGTCTGCACATAGCTTGCCGCTTCATGCGGCCTGATGTCCGGCTTCTTACAGTCCTGCGAAGATCTCAATGTCCTTGCTGTCTGCTGTAAGCTGTACAACTGCTTTCTTAGATTCTGCAGTCTTGCCAGTGATGCGTCCACGTGTACGTGTCTTTGGATGACGGTTCATTGTGTTAACGCTTTCTACCTTTGTTCCTTCGAACATTTTCTCAACAGCTTCTTTAATCTGTGATTTTGTAGCATCGGTATGTACTAAGAAAGTGTACTTCTTCTCAGCCATCATGTTCATGCTCTTCTCGGAAATAACCGGTTTAAGGATCACATCATAATATTTGATATCTGCCATTATGCGTACACCTCCTCGATTGTTGTAAGAGCTGCCTTATCAACTACGATCGCATCATATTTAAGAATGTCATATGTGTTGATTGTATTTGTTAATGCAGTCTTAACGCCTTCAATATTTCTTGCTGAGCAGATGACGTTCTGATCATTCTCATTTAAAACAATCAGTGCCTTGCTCAGTTTTAAAGCTTTAAGTAACTCTACTACAGTCTTTGTCTTGATCTCTTCGCACTTGATTGCATCAATAACGAAGAACTTCTCTTCCTGAACTCTTGATGTTAAAGCGCCCTTAAGAGCAGCTCTCTTCTCTTTCTTGTTCAGTCTGATCTCGTAGTCACGTGGCTTAGGTGCAAATACGATTCCACCGCCTGTCCACTGTGCAGCACGGATAGATCCCTGACGGGCATGTCCTGTGCCCTTCTGTCTCCAAGGCTTTCTTCCACCACCAGAAACTTCTGAACGAGTTTTAGCACTCTGTGTGCCCTGACGCTTATTAGCGAGCTGTGCAACTACTGCTGCATGAACTAAATGTTCGTTTACTTCTACACCGAAGACAGCGTCATTTAATTCAACATCGCCTACAACAGCGCCCTTCATATTGTAAACAGATACTTTTGACATCTGAATTTCCTCCTTTCCTCGATCTACTAGTTAGCCTTAACTGCTTCACGTACTACTACTAAAGACTTCTTTGGTCCAGGAACAGCGCCCTTAACCAGGATAAGATTATCTTCAGCGTCAACTCTAACTACTTCGAGGTTTTGAACGGTCACTCTCTTAGCGCCCATCTGTCCTGGCATGTGTTTTCCCTTGAATACACGGCTTGGATCAGATGCTGAACCGTTAGAACCAGCATGTCTGTGGTATTTTGAACCGTGAGCCATAGGTCCTCTGTGCTGTCCGAATCTTCTGATAGCACCCTGGAATCCTTTACCCTTTGAGATTCCGCTAACGTCGATCTTATCGCCTGATGCGAATACGTCAGCCTTGATCTCGTCCTTAACCTGATAATCAGCTGCATTCTCAAGTCTGAATTCTCTTACAAATCTCTTATAAGGGATCTCTGCCTTGTCGAACTTACCTCTGTCTGGAGAGTTAACTAATGTCTCTCTCTTGTCCATGAAACCTACCTGAACAGCATTGTAGCCGTCCTTTTCTTCTGTCTTAACCTGTGTAACTACACATGGTCCTGCGAGAAGAACTGTAACCGGTGTTAACACGCCATCTTCACTGAAGATCTGTGTCATGCCGATTTTCTGTGCTAAAATAGCTTTTTTCATTAAAATAACCTCCTGTTTCGTACAGCGGAACATAACTTAAAAGTTACGTTCATTCTAGAACATTCGTTTACTGTTCTTTCATCTTAACATCAACATAAACGCCTGCAGGAACATCCAGCTTCTGGAGTGCTTCCTTAGTCTTCTGTGTTGGAGCGATTACGTCGATAAGTCTCTTGTGAGTTCTCTGTTCGAACTGCTCACGGGAATCCTTGTACTTATGTACAGCTCTCAGAATTGTTACAACTTCCTTCTTAGTTGGAAGTGGAACTGGTCCTGATACCTGTGCGCCTGTCTTCTTAACAGCCTCAACGATCTTCTGTGCGCTCTGATCAATAAGCTTGTGATCATATGCCTTCAGAGTGATTCTCATTACCTGATTTGCCATTATTGCCTCCTAAAATTATAATGATTTTTTGTGTTGTACACGCACCCGTGTGTGTCTAGCCCTTCTCATAAGAAAATTGGCATACTCTGCCAATCTGTCCCTATGATCAGCCAGCCATTCCCGCTCGTAAGCCTCATGCCCCGTCGTCGGTGTTCCGGTAGATCCGTCAATCCAAATCAAAACCGGCTGGTTCTTGTTATGCTGACCTCACGGTGTTTCCGTCTCAATTGACGGGCGTAAGGTGTACCGATGTGTGCCAGATCTGTCTGGCATTCGCTCCGCGGAATTACCTGCTTAACTGCAGCAACTTCCCACTTCACCGCTATCACATCACAGCTAAGGTAGGATACTACAGTTTTAGGCCAATTGCAAGCACTTTATTTAAAAGTCCCTGCAAATTTCTTGCAGGGACTTTATATTTCTTAAGCCTGTTCAAATACTACCTTCATGCACTTATAAGTCATATAGCAATCGAACTTAGCGACCGTCTCATATGGAGCATGCATGCTGAGCACCGGCACGCCTGCGTCGATCGTCTCGATATTTCTATTGGCCATATCAAGAGCAACTGTTCCGCCGCCGCCATTGTCATTCTTACCCATCTGGGTCATCTGCCATACAACGCCATTATCATTCATAAGCTTTCTGAGCTTGCCTACTGTCTCAGCAGAAGCATCGGATGCGCCGGATTTGCCGCCATGACCGGTATATTTACAGAATGCTACACCATGATTGATCTTAGAATCGTTGCGGATTTCAAATGCCTCGGCATAATTCGGATCATATGCAGCCGTTACGTCAGCGCTTACACAGAATGAATGAGCGAAGCAGTCTCTGATATCTACGCCCTGAGCCTTGCACATGTCTCCGACAAACCACTCGAAGGCTTCGCTGATCATACCGGTTACGCCCACCGAGCCGATTTCCTCCTTATCGGCGAAGATGCATACACCTGTCTTCTTGATATCCTGTGCGTCGAAGAGGCCGGCCATCTCTGCATATGCGCATACCCTATCGTCATGTCCATATGCTGCGATGAGACTTCTGTCAAATCCTATATCCTTAGCCTTACCAGCCGGAACAACCTCAAGTTCTGCTGAGATGAAGTCCTCCTCTTCAATACCATATTTTTCATTAAGAATCTTCATGATTCCCAACTTAACTCTGTCTGATTCTTCAGTATCGCCCAGCGGACGTGAACCAACAAGAACATTCAGGATTTCTGATGGAACTGCCTGATCCAGAGGCTTGCTGTCTGTTGCCTTCTTAAGATGCGGAAGAAGATCCTCTATAATAAACTGCGGATCGTTATCATCTGCACCGATATTAACCTTAACTGTATCGCCATTTCTCAGGATCACAACGCCATGCAGCTCCAGAGGGCGGGAAACCCACTGATATTTTCTGATGCCGCCATAATGATGGGTCTTAAGATAAGCCATCTCTGCCTCTTCATATAACGGACTTGGCTTAAGGTCCAGTCGCGGAGCATCCGTATGAGCGGCTGTAAGATTGATGCCCTGATCCAGCTTCTCACTTCCGATTACTGCAAACATAATCGACTTGCCTCTATTATTATAGTAAAGCTTATCGCCAGTCTGAATCTTCTGACCGAATTTATATGCCTTGAAGCCTCTCTTCTCGGCCAGTTCTATGCAATATTCAACGCATAATCTCTCTGTCTTGCAATGATCCAGGAAATCCTTGTAATCCTCGCAGTATTCGTTCATTTTCTTTTCTTCATCTGCAGTCAACTTATCATATCCATTGCCAGGATTATAAAAAAGTTTCTCTTTTAATTCGTTTTTCTTCTCAGCCATATCTTTCCTTTCATACAACAGGCAATACCATTTGCCAGCTTCTCATTCAGGCTATTTAGCCGCACCCACTTCTCGTTATATTTCTGCGACCGCTTAAGAAATGTCATCAGCATTTCTCAGAAGCAGTCCTGCATAAAAATGCAGTGGCTTTATGCGTGCAAATCTGTCCGCATGCCACCATTGAATTATATCGTAGATCACTTTTTTTTCAATGGATAAATCTTAGAATGAGACCAGCGGCCTGCACTGCAGGCCTTTGGGCGATAACGAACATTCGCTTCGCTGCTCTCTTGCACTTCGTGCGCGTTCGCGCTTCGCTCATGTTTGTTATCGCCCAATAAAAAGCTAAAAATACTGAGTGAGACCAGCGGCCTGCACTGCAGGCCTTTGGACGATAACGAACATTCGCTTCGCTGCTCTCTTGCACTTCGTGCGCGTTCGCGCTTCGCTCATGTTTGTTATCGCCCAATAAAAAGCTAAAAAAATCGGTGGTGCCGTGTAAACACGGCCCACCGATTTTTTTACCTTTTTGCTGGTCTCATTATCTGCCAAACTGACAATCGTTATTTCCTGAATCTGTGATCCACATTTCAAGCATGTTGATCGGGTCGTTGAAATCTGCGATCCAGCCTTCACGGCAGTAATCGAAGTTGCCGGCCTTACGTTCCTCTAAGAATACGTTCCAATCCTGTGACTGGATTGACATATCTATACCGATTACTGATAAGTCCGCCTGCATTGACTCTGCAACTGCAATATGTCCTGATGTGTTGTTGGTCAGATACTCAATTGTGATAGGTGTATCTGCTGAGAGCATTCCGTCATCATCGAACTGATATCCTGCATACTCAAGAAGTTCTCTTGCCTTCTGGATGGTTCCTTCGTAATCGTTGTTGATTGCGTATGGATCATAATATCCTGATGATTCAATATCTGTCTTAAATACGCCGCCATCGCCGTCTGCCATTCCTACAGGAATGAATGAGTTAGCTGCGATCTGGCCTGTCTGGCCGATGTTCTCGCAGATGTAATCACGGTCAATAAGAAGTGAGAATGCCATTCTCATAGCTGCTGCCTGCTCTGTTGTCTTGCCTTCGAAGAGTGGGCTCTTAGCATTAAATGCTGCATAATATGTTCCTAATTCGTCAACAATATAGAACTCTGGGTTATCTTCCTCAAGAAGTGTAGCAATCTCGTCTGTAGGGATAGAATCTGCGAAATCGATAGAGCCGTCATTGTATGCTGCATAGATAGCTGTATCATCTGCTGAAAGCATGAACTCAAGCTTCTCAACCGTAACCTTATCAGCGTCATACCAATATGGGTTCTTCTCATATGTCATAGATGTATCATGACTCCAGCCTGTGCAAACGTAAGCGCCGTTTGATGGGAAGCCTGCATCCTGGCACCATGCTCCAGGAGCCTCTGCTGTAGCATGTTCTTCAACCCATGCCTTCTGAACAGGATAGAATGTCGGGAATGCCATGAGGTCTTCCATATAAGCACATGGAGCTGACAGAACGAACTGAAGTGTTGTATCATCAAGTGCTGTTACGTTCAGGTTCTCTGTTGCACCTTCTACATACCCATCGATAACTGAATACATATATGCATAGTCTGCTGCTGTGGCAGGATCAGCTGCTCTCTTCCATGAATATTCGAAGTCTGCTGCTGTAAGGTCTGTGCCATCGCTCCACTTAAGGCCTTCCTTAAGTTTTACTGTATATGTAAGTCCATCATCTGATACTGTATAGCTCTCTGCGCATGCAGGAACTGTCTTGCCTTCTGCATCATATGTGTATAAGCCTGAGAATGAATTTGCTGCAAGACATGCACCATCAACTGAGCTGTTAAGAGCCGGATCCAGATATGCTGGCTCTGAAGCCAGGTTGATCTTCAGTGTGGTAGCACCATTAGACATGGTTGCATACATGAAGAATTTGGTTGCAAATGCATTGGCATAAATGCCATCTACATAATCCTTCTGCATGTAAATGTCATTGTAGTAATACAGAGGGATAACGCAATATGTTGACATAAGAATATCTTCTGCCTCATGCATTAATTCTGTACGTGTGTCCATGTCCGTCTCAGCCTTAATCTGAGCGATCAGCTCGTCATACTGTGACCAATCTGTAATAGGATCAATCAGAGCATCGCTAAGCTGTGCTTCTGCTGCAAATGCTGTTGTAGCCATTGATGCGGCTATAGCTGCAGCGATTCCAAAAGCAATAACTTTTTTCATATTTTCCTCCTTTTTTACTGCCTGACTCTGCGCCGGCAATATGATTACTTTCACCTGCAAATATTGCAGATCCTCCATTATTTTATCAGGTCATATAGCAAATTATATATCATCCCGCCATGCCCCTATCAGCTGCATCAATACATCTGCCAGCGTTTCTTCATATAAAATGCTCCAGGCCAAAATAAAATCAAATTATTTGTTCCAGCATGCCGTGAAATGTCCATTGCCTCTGTCTGTAAGCTCCGGCATCTCCTGCGCACAGCGTTCTGTCGCATAACGGCATCTCGTACGGAACGGACATCCTGACGGCATCCTCAGCGGACTCGGAACATCTCCCTCCAGTATGATTCTGTGACGTTCCCTTGCAATCTTAGGATCCGGGATAGGAACCGCAGACATAAGAGATTCTGTATACGGATGAAGCGGATGATCTGATATCTCATCTGCGTCGGCCATCTCAACTAATTTGCCCAGATACATAACTGCTATCTTGTCTGAGATATGTCTTACAACCAGGAGGTCATGGGCGATAAACAGATATGTTACACCTAACTTCTTCTGGATGTCCTCGAACATGTTGATGACCTGCGCCTGGATAGAAACGTCCAGCGCGGATACCGGCTCGTCGCAGACTATAAACTGCGGTTCTACTGCCAGCGCCCTGGCGATACTGATTCTCTGTCTCTGTCCGCCTGAGAATTCATGCGCATATCTTCTGGCATGCTCGGCATTAAGTCCCACCAGCTCCAGAAGGTGCAGAACCTTCTCTCTTCGTTCCTTCTTATTGCTGTACATCTTATGAACATCCAGAGGTTCGCCTATGATATCCTCGACCGTCATACGCGGATCCAGCGATGAATACGGATCCTGGAAAACCATCTGCATCTTCTTACGCATCTGACCTATATTCTTGGCAGTTACTTCCTCGCCGTCGAATCTCACTGTTCCGCCTGTAGGTGTATAGAGCCTTAACATGGTACGGCCTACTGTTGTCTTGCCGCAGCCAGACTCACCTACCAGGCCTAAGGTCTCGCCTGCATTGATGGTAAATGACACATCGTCAACTGCCTTAAGGGTCATCTTCTTGAAGCCGTCTGTAACAGGGAAATATTCCTTCAGATGTTCAACTTCTACTAATGGTCTGGTATTGTCCATCAGTTATTACCCCCTTCCTGCAGTCTCAATATCTCAGGCACATTGCCTTCATATTCCTCAGGTAATCTGCCTTCTTCTGTCATAGCCTTAACATTCATCCAGCAGGCTGCCCTGTGTTCGTCATTAATCTTGATCTCATCCGGCTGAGCCTCTATACAGATCTTCATGCATTCATCGCATCTGGCAGAAAATGCACATCCCTTCGGCATATTCAGCATATTGATAGGTGATCCTGCGATCGGTATCAGCTTCTTCTTCATATTGTTGATGCTCGGTATCGAACGCAGCAGACCCTTCGTATATTCATGCTTAGGATTATAGAATATCTCGTCCGCTGTGCCTCTCTCGCAAATGCGTCCGCCATACATAACTATGATGCTGTCGCACATGTCTGCGATAACTCCCAGGTCATGGGTTACCATGATAATGGCCATGCCCAGCTTCTTCTGAAGATCCTGCATCAGTTCGAGGATCTGCGCCTGAATCGTAACATCCAGAGCCGTGGTCGGCTCATCTGCAATCAGGATATCCGGCTCACATGCCAGAGCCATCGCTATCATAACACGCTGTCTCATACCGCCAGAATGCTCGAATGGATATTGCTTGAGACGCTTAGCCGGGTCTGTGATTCCTACGAGTTCAAGGAGCTCACGGGCTCTTGCCTTAGCCTCATCACCCTTTTTATCTGTATGAAGCTTAATAGCCTCTGTTAACTGATTTCCTATAGTAAATACCGGATTCAGGGAGGTCATAGGATCCTGAAAAATGATGGAGCAGCATTTGCCTCTGAACTGAGTCATCTGCTTCTCTGACCATTTTGTAATATCCTGTCCCTTATATAGGACTTCACCGCTCTTAATATATCCGTTATTGGCCAGTATCTGCATGATAGAATATGCGGATACTGATTTGCCTGAGCCCGACTCACCTACGATGCCGAGCACCTCACCTCTGTCTACATCAAATGAGATTCCATTTACAGCCTGAACCTCACCAGAGTCAGTTCTGAATGATGTATGCAGATTCCTTACACTTAATAAAACATCACTCATGCTATCACCTCTTTAACTTAGGGTCGAATGCGTCACGAAGACCATCGCCCAGCAGATTCAGACTAAGAACTATAAGACAGATTACAATCGCAGGGAATACTAGCTTGTATGGGTAACTCTGCAGACCTTCACGGGCTGCATTTGCCAGTGAACCCAGTGAAGGCATAGGTGCCTGAACGCCCAGGCCTACGAAGGAGAGATAGCTCTCGGTAAATATCGCCGAAGGAATCTGAAGTGCTGTTGAAATAATAATAACCGACAGGCAGTTCGGAAGGATGTGCCTCTTAATAATGAAGCCCTTCTTGGCACCGATTGATTTGGCGGCGAGAACATATTCGTTTTCCTTAATAGAGAGAATCTCCGCACGGATAAGTCTGGCCATGCCGACCCAATACAGACAGCCAAATACTATAAACAGCGATATCATATTCGTTCCCAGCTTGTCCAATAATGAGCCTGCCGGGAATACCAATACCGTATTAAGAACTACGGACAGCAATATTATGACCAACATGTCCGGCAGCGAATATATGATATCCACTATTCGCATCATGATCATATCGGTTCGCCCACCCGTATATCCTGCGATACTTCCGTAAATCATTCCTATAATAAGAACTATGATACTGGCGAAAAATCCAACCACCAGTGATACTCTGGTTCCGTATACAACACGGATAAAATAATCACGGCACTGCTCATCAGTTCCGAAAATGTGCGGGAATCTCGTTCCGCCTGCATCGATATATGCCTGCTCATTCTTGCTGTATGTAAATGGCGCGAGATTTTTAGCACCCTTGTCACGTTTGCCGTCAACAGAGAGTATCTCTGCATATCCGTAAGGTACGATAGCCGGAGCTACAATAATAACGCCAATAATAAAGATCAGGACTATCATGCTAGCAACTGCCAGCTTATTCTTCAAGAGACGTCTCATACTGTCCTTGAAGAATGTCGTGCTCTCGCTCATTACATCCTGCTGTTTCTTCTCGTCCTCGGTAGCCTTATTGAATTTCTGCAGATTCAGCTGCAAACTGAAAGGAGACTTCTTCGGCATTCCGCTATCATCATACTGTAACATAAGTCTTCTTCCTCCTATTCATACTTGATACGTGGGTCTACAACCTTATAGAGTAAGTCGCAGATCAGGTTCGCAACAACCATCAATACAGCCAGGAAAATGGTTGTAGCCATGATCATGGTATAGTCTCTGTTGTTGATGGCACTAACGAATTTGCTTCCGATGCCGCCGATGGTAAATACCGTCTCAACGACCATTGAGCCTGTGATGATATATGCGATCTGAGGACCTGCATATGTGATAATAGGAAGAAGTGAATTCCTGAGCGCATGCTTGAATATGATCTTGCCCTTGGCTACACCCTTAGCTCTCGCGGTACGGATATAATCCTGTGACAGCGCGTCCAGCATGCTGGTCTTGGCCAGTCTCGTGGTATAAGCCATAGGATACGCGCACAGGGCTATAACAGGCAAGACGTAATTCGTATCATTGGCATTCCACACGGGAACCCATCCTAATTTTATTGAGAAAATCAATAACAGAAGCGTCGCCAGAATAAAGCTCGGCACTGCAGTAAACAGCGTCGACAAGAATATGATCACCCTATCGGGCCATCGGTTCCTCATAAGCGCAGCGATGCTGCCAAATATTGTTCCGAAGAACAATGCTATGGCGATGGCCATAAGGCCGATCTTACACGAAATAGGGAACGACTCCCCGATGATATCCGTGATCTCACGTCCATTCTTCAGACTGACGCCGAAATCGCCCTGAACTAGGTTCTTCATATACAGACCGAACTGAACCAATATAGGTTTGTCCAAATTGTAACGCTCATTGAGCGCCTGAATCGTAGCCTCTGACAGAGCCTTTTCTCTGTTGAACGGGCCTCCAGGAACAGCGTTCATGAGGAAGAATGTGATAATACAGATCAGAAGAACTGTAACTATCGCCAGAATAATCCTTTTAATGACATACTTTAACACTTTTCTACCCCTCTTTAATGTTTGTCTCTGTTGTAAATATTTTTAAATAATAATCCAATTTATTATATCAAACAAGTTTATATGTGTACTTTTTTTATGTAAAATGCATTTTTTAGACTAAATCTATAAAATCATTGAATTCAAATGCAACATTTTCACCAGAATGACTATCGCTGGATAATATAAATCTGCCGCCATTTGCCTTGATATACCGGTAAATCTCCGGCGCAGGGTACGGAATCGTACGCCAGCCCCTTGATATTGCCCCCGTATTTATCTCAAATATTTTATTTGCCGCGAGTAATCTGTCAGCAGCCTTCTTCCAGGCTGCCACATATCTGGCGTCGTGTTCATCGAACAGATGCTCCTTCTCATTAAACTTGGAGATTAAATCAAAATGCCCGATTATATCAGCATGGGTCCTGCAGACTACGTCAGACACAGTTTCAAAATATCTCTCCGTCGCCGCATAATAATCACCGCCGAAATATCGCTGTACCATGTCTTTAAAAATCTCCGGAGTGTCATCTACTGCAATAAACCCTGCTAGCGTCTCGATGTAATGTACTGACCCAATTATGTAATCATATCCAACGGCCGGCTCAGAGCAATAATCCTGTTCAATGCCGCAATAGATCTTAATCCTGCCCTGATATTTTTCCTGAAGACGTGAAATCTCAAGCCTATAGTCCTTCTCATTTGCAGCATTCATGCCGCAGGCCTCGTCAAATGGCACATAGCTGTGTCCTGAAAATCCGATGCACTCCAGACCTTTTGAGATAGCAAAAATAACCATCTCCTCGGGTGAGTTATGGCCATCGCAGTATGTGGTATGCATATGCAGGTCGGTAGTTAATATATTAGAAATGTCGATATTATCATTAATTTTCATAGGCAGGCCTTTCATCGTTATTATTTTAAACACGGATTGCTCCGCACTGCGTGCTCTCGCAATCCTTCATAAAACGAAAAGGGCAGCTCTCATCTGAGAACTGCCCTAAGCGGAGAAGGAGGGATTCGAACCCTCGCGCCGCTATTAACAACCTACTCCCTTTCCAGGGGAGCCCCTTCGGCCAACTTGGGTACTTCTCCGAATTACTCACAGGAAGATAATCTACATGATTTTGCTTACAAAATCAAGTTCGATTTTTTCAGACGCGTTATTTCGTCATAAATTAGTGTTTATCCCGTGTGCCGTGAACCTCGGCTGCAGTCGCTGTTCGAAATCGCCTACGCTGATTGATTTCTCACAGCGACATGCGCCGTCTTGGCACAATCATAAACTTGCATTCTGTATCATTAATCTCATCGCACAAATCCATCTACTGTATCCACTCGCTGGCCGCTGTAGCATTTTCACCCATCTGAACCTTGAGCTTTCGATAGATGCTCACGAAGCAGATCATACAGAATGTGATCTGTACTACTGTCGAAATCGGCGCCGACAGTGGAATCGTAAACAGTGACGCTATCGAAAGATTGCCGATGATGATGGCGGCCGGGATTCTGACCGCTACACCTATCATGCCCTGGATCATGGTTATCGTAGTCTTGCCGCAGCCATTGAAGAAGCCTACGAAGCAGAACAGGAACGATGTAAGGAAGGTATCAATGGCATATGCCTTCAGATATTCGGCTGCGCCCTCCATAACCTCCTGCTCGGTTGTGAATATTCCAGTAAGCCATGTTCCATGGATGAACGAGAAGTAGAACATGATCGTTGCAAATACCAGTGACGTCCATATACCGTGAATGAGTGCCTTCTTAGCTCTGTCTAACTGGCCGGCGCCCATATTATGAGCAACAAATGCTGACATTGCCTGCGCGTATGCACTAGGAAGAAGCATAATAAATGTTATCAATTTGCCGGCAACTCCTGCAGATGCGGATGCCACAACACCCAGTTTATTAACAACACTGGCAACAATAAGGAACGACAGACTGATAACGATCTCCTGCAGCGCCAGAGGAATACCCAGCTTCAATATATGAAGCGCCAGGCTCATCTGGAACTTCATGCTGGATCTGTCCAGATGGAACGGCAGTGTCTTTCTCTTGATCAAAACCAGCGACAGCACGACGCTTATTGCCTGGGCAAATACCGTCGCAATAGCCGCACCTGCTGCCTTCATGTCAAATACACCAACCAGCAGAAGGTCGCCGCCGATATTTGCCACACAAGCGATAGCTACAGTAATAAGCGGAGTCGTCGAATCGCCGATGCCTCTGAATACACTGCCTATCAGGTTGTAGGCTACAATAAATATCATGCCGCCGGCGCAGATCCTGATATACGAGGCACCCTGCTCCATGGCGGCCTCAGGTGTATTAAATAATGCCAGCAATGAGTCGGCAAATATCATTAATATCGCCGTAAATACTATCGCAACCACTGCAAATGTATAAATGGCCGTGCCCACTGCATCACCGGCTTTCTTGCCATCCTTCTTGCCCAGCAGCTGGCCTATAAGAACCGTTACGCCTGTGGCCAGACCTGCGACGATCTGGGTAAAGGCTGTGATGATCTGGCTGCCCATTGATACAGACGATACATTATCGGTTGTACCGAATTGTCCGACTATCAGAAGGTCAACTGCGCCATAGAGTGCCTGCAGAAACAATGCCAGAAGTACCGGCATTGCAAATTTTAAAAGGGGGCCTAATATAGGTCCCTTAGTAAAATCAACTTCTTTTTTAATTTTATTTTTCTTAATATTTTCCATCTATTCTCCCTGCCATAAGCCAGATTGCATAGCCATCGCTTAATTCAAGCTGCGAAGTGCAGCTTCACGTCGTATCAGCGGCTGCCACTTCGTATCTCATGCCAGCGCTGCATGCAGACATCGCAGTATTTTTATGATCAGCGGGTTAAATTGTAGCCTCCCATACCAGATTTGTAAAGCATGATGTGGTACCCATATGGCATGCAGGCCCGTCAGGATGAACCTCCACCACCAGAGCATCCTTATCGCAGTCAGCAACTATGGACACGATATGCTGATAGTTGCCGCTAGTTTCTCCTTTAAGCCACAGCTCCTGTCTTGATCTGCTCCAGAAGCATGTAAGCTTCCTTTCCAGGGATATCTTAAGGCTCTCCTCGTTCATATATGCCAGGGTCAGCACCTGCTTCGTGTCAGCATCCACTACAATCGCAGGTATCAATCCTCTGTCGTCAAATTTAAGTTCATTAATATTTGTCATAAATTTTCCTCTCACCACGTCTTGGTCACAGCTGCATACTAAAATCCAGTTTCAGCTGCATCGGCACAACTGTTTGTAGGCCTCGCCTATACAATCCTTGCTGAGATGCCATTTGCAGCCATCTCCTTCTTAAGATCTCTTATATCCACCTCACCGAAGTGGAAGATAGAGGCCGCAAGCCCCGCATCCACATTAGAAATCTCCTTGAATAATGTAATGAAATCCTCTATGCAGCCGGCGCCGCCTGATGCTATGACCGGAACCGATACCGCGTCGCATACTGCTCTCAGCATCTCCAGGTCAAATCCCTGCTTAACGCCGTCAGTGTCTATAGAATTAACAACCACCTCGCCGGCACCCTCACCTACGCAGCGCTTAATCCACTCAATGGCTTCCATGCCGGTATTGTCCCTGCCGCCCCGGGCAAATACCCGGAACGTACCATCTACTCTCTTAACATCAACCGACAGCACCACGCACTGATCTCCGTAGAGTCTGGCCGCCTCGCCTATGAGGGAAGGATTTCTGATAGCACCCGAATTAACGCTGACCTTGTCCGCACCGCACTTAAGCACCCTGTCAAAATCTGCCACAGAATTGATGCCGCCGCCTACCGTAAGCGGAATAAATACCTGTCTGGCAGTCTCGCATAAGATATCTGTAAATATTCCTCTGCCTTCTGCCGATGCCGTAATGTCATAGAAGACCAGCTCATCCGCGCCGGCTGCGCTATAGAACCTGGCCAGCTCCACCGGCGAGTCTACATCCTGAAGCCCCAGG
This sequence comes from Anaerotignum sp., assembly GCA_963591145.1. GTDB lineage: Bacteria > Bacillota > Clostridia > Lachnospirales > Lachnospiraceae > RGIG5612. Next base: position 18,565 of record CAVARE010000026.1, on the reverse strand, counting down.
AAATTCTTACCCTTAACAACCCGTCCGTCTCTTACATCAAGACAAGGTATGATTCTCTTAGTTATCATTATTTTCAATCCTCTGTTAACAAAATTAACGTTAAGCCGCATTTATGCGCCAACCATCTGCGCAGCTTCCTTCAGGTCTATCGCGCCGGTATAATATGCCTTGCCGATTATCGCCGCGTAAATGCCTAACTCATTTAAGTATTTCACATCCTCTATGGAAGATACTCCGCCTGATGCTGTAATATTCATGGCAAATCTCTCCGACAGCTCCTTATACAGCTGCCTATTGGTGCCCTGCATCGCTCCATCCTTGGAAATATCCGTGCATATCAGCGTCTTAACGCCTATGCTCTGCATCTTCTCACAGAATTCAAATGCATCGTATTCTGACTTCTCCAGCCAACCCTTGATTGCCACCTTGCCATCCTTGATATCGACGCCTACTGCTATCTTATCGCCATATTTTTCTACAGACTTCTTAACAAATGCTTCATCCTGCACAGCGGCTGTGCCCAGGATTACCCTATCAAGGCCGGCTGTAATGTATTTGTCTACGACTTCCATGGTTCTGATGCCGCCGCCTATCTCGCAGAAGGCACCGCTTGTATCCTTGATTTTCTTAACAGTCTGGAAATTAGGCGTTCCGCCATCCTTCGCACCCTCGAGATCTACAATATGAATATGCGGCGCTCCGCATCTTACGAAATCCTCCGCAATCTCCCAAGGCTTATCACTATATACAGTCATCTGCTCATAGTCACCCTTGAAGAGGCGCACCGCCTGACCCTTCACCAAATCTATAGCTGGAAATATTAACATCTTCTCTCCTTATGAAATTCAACCATCGTACATGCTGTCAAAATGCGCCGCGCTGGGACGGCGCAGCCACTGCTTAAAAGTCAGCTGCTACGTGCTTACTGCACTCTCGCAGCTGAGCCTGACTTCGCATTCCGAGCTACCGCTCTACATGCTCATGCAGGCTAGCCCGTCCAATGGCTGCACAGTTGCACGAACAAGTTCGCTCACCTGTACAGCCGCTGTCCGGGACTTTTATAGCACATTAGCGAAGGCGTTTTCGAACAGTGGCTGCTACGCCGAGGTTCACAGCGCGGCATATTTAGGTTTACAGTTCGCAGAATGCCTTCAGTATCTTAAGTCCTACCTCACCGCTCTTCTCAGGGTGGAACTGGCAGCCGTAGATATTGTCCCTAGCCACTGCTGCCGTAAGATTTACACTGTATTCTGCCTCGGCGATAACGTTCTCATCGCAATCTGCCGCATAATATGAATGCACGAAATATACGCAGTCACCCTCATTTATATATTTGAATATGGGCGATGGCTTCCTGAAAATCAGCGGATTCCAGCCGATATGAGGAATCTTAAGTCCAGGCTCGATCACATCCGCAATGGGACGTACATTTCCCTTAATAAGACCCAGACCCTCATGCTCGCCATATTCGTAGCTTTTCTCGAACAGCAGCTGCATCCCCAGGCATATGCCCATGAGGGGCTTGCCATTTTCTGCCTCTCTTACTACCACATCTGCCATCTTACTGTCCTTAAGCTTCATCGCCGCATCTGCAAATGCACCGACACCCGGCAAAATGATCTTATCCGCCTCTGCTATTACGCTCTCGTCCGACGTGATAACTGCCTCATGGCCGATGGCGCCAAATGAACTTTTTAATGAAAATAAATTACCTACACCGTAATCAATTATTGCAATCATAACTATCCTGAGTAACTCCTCTTTTACAGCAGTCCCTTCGTGGAAGGAATAGAATCAGGTGCTGCCTGATCGATGCTCACTGCATCTCTAAGACTTCTGGCCGCCGACTTAAATGCTCCCTCTATAATATGATGAGAATTGGTTCCTGCCAGCTGTTTAATGTGAAGCGTGCATCCTGCATTTCTGGCAAATGCGATCCAGAATTCCTGCACCAGCTCCGTATCAAAGGTTCCTACCTTCTGAGTCGGGATGCTCAGGTCAAATCCCAGCATGCCCCGTCCTGATATATCCACTGCTGTAAGAATCAATGACTCATCCATCGGCAGGATACACTGTCCGTAGCGCTTAATGCCCCTCTTCTCGCCGAGAGCTGCAGAAAATGCCTGTCCCAGCGCGATTCCTATGTCTTCAACCGTATGATGATCATCAACATATGTATCGCCAGTACATTTAAGAGTGATATCAAACCTTCCATGCCTCGTGAAGAGCTCCAACATATGATTAAAAAATCCGCAGCCCGTATCAATATCATATCTGCCTGTGCCGTCCAGCTCCAGGCTTAATGAGATATCTGTCTCCGTGGTTTTTCTGTTTATCTGTGCGTTTCTCATATCATTTACCGCCTAATATTTCCTTTATATTGCTGAGCAGCACATCCATCTGCTCTCTGGTTCCTATAGTAATACGGTTATATTCGCATATACGTTCCTTAGAAAAATGCCTTATCAGCACGCCCCTTGCTTTAAGCTCCAGATAGAGACGTTCTCCTGATATACCAGGATGACGGGCAAATATAAAATTGGCCATGGAGTCTGTCATCTCAAATCCCAGCTCCTTAAGCGCATCCTCTGTATATCTCCTATTTTCCTCTATCGTCTTACAATTAGCCTTCATATATGCGTCGTCCGTAAGAGCCCCCACGCCTGCTGCCATCGTCATGCTGTTCACATTATATGGATTAGTGGAATATTTGATGGCATTTAAGTCAGCGATCAGCTCCTTACAGCCCATGGCAAATCCTAATCTCGCGCCTGCCATTGACCTGGACTTGGAAAAGGTCTGAGTCACCAGAAGATTATTATATTTATGAATCAGCGGCACACAGCTGTCTGCGCCGAAGTCTACATAAGCCTCATCAATTACCACAACATTATCAGGGTTCGACTGTATGATTTGCTCTATCTCAGCCAGGCTTAAAGCCATGCCTGTCGGCGCGTTGGGATTGGCAATAAATATGGTCTTATTAAGGCCGATATAGTCATTGATATCAATGGAAAAATCTTCCTTCAGCGGTATCTCCACATAAGGTATATTATTGATCTGGGCAAATACCGGATAGAAGCCATAAGTAATATCAGGAAACGCTGCCATATGCTTATTATCGCAATAAGCCATAAATGCAAAATTCAGGGCCTCGTCCGAACCATTTGTAAATAAGGCCTCATCCTTTTCTATGCCATAGGCCTCAGAGATCACCCTAACCAGCTCTGTGCAGTCTGGATCAGAATACAGCTGCAGCCTCTTAAGAGCCTCAGCTGCCTTCTCCTGAGCCAGCTCTGACGGCGCAAATGGCGATTCATTTGTATTTAACTTAACATATTTCATATCCTTAGGCTGCTCACCCGGAGTATATGGCTCCAACATAGAATATTTATTGCTTAAATATTTGCTCATATTATTCTTCCCCATGATTATCACTTAAAACGTTCCGTCAGCGCCGTGATGACGCAGGTTACATATTTATTGATCTTCAAGCCTTATAACCGCACTCTTGGCATGGCCAGTGAGGCCTTCCTGTCTGGCAAAATATGCTATATCCTCAGCCAGTTCCGACAGCGCGTCCTTGGTAAAATACGTATATTGAGTCTTCTTGACGAAATCATCCACCGACAGGGGGCTGGAAAATCTTGCAGTCCCGCTGGTCGGAAGCGTATGATTAGGTCCTGCCATGTAATCGCCCAGCGCCTCAGGGCAGTTCCTTCCCATGAATATAGAACCTGCATGTCTTATGCTGTCAAGATATGCAAATGGCTCATCCACACACAGCTCCAGGTGCTCAGGTGCGATCTCATTTGCTATATCAATCGCTGCCATCAGATTATCCGCAACAATAATCTTGCCATTATTGTCAATTGATGCTCTGGCGATCTCGCTTCTGTCCAGGAGCGGGATCTGACGTTCAAGCTCTGCCTGAACCTTAACTGCGAATTCTTCTGAGTCAGTAACCAGCACTGCGCTGGCCAGCTTATCATGCTCTGCCTGGGACAGAAGATCTGCTGCCACGTGACGAGCCGGAGTCTTATCATCAGATACGATCAGGATCTCGCTAGGTCCCGCAATCATATCGATGGAAACCTTGCCATATACCTGCTTCTTGGCTTCTGCCACAAATGCATTGCCGGGACCTACGATCTTATCAACCTTAGGGATGCTCTCGGTGCCATATGCCAGAGCCGCTATAGCCTGCGCGCCGCCTACCTTATAGATGCTGTCTACGCCAGCCACATGAGCTGCTGCCAGGATGACAGGATTAACACGGCCGTCAGGAAGCGGTGGAGTTACGATCATAACCTCCTTAACACCGGCGATCTTGGCTGGGATTGAATCCATCAATACTGTTGACGGATAAGCCGCCGTGCCGCCCGGTACATAGAGCCCCGCTCTGTCAACCGGAATGATCTTCTGACCCATCACAATGCCAGGCTCATCATTGATAATGAAGCTGTTTCTCACCTGACGGCTGTGAAACTTTCTTATATTAGCCGCTGCCCTGTTTAATATACGCATAAATTCAGGGTCAATGCTCTTAAGTGCCTCATCTATTTCTTCATCAGTTACCTTAAGGCTGGTAAGGTGTGCCTTGTCGAATTTTTCTGTATACTCATAGAGTGCCTTGTCGCCATTTGCACGGACATTTGCGATAATATCTGCAACTATATCCTCGACATTTGCCCCTGGCATAACTCTGGCGAATATCTCGCTGTTAGGCACCTGGCCATATCTCATTATCTTGATCATTTATGCCTCCGTCTGTGCAGACATCTCCCGCACGATCTTTTCTATCTGGTTTTGTTTGAATTTAAAGCTTGCTTTATTGGCAATCAGGCGGGCGCTGATGGGTACGATGGTCTCAATGACCTCGAGATTATTCTCCTTCAGCGTCGTTCCAGTCTCGACTATATCGACAATTACATCCGACAGGCCTAATATCGGAGCGATCTCGATTGAACCGTTCAAATGAATGATATCAATATCCCTGCCTACCGATGCGTAATAATTGCGGGCGATGTTGGAGAACTTAGTGGCCACCTTGAGGGTATAATTAAGGTCATCCTTAAAATCCTTCTTAGCCGCTACGCACATTCTGCATTTGCCCATGTTAAGATCCAGGAGCTCATATATCTCCGGCTCGTATTCCAGGAGAATGTCCTTGCCTGCCACACCTATGTCAGCCGCGCCTCTTTCTACATATATGGCCACGTCCGACGGCTTGGCCCAGAAATATCTGACCCCTGCTTCTTTATTTTCAAATATGAGCTTGCGGCTGTTTTCGAGTATCGATGGGCACGGAAATCCCGCCTGCTCAAATATTTTATATACCTTTTCACCCAGCCTTCCCTTAGGAAGAGCTACATTTAACATATTATCCACCGGCGTTCGCTCCTATCTTCTTAATTGCTGCAGCTTATCAAGATATACTGCAAATCCTATGGCGCCCGATCTTCGTCCCATCTTCCTCATGAGCTTATCATACTGTCCGCCTGACAGCACACCGTCCGGAACGCCTGCGATAAAGCCTCTGAAGATGATGCCGTTATAATAATTCATATCCGAAACTGCCGAGAAATCGATGATAATCTTGCCCTGCGCCGGTGAATCCTTAAGCACTGATATAACCTCGACCAGCTTATCGATCTCGGCTTCCAGGCCCTTGCCCTCACAGAGCTTCTTAAGCTCTGGTATCACATTATCCGGATTTCCATACAGCATCATTAATTCCTTCAGCCTGTCCGCATACTTCTGGTCTATATCATTTTCGTTGCAAATGCGTGCTATGCCATGAGGGTTCTTCTCGCCGAAGCATTTCAAGATAGCCTGCTTTATCTGCTCGTCTGCAGGAACATCTCCAATAAATGCCGACAAAATCTCAAGATCCGAGATCTCTAATATATAATTCTCGCTTACCGCTGCCAGACTCCGGGCTGCCAATACCAGCACCTCGCTGATGCACTTATTGTCCACCGCGCCGAAGCATTCCAGCCCCGTCTGCATGATCTCCTTGAAGGAATTGCTGCCCTTAGATACTCTGTAAACATTTTCATTATAATAGAGCTTCTGTATCTCTGACGGCTTGTCCTTATTGTTCTTAACGATTGATAAGGTCACGTCAGGCTTAAGCGCCATCAATTTGCCGTTCGTATCTGTAAATGTAATGATCGCATCCGAGATCAGAAAGTCCTTATTCTTACTATACAGATCATATTCCTCGAACTTACCCATACGATATCTCTCGTAGCCATACTCGCGATATAATGATCTGAGTGCAAATATTATCTTCTCCGACTCGTCTAATACATCATAATTAAAATCCATCTGTATTCTCCGCTGTTTTATATCATTCCTTCGTATCTGTCCCGGCATTATCAGAACTCTCGTCCTTCATGATCCGCTCCAGTACGATATTGTATCCGCCGCTCCCATAATTGATGCATTTGCTGACCCTGCTGATGGTCGCCGTGCTGATCCCTATCTCCTTAGATATGGTCTGATAGTTAAATCCCTTCTTCAGCATCACTGCTGCGTCCAGCCTCTGAGCCATGTCCTGCAGCTCCATTATGGTACATAAATCTTCAAAAAATGCCGAACATTCCTCCTCAGTCTGCAGCATGGTAATCGCCTTGAATAAACGTTCCATTGACTCCGAATGAAAACTCTGCATAATTCCCTCCTGATAATATATGTCATCGTAAAAAACAAAAAGCTCTTGTCTTTAGTATGATAGCACTTTATCACGCTAAATCAAGAGCTTTTTTCAACTATCCAGTAGTTTTATAAAGTTTTAGGATTTACGTATGCCATATAAGCTGCCTGTGACTAATTGGTATATTGAGAAAAACAAATTATGATGTTAAGATGGATTTGAGACAGGCAATATTTTAAAATCAATTCTGAAAATGGTGAGTAGTGACTAAAATGACGTGATAAAGGGGGAAAACGTGGAAATAGCAGGATTGGAAGCACGCTACGAGAGATACAAGCGTATCTTACAAGATCTTACAATCATGAGCGATATGTTCATGAGAAATGTATTAAAGAAATTAGAATGCACAGAGTATATTCTGCAGGTAATTATGAATAAAAAAGACCTAAAAGTCATTGATCAGGTTCTACAGAAGGATTACAAAAATTTGCAAGGACGTTCTGCAGTACTGGATTGCGTTGTAAGAGACTCTGAAGGCAAGCAGATGAATGTAGAAATCCAGCAGGCAAATGAGGGAGCATCTCCAAAAAGAGCCCGATATCACAGCGGCTTGATGGATATGAATACCCTTAATTCTGGCCAGGATTTCGATGAACTTCCTGAAAGCTATGTGATTTTTATTACTAGGGATGATATCCTCGGATATGGACTTCCTATCTATCACATAAGCAGGCAAATTGAAGAAATCAGTGAGAATTTTAATGACGGGACTCATATTATCTATGTAAATTCCAAGAAACAGGAGGATACCGAATTAGGCAGGCTTATGCATGATCTTCATTGTAAAGATGCGGCTGATATGCACAGCAAGGTACTTGCAGATCGTGTGCACGAGTTGAAGGAAACACAGAAAGGGGTTGAGTTTATGTGCCGAGAGATGGAACAAATTTATAGCGAAGGTATTGAAAGTGGCGAATTGAGAAAAGCCAGAGAAACTGCCCTTTCATTGGCAGAAATGGGATTATCTGTTGACAAGATTGCACAGGCAATAAAAATCAATGCTACTGTAGTTCAAGAATGGATTGATGAGAGCATGTGTGTTATGCAGTAACTCATAAAATAGTCGGCATTTGCGAAAGATACCTTTCAAAACGACCAGATTCAAAAAAATATCGAACGGAGAAATATATTATGGCAAAAATGTGGGCCGGACTTACATCCGGAGAGACAAGTAAGATAGCAGATGATTTTAATTCCTCGATTTCATTTGACAGCAGAATGTATGAGCAGGATATAAAAGGTAGCATGGCGCATGCAGCGATGCTGTCGGCCAGAGATATTATTGCAAAAGAAGATGCGGATAAAATAATTGACGGCCTTCAGGGAATTTTAAACGATCTTAAGTCGGGTAGCCTTCAGATCGATCTGGCAGCAGAAGACATTCACATGTTTGTTGAGCAGGTGTTGACCGAGAGAATCGGAGATGCCGGTAAGAAGCTCCATACTGCAAGATCAAGAAATGACCAGGTAGCGCTGGATCTTCGTATGTATTTGCGTGACGAGGCTAACTTAATTATTGATAAGATAAAGAAGCTGGGCAATTCCATCGCGGCATTGGCAGCAGATAACAAAACTACGATTATGCCGGGATATACTCATCTTCAGAGAGCGCAGCCGGTTACATTTGCCCATCACTTGCTGGCATATGCGATGATGCTGACAAGAGATATCTCCCGAATGGAGGATTGCATCAAGCGTATGAATGTATCTCCTATAGGAAGCTGTGCGCTGGCAGGTACCACATATGATACTGACAGAAATATGGAGGCTCAGTTGCTGGGCTTTGATTCTATCACGCTTAATTCTATGGATGGCGTGTCCGACAGAGATTTCTGTGTCGAGATGCTCAGTACAATCGCAGTACTTATGATGCATCTGTCCAGATTTTCTGAGGAGATTATCCTATGGTCCAGCTGGGAGTTCAAGTTTGTGGAGCTGTCGGCTGAATTTACCACTGGTTCGTCTATCATGCCACAGAAGAAGAATTCTGATATGGCTGAGCTCGTAAGAGGCAAGACCGGCCGCGTATATGGCGACCTTATGGCTCTTCTGACTACACTCAAGGGTCTTCCGCTGGCATATAATAAGGATATGCAGGAGGACAAGGAGGCGATATTCGACGCAGTTGATACAGTTAAGATGTGTCTGGATGTATTTGAAGGAATGGTATCAACGATGAGCGTAATCCCTGATAATATGAGGGATGCAGCTGGCAGGGGATTCATTAATGCGACGGATCTGGCAGATTATCTCGTAAGGAAGGGGCTTCCATTCCGTGACGCATATAAGATCTCAGGCAAGATCGTTCATGATTGCATCAGTAGAGGACTTGTATTAGAGACATATCCGATTGAAGACTATAAGCAGTATTCGGAACTTTTTGATGAGGATGTATATGAAGCGATCGACCTTACAAATTGTGTCGAGAAGCGTATAAGTGCCGGCGGCCCGTCGGTTAAGTCTATCGAAAATCAGCTGGAGTATGTGAAGAAAATATTCGAATAAATAAGCTTATGCCTCAGCACCCGGCACGACTCGTGTTGGGTGCTGAGTAATGCGGCAGGCATTTGCCGGCTTATCTATAAATGTTATTTATAAAAGTTATGCACTTTGTTCAAAAAGCATCTTCCAAAGCAATATGTTATCTGCTATAATGCCTAGGTTGTATTTTGTGTTATATATGAAAGGAGAAAAACACATGAAGAAATCTCTCAAACTTTTAGCACTTTCTATGTCACTGTGCATGGTTATGGGACTCACAGCTTATGCTGGTGAACCAGCTCCTGCTGACGGCGCAGCTCCTGCAGAAGAAGCAGCTATGCCAGAAGGTGAAGGCGGATCAGAAGGCGGAGAATCAGAAGGCGGAGAATCAGCCGGAGACGAGACAGTAATGTCTATGAGCGAGGGTGCTGCTCAGGGTCCTATTCTGTATACTATCTCTGAAGACGGTCTTACAGTTAACGAAGACGCAGAAGGCTTCGAACTCACAGGTGAAGTTACAGAAACAGGCGCTGACGGAATCACACTTAATATCAGTGATTTCACAGCAAATGGTTTCAAGGTAACCGGCGGTGAGTATACCATCAGCAACAGTACTATCGTAGCTGATGTAACAGGTGAAGTTGATGCTGACGCTGCCGGCGGTTACTGCGCAGGCGTTACAGGCGGTATGCTTACACTTGTTAACTGCGACTTTACTACAAATGGTAAGGGCGGACGCAATGGTAACTATACAGTAGACTGCGAACAGAACGGTACACTCGTTGTTATCAATTCTAACATCGTACAGACAGGTCTGACAGGCGATCCTAACGGATATACAGCAGATATCGCTGATCCTCCATCAAATGCAGCACTTGTTATCTCAGGTTATGCACGTGCTAACATGTCAGTTGGTACATCTAAGACATATTATTATGGTTCATATGTAGAGTCAGAAGGCTGGGCAGCTATGTCAACAGACTCAGCTCAGTCAGGATTTGCATTCTACAGCTATGACTCAATCGGCAAGACATTACACGGTGGATACGGAACATACGCTGATACATCATGCGTTGACTGGTTCTATGCATCAGTATTATCAAGCCCAGAAGTTGGTGCCATCATCTCTAACAATGGTGAGATCCATATGGCAGCAGGCGAGGATGCAACAGATGAAGCTCTTGCATACCTTCCAGAAGATTATGAAGTTACAGAAACATATACAGAGAACAACGGCCGCAGCAAGGTTGAAGCAGGACGTAATGACTTCCAGCTTCACTCACCTGACATGATGGGTTCAGGCGCCGGCTCAGACTACCAGGCAATTCTTGACCTTAAGTCAACAGATATCTCTACAACAGCTGAACTTGATGCAAATGCTACATTAGTTAACTGGAGCGAAGATTACGGCGCAGCTCTCGGCGAGTATGTTGATTTCATTAAGGGTGCTAACATCCTCGTTAAGTCAACAGGCGCTATCATCACTCTTGATGATGTAACAGCTACAAGCACAAGCGGTGTTCTTCTTCTTACAGCTCTTAACTCTGATTCAATGAGCCGTTACGCTCTTGCAACAGATGATATGACAGATAAGGGTGTTGAACTCACAATCTCTAACTCAGAAATCCAGGGTGATGTTGATCACTATGATTATCAGCGTAATACAGTTGTTTCTCTTGAGAATACAACATGGGAAGGCGCTTATGTAACAATCGACAAGGAAGCATGGGATGCTCTGTGGTCAGATGACTGCAAGGCTGACGAGTCATGCTACTGGATCCTTGATACAGAGAAGTACTATGATGGTGCTGATTCACTTTCAGTTCTGAATATTGATGCTTCATCTACATGGTATGTAACAGATGATTCTGCACTTGATTCTCTTACAGTAGAAGCAGGCGGAAGCATTGTTGGTACAGTTTATGTTGACGGCGAAGCTGTTGATGTAACAGCAGGCGGAACATGGGAAGGCAACATTGAGGTGTTTCCCCAATGATGCAGCCGACACAGCAGTAGCTGAAGAAACTGCAGCTGCTGAGGAATCAGCTGATGCTGCTGGTGATACACCAGCCGGCTTCGATGAGAGCCTCAACGACGGATTAGATGCTTCTGTATATCCACACTTCGATGAATACCGTGACTATGTTGCAGCAATCGCTGTAGCAGACAGCTTCATGGGTTCACAGGATGGCATTCCGGATGACATCTATGCAGCAGCCAGCCCATACATTGCTCCATTCACAGACATCTGCCCGGTAATCGGTGCTGACAGCTATGTTGATTGGATGAATGCTAATTATCCTGGAGAGGAATATCCTGCAGAATAATTGACCGGCCAATTTCATAAATGCGATGGAAAATTCGCAGAAAATGCATTTTCTATCACGTGAAAGAAATCACAAGAGTCCCAGTTCAAAACTGGGACTTTTTTTGCCCTATTTCTCTTGACCAGTGTGTAATAAAAAAATATAATTGTTCGCGATTAAATTTAAAAGGGACTTTACTATATGGTTTTTGCGGATTTATTTTTCTTATTCTTTTTCTTACCTCTATGCCTTATCCTATATTTCTTATCCAAGAAACTTGAGACGAAGAATATCATTTTAATTGTTTTTTCAGTGATCTTCTACGCATGGGGTGAACCTATCTGGGTTATACTCCTGGTGTTCAGCGCAGCCTTTAACTGGTTTATGGGACTGCGTATAGATAAGTATCGGGAGGAGACATTTGGCAAGATCCTGGTAGCCGTCGCACTGGTGGTTGACTTGGGATTATTATTTGTCTTCAAATATACCGGTTTCTTCGTCGAAACACTGAATGGAATATTCGGTGCCTCGATCCCAGTCCCGAATATTACTCTTCCTATAGGAATAAGTTTCTTCACATTCCAGGCTATATCATATGTTGTAGACTGTTACTGGGAGACGGTTACCCCGCAGAAGCATTTTCATAAGTTCCTGCTGTATCTGTCACTCTTCCCACAGCTGATCGCAGGACCTATCGTCCGCTACAGCGTCATCGCAGAGGAGATTGACAACAGAAAGACTACATCCGTTGACCTGTACGAAGGTATTACCCGCTTCGTAGTAGGTCTTACCAAGAAGGTTCTCATCGCCAATAATCTCTGGACGATTGTAGACAACTTCTTCGGCTCTGGTATCACGGGGCTCTCTACTCTGGGCACCTGGTATACGGTCATCGTATACAGCCTCTATGTATATTTCGACTTCAGCGGATATTCTGATATGGCTATCGGCATGGGCCGCATATTCGGATTCCATTTTGATGAGAACTTCACTCATCCATTCATGTGCCAGACCATCGCCGAATTCTGGCAGAGATGGCACATTTCACTGGGTTCATTCTTCCGCGACTACCTGCTCTATGTTCCGATATTTGGTAAGCGCCGCAAATACTTCGGCCTCTTCCTGGTATGGTTCTGCACAGGTATGTGGCACGGTGCTTCCTGGAACTTCATCTTCTGGGGTCTGTACTATGGACTCTTCATCCTGTTCGAACAGAAGCTGGGCAAGAAAAAGATCAAGTCCTGGCCATTATGGTGGAAGCATATTTATACCAAGCTGGTTATCCTCATCGGATTCGGTATCTTCTATTTCGAGGATTTCAGCCAGTTAGGTCAGTTCTTCCTGAATATAACCGGCATCAGTATGATTACAAATGGCAGTCCATTTGCTGATGCTGTTACATGGTCTTCTTTCATTAATAATATCTTCCTGATAGCCGCTGCTATTATCCTGTGCATTCCTGTCAGACAGAAGATCACTGATCATTTTAATAATGTAAGAAGCAATAGAACCTTCAAGCGCTACAAGATCGTGCAGATGGTATGCTGCATGGCACTTTTTGCCGTATGCTCACTGCTGCTCGTTGACGCAACTAACAATCCATTCCTGTACTGGAGATTTTAATTACATATGACTAGAGAACCTAATAACAAGAATCATATAACTGAACAGCCTGCGGCATCCGGCGCAGCTGAACGCATGGCGGCTGATCGTACTGCGGGTGAGAGGCCGCGTGTTAAGAAGAAACTGACTCGTGAGCAGAAGAGAAAGCGTGTAGAAAACAGAATTTCCCGCCGCATGGCGCTGGTATTTTTCGCATTTGCACTGCTTATCGCCATATTCCTGCTGGTCGTTCCGAGATCTACCGTATCTACTGTAGAGAAGCGATCACTGGCAACATTCCCGACATTTTCATTTGCAAATTATTTCTCGGGAGAATTCACCAGCGGAATAACGGAATATTATGATGATACCGTTCCTGGACGTGACGCCCTTAAGAATGCAGGCAATAATGTCAAGTCGCTGTTCGGTATCACATCAGGAAGCACGGCTGAGATCATCGGTAATGTTGCCCTCAGGAATAATTCTACGACTGAGGAGACAACCGTTGCTGAAGAGGCCACGGAGGCCGCTGTCGAGGTTGAAACCACCACCGAGGAGGAGACTACCGCTGATACTATCAACAGCAAGGACTTCCATGCCGAGAATGCCGATGCTTCATATGAAGATGGTATCCTGGTAGTTAATCAGGAGAATCACTGGAGAGCGCTGGCTCTGTATGGCGGAGAATTCGTATCACTCTACTCTGATACGGTTAATTACATGCGTTCTATATTAAGTGATGATATTAATATCTACTTCATGCCTGTTCCGACGGCGGCTCAGTTCTATCTGCCGGCCAACTATGCAGACTACTCGGTAGACCAGCAGGCCGTAATGCAGGATCATATGGCAGCCATGAGCGACGGCATCACCTGCATAGACATTTGCGACATTCTTAACAACCACAATGAAGAGGCTATCTATCTGAGAACCGACCATCACTGGGCTCCGCTGGGCGCATATTATGCGGCAAGAGAATTTGCCAGCGTGGCAGATGTACCATTTGCAGACCTCAGCGAATATACAGAATACGTAAATGAAGGCTACGTCGGCACCATGTATGCATATACAGAGAGTGCAAATATATTAAACGATCCTGAGGATTTCGTATATTACATCCCGTATCACAACTATACGGTGGACTATTATGACAGAACATTCACTTACAGCTGGACAGGCGGTCTGTTCTTCGATGTGGATGTGGATAATTCATATCTGACATTCCTGGGCGGCGACGATAAGATCGTTAAGATCACTACATCTGTTGATAATGGAAGAAAGCTCCTTGTGATCAAGGACAGCTACGGCAATGCAGAGGTGCCGTTCCTCACTGGATCCTTCCAGGAGATCTACGTTATCGACCAGAGATATTTCGAGGTTAACCTGATTAACTTCATTAATTACAATGGCATTACAGATATTCTGCTTACGCATAATATCTTCTCGCTGGCAGGTGCAGAAGCCGAGCTTCTGGAAGACATCGTATACAACTATCAGGATGCCGTTATCTCAGATGACGCCCCTGAGGCTGAATTGCCTACCGAGGAAGAAACCACAACAGCGGCTGATGAGACTGAGACTGAAACTTCAGTTGAGGATGAGACCACTGCAGCTGCTGATTCTGAATCTTAATATAACATGCATATTATGCGGCGCATCATAATGTAGATGTGCCGGTGCCGGGACGGCGCAGCCCCTGCGAGAAAACAATCAGCGAAGGCGTTTTCGAGCAGGGGACTGCTACGCCGAGGTTCACGGCACGCATAGCAAACCTACATCTGCGCCGCACTTGACTGCGAGGATGTTAATGGAGGACTAATACGCAATGAAGGAACTACAATATCCGTTCGATTCACAATATATCATCAGCAAGAAGAAGTCGATCAGGAAGCAGCTACTGGCTGACGGCACGGATCGCTTCACGAAGAGGATTGCTGTTCTGGGAGGTTCTACCACCAGTGACATTGTCCGCATCATGGAATTATTTCTTCTTAATAACGGCATAGCGCCGGAATTCTATGAATGTGAATATGCCCAGTATGAGCAGGAAGCCCTGTTCCCGTCTGAGGAATTTCTGGCATTTAAGCCTGATATTATATTTATTCATACGTCTAACAGGAATATCCGTCAGTGGCCTGAGATGGCCGACAGCGAGGAGACTGTTGACGATAAATTAAAGGCTGAGGTGGCCAGATTCACCGCTGTCTGGGAGAATCTGAGCAATACGTTTCACTGCCCTATCATCCAGAATAATTTCGAACTTCCACTATACAGGCTCATGGGCAATCGCGACTGCTATGATTACAGAGGCCGTTCTAACTTTATCTCAAGGCTTAATACAGCATTTGCAGATTATGCTGCAAGCCATGACAACTTCCATATAAGCGACCTTAATTATGTAAGCGCTGATTATGGTCTCAAGGAATGGTCGAATCCATACTACTGGAACATGTACAAATACTGCATGTGCTTCGATGCGATACCGACATTTGCCTTCTCGGTTTCTAATATAATCAAGGCGGTATTTGGCCGTAATAAGAAGGCTCTGGCGCTGGATCTGGACAATACCCTGTGGGGCGGCGTGGTAGGTGACGATGGTGTATCGGGCATCGAGATTGGTCAGGAAAATGGCGTATCGCAGTCATATTACGAATTTCAGCAATATATTAAGAGCATCAAGCCGTTAGGCATTCTTCTGACAGTCTGCTCTAAAAATGACGAGGAAAATGCCCTCGACGGTCTGAGACATCCTGAGGGTGCGCTCTCTCCGGAGGACTTCGTAGTTATTAAGGCCAACTGGGAGAACAAGGACCGCAATATCGCCCAGATCGCCGCTGAGCTCAATATTCTGCCTGAGTCTATCGTATTCGTAGATGACAACCCGGCGGAGCGCGGCATCGTAGAGGCTCAGCTGCCAGGTGTTATCGCACCTATTATGGACAGCGTTGAGAATTACATCACCACCATTGACCGAAGCGGATTTTTCGAGACGATCTCATTTAATGCTGATGATTTAAAGCGTAATGAGATGTACCGCGAGAATGCCATGAGAAGTGCGGCGCAGGCAGCATTTGCCGACTACGGCGAATACCTGACCAGCCTCAATATGGAGGCTGAGATAGCTGACTTCACGCCGCTCTATATCGCCCGCATCACTCAGCTTACGAACAAGAGCAATCAGTTTAATCTTACTACCAGACGATATACGGCTGACGAGATGGATGTCATCATGAACAGTCCTGACTACATCCGTCTCTATGGCAAATTAATCGACAAGTTCGGCGATAATGGAGTTGTATCAGTTGTGATCGGACATAAGAACGGTGAGGTGCTGGATATTGATCTGTGGCTTATGAGCTGCCGTGTGCTTAAGAGAGACATGGAGCAGGCGATGCTGGATAAGCTCGTGGCAGAGGCACAAAATCAGGGCATCAAGACTATCCGCGGCTACTACTACCCTACCAAGAAGAACGGCATGGTACGTGAACTTTATAAAACATTTGGATTTGCCCTGGTATCAGAAGACGAGGAAGGCAATACCGTATGGGAGCTGCCTACGGCGGGATATCAGAACCAAAATAAGTATATACAAGTGAGGTAACAAAATATGAACGAAAAACAGATTATTCAGAGATTAAATTATGTATTTCAGGATGTATTCGACGATGATTCTATCAGAGTTGACAGAAATACAACAGCTGATGACATCGAGGACTGGGACAGCCTGGAGCACATCTCTCTTATCTCCGCTGTAGAGAGCGAATTTAAGATGCGCTTTAAGATGCACGAGGTCTCCACGATGAAAAATGTAGGTGAAATGATCGACATCATCGCTCAGAGAGCTAAAAGATAACTAAGAATCCTGCCTGGCAGGATTTTTATATGTAACTCGCGCTCTGCATACAGCATGGTACGGGCTGCATTACATAAATTTTAATAAAAGAGGCGAATTAACATGACTTTATTTATCTCAATTGCCATTGCACTTGTTGCAGGCTTATTGATGACGCGTGTAACTAAGATATTTAACATGCCGGATGTAACAGCATATCTGCTGGCCGGCATCCTGGTAGGTCCTTATGTGCTGGGACAGCTGGGCATTGAAGGTCTGGGATTTACCACCTCAGAGGCAGTAACTAACCTGGATCTGCTGTCCAACCTGGCGCTGGGATTTATAGCATTTGCCCTGGGCAGCGAGTTCATGCTGCCTAAGCTTAAATCCATCGGCAAACAGGCAGTAACAGTCGGCGTATTCCAGGCTGTTGTTGCGACAATAATGGTAATGATCACGTTATTCCTGCTGCATCTGATCATTCCTGACAAATTAAACACACCGACGGTCATCGTTATGTCAGCCATCGCTGCCGCAACCGCTCCCGCCTCGACGCTGCTGGTTGTAAGACAGTACAAGGCGCAGGGTCCCGTTACCAATATGCTGCTTCCTGTAGTAGCACTGGACGATGCCGTAGGACTTATTATATTTGCCATCTGCATGGGCGTTGCCAAGGCCATCTCTGTGGCAGGCGGCACGCTGGATCCTGTATCAATCATCGTTAATCCGCTGATTGAGATCATCGCATCATTTGCCCTGGGCACTGTCCTGGGACTCCTGCTCTCTGTGGTTGAGAAATGGTTCAACTCCAACAAGCACAGGATGGTATTCATCGTCAGCGCAGTTATCCTTACTGTCGCCCTGTCGATGATGGAATTCGACTTCGGCAGCATCTCTATAGGATTCTCGCCGCTGCTGGTATGTATGATGCTGGGCACTGTATTCTGCAATACCTGCGAGGTCGCAGAAGAGATGCTGGAGCGCGCCGACAAGTGGACCTCTCCGCTGTACTGCCTGTTCTTCGTATTAAGCGGCGCTGCGCTGAAGCTGGACGTATTCACAGATATTACCATTGTCCTCATCGGTATCGTATATATTATATTCCGTGCAGCCGGCAAATGCTTAGGCGCATTTACCAGTTCCAAATTCACTCACTGCGATCCTGCCGTTACGAAATATCTGGGAATCACGCTGTTGCCTCAGGAAGGCGTATCCCTGGGAATGTCCCTCACGGCAGCACAGATGCTAGGCGACACTGGAGCCCTTATAAGGAATCTGACGCTCTTCGCAGTTCTTATATATGAGCTCATCGCTCCTACACTGACCAAGATAGCCCTTACTAAGGCAGGCGAGATCAAGCCTAAGAGTGAAGAGGTTCTCAACCGTCGTGAGACAACCATTAAGGAAATTCAGGAGAAACGTTCCGAACAGCAGTAGGGTCACAAGAAAAAGCATCTTGTAGTTGTTGCCAAAAGTGCAATTTAAAGTGCTTGAAAACACAGGCTTTTTCTGCGATACTACCACTGTAAAGGTAATTTATGGGTAGGGGTGTTATACCCTTTTATCCACAAAAGTACGGAGGAGGACTTGAAGGTGACGATGGGTAGACGCAGCGATTCTATC
>CAVARE010000025.1:0-31188 GCA_963591145.1 Anaerotignum sp. | reverse complement strand
CTTTCAGGGCGATAGCAGCCTTGGCCACGATGCCGTAGCTTGCGATAATCTCAGACGCATCCTCCATGTTGGTATTAGTATACTCTACTGACTGGGCATATTCATTCAGGAAGCTTTCTACAATCTCAGGATGTTCCTCAGCAAATGCTTTCTGAACTACGATAACGCCCTGAACTAACTGAGGTGCATTTTCAGCATCATCATCTGCATAAACCTTGTTCCACTCTTCTGTAATATCAACGGCAATGCGGGCGCCTTCAATCTGGCTTAATGCAGCTGTTACCTTAGGTTCCGGAATCAGAATAATGTCTGCCGTGCCATTTGCCAGAGCTGTTACAGCCTCGTCGTGTTCTGCTACATATTCTACTTCAACCTGGTCTGTTAAGCCATTTTTTTCGAGCAAATAATTGAAAATATATTCCGGTGTGCTGCCCTTACCAGATGCAACTACCTTCTTGCCAGCCAGATCTGCCAGGGAATTAACCGTGTCACCATTCTCTACAATATAGAGAACTCCGAGAGTATTAACTGCAGCAGTAAGAATCTGACCCTCTGTCTTGTTATACAGTACGCTGGCCAGATTAACAGGAACGGCCGCGATATCGATATTGCCGCTGATCAGCTCGCCGGTGATCTCGTCAGGAGAGCTGGCATAGGTAATGTCATATTTGTATTCCGAGGTTCCCTCGTCCGACATTTTGTTAAGATATGCCATGCCCATGCCGGTTGGTCCCTGCATTGCAGCTACAGTAACCTCTGTTTCGGTATTCTGAGCTGCAGCTGCGTCTTCGCCAGCCAGTACAGGCTGGCACAGTGCTGCACATAAAATGACAGCTGTGAGTAATGATAAAATTTTCTTCATTGGTTTTCATCCTTTCTTGTGCTATTTAAGAATCGAGATGCTTCTTCCGCTTCTCGTTATCTTGCCTTCTTCCTGCATCTGATCCAGGGTTCTGTACAATGATGCGCGGCCTACGCCCAGAAACTCCGCGAATGCGCTGAGGCTCATAGGAAGCGTAACCTCACCGTCTATGTTGTTCTCCTCCAGATACATCTCGAGCCTTCCTGCAGCTGAATATCCTGCGAATGAAGTTATCTTCTTATTCAAGAAGCACACTCTGCCTGCCAGAAATTCCAGCATGTTAATGGCAAATGCTCCGCCAGCCTTAACAGCGTCGTAAATGGTGTCTCTCTCCACAAGAAGGAGACTGCAGTCAGAAAGAGCCAGCATCCGGCTCATGGGAGCCGTTTTTAAAAATACAGTGGCTGCATTAATAGCCGCCGACTGCTCCGCCCGTCCCATAGTTACGAATCGTCCGTCGGATGCCTGCTTCTCAATGAGAACGCTTCCTTCGAGAACAATATATAGAGCCTGCGAATCAATGAGATGACCCTCATTAAAATGAACAACTCTGGCCGAATCCTGCCAAAGTATAGAACCGATATCATCCTCGTTCATGCCCTTGAAAATAGGACAGGATGATATCTGATCATAATGCTGAAAAAAAGTAATCTTATCCATGTGAGAATTATGTATCTATCGAGACAAAATGTCAATTGTATATTTTCTCTATCGAGACAAAATTACATTTGCGAACCAGAATGCAGGTTATTCAAAATTTATATGGTCAAAATTACATTTGCATCCAAAATTCAAGCTGTCAGGATACTACAGTTGTGATAAACTAAGTGAGATTTGCGGAAATTTGTAATAGTAATGCTACATTGTACACAACAAACATAGAAGTTAGGTAAAAATTCAATTAATCGTAACTATTCAGAACCACATTCGCAGAAAGCAGTTTTGCATGGCTCTGAATAGTTACATGTATTCACAGGATTCACAATGGAATATATAGATAATCAGACTTTAGAAAAACCTCAGGTCATACTGGTGGGGCTGGAGCTTCCCACCAGCGAGAACTTCGAGCATAGCATGGAAGAGATGAAGAGCCTGGTGGAGGCATGCGATATGGAGATCGCATACTCTCTCACCCAGAAGCTGGCTCATCCCGAGGCCGGCTCATATCTGGGAAAGGGTAAGATCGAAGAGCTCATCACATTCGTTAAGGCGACAGAGGCCAGCTACTGCATATTTGAAGACAATCTGAGCCCTGCCCAGTTAAGAAACCTCCAGAACGAGGTGGGCATCCCTGTATGGGACAGAACCATGCTGATTCTGGAGATATTCTCAAGAAGAGCCAAGACCCGGGAGGCCAGACTGCAGGTCGAGACTGCATATCTTCAATATATGCTGCCCCGTCTTACCGGTATGTGGCAGCACCTGGGACGTCAGGGCGGCGGCTCCGGCAGCATGTCTAACAAGGGTATCGGCGAGACGCAGCTGGAGCTGGACAGACGTCAGATCAAGCACCGTATCAGCGAGCTGGAGAAGGAGCTGGATACCATCAGCCGCACCCGCAGCGTGCAGCGTCAGGGGCGCATCAAGGGCGAACTGCCTCAGGTAGCTCTAGTGGGCTATACTAATGCCGGCAAATCCACCATCATGAATAAGCTCCTCGAAATACGGGGCGTTGATGAGGAAAAGCAGGTATTTCAGAAGGATATGCTCTTCGCCACACTTGATACCTCGATAAGGAAGATAAATGTAGAAGGCAATCACGACTTTCTGTTGTCCGATACCGTAGGATTTATAGAGAACCTGCCTCATGCCCTGATCAAGGCCTTCCGCTCGACACTGGAAGAGGCCATCAACGCCGACCTTATATTGGTTATATTAGACGTTTCGGATCCTTATCATATCCAGCAGAAGAAGATCACGGAGGATACCCTGCGGGAGCTGTCTGCCGAAAATATTCCGAAAATATATGTCTACAACAAGGCTGACCTGCTGCCGGATGTAACCGCTCTGCCTAAGATCAGGCAGGATGAGATCTGGATATCCGCGCAGAATAATGAAGGGTTGGAAGAGCTCACAGACCTGATAGTTAAGTCAGTCTACAAGGACAATCAAACTCTGACGCTTCTGCTTCCATATACTCGCGGCGACCTTCTTAATATGCTTCATTCCAAGGCTAATATTATTTCCGAGGAATATACCGCCGACGGCGTCATGGTTACAGCTGACTGCCCTGTCCAGCTGGCAGGGATTGTCAAGGAATACGAATATACATCAAAGGAGATTTAAAATGCCTGTATTTGATTTTAATAGTGAAAAAAAGGAAGCGGTAAATGCCGAGAAGACATACGAACTGTTTCAGTCTAACCATACATTTGCCGACGCTGAACACCCAATCATGATATTGGACAACTCGGAGAAGGAGCTGGAGCGCATCTCATCAGGAATGTTCCTGAGCCCTACCCGCGGCACGGCATTTGTCTGCGATAATGAGGCAAATGTTAACCACAATATCCTAAGGATTGATTCAAGATTCGAAAGTCTCGTGAAATGGCTGGGGGAAAATCATATAATGGTGCGCCTCACCGGCGAGAATATCAAGGCAAATGCATCTGCTGCCTGCAGCGGATATGCAGTATATAATATTCAGGAAACCGGCATCTCTGTGCGGGGCACTAAGCTCTCGGGTGAGAATGGTTTTCTGCAGTTTATGATGGACAGGCTGTTTCAGAGCGAGGCTCCTGCTGTAACTGACGGTGACTTAGCTGAAATGGAAGACGCTGACAGCATGAAGCTTACCAGCATTCAGAGTATCACTGACTATCTCACCTGCGCTGGCGGCACTCTGCCTGACAATATCAGATTATGGGCCAGAAGGAATCTGGCGGTGGCCAAATCCTCAGAGGTAACCCCTGAGGAGAGACGCCATGCGCAGCGTGCCCTGTCTATCATGCTTAATATCCAGTGGAAGAGCACCAACTTCGAGCCTATCGACCCTGTGGAGGCAAGGCGCATCCTGGACGAGGAGCTCTATGGCCTGGACTCTGTGAAGCAGCGTATTATTGAAACCATCATCCAGATCAACAGAACTCATACCCTGCCGGCATATGGTATCCTGCTCATAGGTCCTGCCGGCACCGGCAAATCGCAGATAGCCTATGCTGTTGCCCGCATCCTTCGAATGTCCTGGACAACTCTGGAGATGAGCTCCATTAATGATCCTGAGCAGCTCACGGGAAGCTCCAGGATCTATGCCAATGCCAAACCGGGACTTATTATGGAAGCATTTGCCAATGCCGAAAGCTCCAATCTGGTATTTGTCATCAACGAGCTGGATAAGGCTTCATCTGGCAAGGGCAATGGAAACCCTGCGGATGTGCTCCTTACCCTCCTTGATAATCTGGGATTTACAGATAATTATATTGAATGTAAGATTCCGACCGCCGGCGTATATCCTATTGCTACTGCCAACGACAGAAGTGAGATCAGCGCACCTCTCTTATCAAGATTTGCCATCATCGAGCTTCCTGACTATACAGAGGAAGAAAAGCGCGTGATCTTCACAGATTTCGCTATGCCGAAGGTCTTAAAGAAAATCGGCCTCAAGCGTGACGAGATCATATTAACAGACGATGCCCTGGACGCCATCGTGGATACCTATAAGAACACCTCCGGCATCCGAGACCTGGAGCAGGCCGCCGAGCATCTGTGCGCCAATGCCCTCTACCGCATAGAAGTCGAGAAGATCTCCCAGGTAAAGTACGACGCAGCGATGATCCGCAAGCTGCTGGGATAATTTTACTATTAAAAAAACAAACCAGGCTGTCTGGCAGCGGTACTCACACTCAGATGATATTCGTGTTCGTACCACTCCAGCAGCCCGGTTTTGATTAATTATAATTATGATGGATGAATACAAATAAAAGGTTAGCCGCGTGCCGGGACTGCACTTTACAAAATGCAGCTACCCAGGTTACTGCTCTGCGTAAATAGAGCTGCTTACGTGCCGGGATGGCGCAGCTCCCTGCGAGAAATCAATCAGCGTAGGCGATTTCGAGCAGGGGCTGCACGCCGAGGTTCACGGCACGAAGCAGCTCATTGCATTACACAACAAATAGTTGCGTAAATTACTTCGTATTTTCCTTCTTCAACTCATTCATACGCATCGCGCGAACTTTCAGTGGCAGTCCCCACAATGTGATGAATCCTTCTGCATCATGATGATCGTACATATCACCTGTTGTAAATGATGCCAGTGACTCGCTGTACAGTGAATATGGTGATGTGGTTCCAGCCTTGATGATGTTGCCCTTGTACAGTCTTAATTTGGCTTCACCTGTTACTGTCTGCTGTGTTACGCTGACAAATGCTGAGATAGCCTCGCGGCATGGTGTGAACCATTTGCCTTCATAAACAAGACCTGCCATCTTATTGCCCAGATCTTTCTTAAGGGCGATGGTATCACGGTCGAGGCAGAGCTCCTCTAACTGCTGATGAGCCTCCATAAGGATCGTTCCACCAGGAGTCTCATAAACGCCACGGCTCTTCATACCTACAACACGGTTCTCAACGATGTCAACAATACCTATGCCGTGCTTGCCACCGATGGTATTAAGCTCGCGAATGATGTCAGCAACCTGCATCTTCTTGCCATTCAATGATGTAGGAACACCCTTCTCAAATGTAAGTGTTACCATCTCATCCTCGTCCGGAGCCTTCTCAGGAGTTACTCCGAGCACCAGCATATGATCATAATTTGGAGCCTGTGAAGGATCCTCCAGCTCAAGTCCTTCATGGCTGATATGCCAGATATTTCTGTCACGGCTGTAAGACTGGTCTGTGCCAAATGGAAGATCGATTCCGTGAGCCTTGCAATAATCAATCTCTGCCTGACGGGAATCCATCTGCCACTTATCATCACGCCATGGAGCGATAACCTTAATGTCTGGAGCCAGTGCCTTGATTCCTAATTCGAATCTGATCTGGTCGTTGCCCTTACCTGTAGCACCGTGGCAGATAGCTACTGCATTCTCTTTTCTTGCGATCTCAACGAGCTTAGCTGCAATAACAGGTCTTGCCATTGCTGTACCCATGAGATATTTGTGCTCATAAACAGCGCCTGCCTGAACGCATGGCATAATGTAATTCTCGCACAGATCATCAACTACATCCTCGATATAGAGCTTAGATGCGCCTGACAGTTTGGCACGCTCCTCCAGTCCGTCCAGTTCTTCTCCCTGTCCACAGTTAATGCAGCAGCAGATTACTTCATAGCCATAATTCTCCTTCAGCCATGGAATGATCGCTGTTGTATCAAGTCCGCCTGAGTAGGCCAGTACAACTTTGTCCATTTTATTATCCTCTTTTCTTAAAGTATGTGTAACTATTTAGAGCCATGCATAGCTGCTTTCTCGCAAATGCTTACATTCAAGCCGATAAGCAGCTTGGCATTTTTCATTTTCGAAAGTGTAATCATATCGCAAACATTAACAATCTGCAATAACAGAAAATGCCCAAAATAAAGCAAAATCGGCTGTTTGCAGGTTCATGCAGGTCAAGCATTTGCAAATGTATATGCCGATCATCAGGGCACCATCATTCCAGCTCCAGATCCTGTATCTGTGAGATTATCTCCTTCTGCCTCTCGTAGAATAAGAGCTCCTTATTGTGCTCGAAATATTTGCTGCAGCCGTATTTGCTGATGAAGCTGGCGCCATAATAGCTGATGGTCAGCTCTGTTACCAGAATCAGCATCTCCTGTCCGTCGGCAAATACTTCCTCGCAGAATGTAAACAGGTTATTAAGCCTCTCACCTGCCTCGGCCGCCTTCTGCCTTAATGCCTTAACTCTGGCATCGTAGTCTGTCTTAAGCAGCTTAAATGCCTCCATTGATCTTCTCGCATCCGGCTGGTCCCCGACTGCTCCATGACCCTCGCGTATCAGGAGTTCCTTCTGTGATTCCAGGATTGTGATTGCTTTTCTTAATGTATATTCCTCTTCTGCTGATAAGGCCGAGGCCTTCTCTGCCGTCCTTATACATTGATTTTTCTTGTCAATCTGCTCCTGAACCGCCGATGTGATATCGCTGCCGCCGCCTGCTGCCATTCTCATCTCCCTTATCGAAGTAAGAACCTCACTTAATACCAGCTCGTCACTATAGATTTCATGCAGCTCGTCGCTCATTCCGTCCATGAGAAGTCCCAGGAGCGATAATCTCTCGTCAAATCTGGCCTTTCTAGCCTGAGCCTTGATCTTATCAGGTGCATTTCCCTCCAGTATCTGATCGATCTTATAATCTGATTTGTATTTATTAAACAGATCATAATATACCGCGAAATCCCGGGCGATTCTTCTGCTCTGCAGGTACTGTGATATCAGCTTCTCATCAACCGTGATGTCATTTTTCTCATAGAGCCTGATCATGTCAGACAGGTCTGACCAGCCTCTGGCTGTCACGAAGCTCTTGCCATCTACCGTTGTCTCGATGTCATAGAAGTCGCCCTTTTTAATGTCCAGATAAGTCATGATCGCAGCATGGACGCCAGTCTTATAGGCATATTCCTTCCATACATCATAATCCGGTTCCACATCGATGCGCTTCAGTCTGTCTAGAGTGACGATGTCGAATTCTCTTACAGAATTATTATATTCCGGCGGATTGCCTGCCGTTACAACTATCCAGCCGTTTGGAACCTGGTGACGGCCGAATATTTTATACTGCAGAAACTGCAGCATAGAAGGCGCCAGCGTCTCAGATACGCAGTTAATCTCGTCCAGGAATAATATGCCTTCCTTCTTGCCAGTCTCTTCCATCATGTCATATACGGAGGCGATTATCTCGCTCATGGTATATTCTGATACGTCATATTCCTGACCGCCATAGCTTTTCTTAACTATAAATGGAAGTCCCAGCGCGCTCTGCCTCGTATGATGGGTCATGGAATAAGACACCAGCCCTACGTCCAGCTCCTGCGCGATCTGCTCCATTACGGCTGTCTTTCCTATGCCCGGCGGTCCCATGAGAAAAACAGGACGCTGCTTCTCAACAGGAATTACATATTTGCCAAATTCATTTTTAGTAAAATATGCCTTCATGGCATTTTTAATCTGCTCTTTGGCTTCCTTTATATTCATAGTCAGTCTCTCCTTCTGATTTCTGATATAACTGCTTTATTAAATCTGGCTGGTCAGAATTCCGCGGTTTCTATCTTTATCCACATGGCAGGTCTTACTGCATTGCTCTTATTATTTACGAAACATCCATATTCATTAATGGTGCCGTCAGTTACCACATAGGCTGCCCTGGTATTATCACGGCCTGAGGTTCTGAGCCACCAGGATGTATATCCGCCCAATACGAATGCCCCCTGATTCTGCGCATATTCTGTTGCTGCCGCCGCCCTGTCTTCCGTCTCATCAAAATATCTCTCAGCCTCATCAAGCGACAGCAGAAATACATTATCATCAGTATCATGTCCGCATGGCGTCTTAAACTTAGGATTTTCCTTATTATCTACAGAGGTATTTATTATCCTCTGCTTCTCCAGGTCATTAAATGTATTGTCATAGAACTCGCTGTTAAGCCATGCTCTGATTATCGAATGTTCCCAATCCGTCGGTGCGATCTCACTGACATAAGGCATGGCCGCCACTGCATCCTTACTTATTATCAGAGCTTTCTCTCCGTCGCTGTGCAAAACAATCCACTTCATAGGCTCTATATCTGCCTCAGAGATTCTGCCTCTTCCCAGCACAATCTCCTCGCCTGCGCCGTAATAAGCTGCAGGCCGTACCTTCAGCCCAAATTCTATATCCATATCATTATCTTCTGATTCCATGGCAAATGCTTCGGTAAAATGCTCTGACTTGTAATTCAGATAGAAGCTCTTCTTATCAGTTTCATTTTCCTTAATCGCCCTGTCAATCAGCCGCTTAACCACATTAAAGGTATAAAATCCGTCAGAATATCCTGAGGCAGACCAGCCTGGTTCCTGTGCCAGTAGCCAGTCCAGATACAGATGTATTCCTTCGTTAGATACCTCCCTATACAGGATATCTGTTATCTTAACAGTATTTTTCGTCAGAAATTCCCTGATCTGATCTGCCGCCTGCGACGACCTGCTGTCCCACTCAGCCTGATTTCTTAGATAATATAGTGCCAGATATGTTCTTACATATACATTAAAGCGGGGGAATCTGAGACATTTCTCCCACTTCTCGTTTTCATTTGCACGCATCCATTTGACATATCTGTCCAGGTTATCATCAATCCCGTGAGAGATCAGATATATGAGAATCTCCGGCACCTTGCCTGTCATAAAGGATCTTATCTTCTCAGAGGCAGCGAATTGTTCATTTGCCCAGTCCGCTTCATGGGTTATGAAGTGATCGGCCGCGCCGGTTCTTCGCTCCATGGAGAGCCTCGTTATCTCCCTGGCAGGCTCTGTCCACAATTGAAACAGCAGCACCGTCATAATATAAACCGTGCCTTCCGACTCCCGTCTTCTTATATCCAGGAATTTCTCGTGACGATCCAGCTTCTCCTCGTCGCAGATTATATAGCTGGTCTTCTCTGAATATTCAGCCACGACGCCGCCATTTTCCTTAATGGTCTGGGTTATCTTGCGTCTGTCAGGCGCAGGAAGACCTATTAGGGTAAACTGCACATTATTAAATTCTATATTGCCCGCACCTGTGGCTATATTAGTCTTCATTTATTTGCTCCTGGCTCTCGTCCTGCCATAATTTATTTCATCTCACGCTGCCCGCTGCCATTTTCCAGTTACGTTCTTTTAATAAAATGTAACACCTGCCCACCAGTCATCCACCTCATTACTTTCATGTAGTACACTGATAGTCCCACTGCTCTATACTTTTTTCTAATGAGGTAGATAAAAATTCTGACAAGCTACTTGGTATAGTTATCGGCAGACTGTTGCACCAGGTCTTCTCGCGGAAGCACCAGCCTTATCGCCCAGACCGGCACCTGAGGCTTCTCGTAATCATCATTTACAAATACAAATGCCGTATCATAATCCGGCTTCTTAGACGGGAATGTTCCATATCCATCGGTGAAATATATCAAGCCCTTAAGGTTTCTGAATTCTTTATTTGCCAGCATCTCATCAACCGCCTCAAATACAGGCCTGAAGTCCGTTCCGCCGGCGCCGATGATCCTCATATTGCTTATATATTCGTCAAATTCTTCTTTAGTAGTGATCTTCACATGCTCCTTGATCTGGACATCGCATTGGATTATATGAAGATTGATCTTCGAGAAGAAGCTCTCCGTACTCTTAAGAATGTTGTAGGTCTTGGTAATAAAGGCCTCCACCTGACTGCCGATTACCGATGCGGATGTGTCGATGGCAATAACGAATTCTCTGATTCTTTTGGCTTCCTTGTATTCGAGGGGTTCTATAAGGGGCATGCGGCCATACATCTTAAGTCCATAGGTATAATAAATATAGTCAAATTCATCATCGCTGACCCGCATCACCTCGCCTCGCACTGCGAATTTCTTCAGGAATGCCGCATAATCGTACTTTTCACGGTTCACCTCGCGCAGGTTCTGGATCATGTTACCGGTACCCTTGCCGATATCCTTCGAAAATGTTTCCAGATCCATCTGCATTCTCTCTGATATCTGCTTCCATATCTCTTCCTGCTCGGCGCGGCTTCTTGAATCTTCATCTCTGTTATTTATATCAGAATTAGGGATGACCTCATTACACTGAGTATTCTCTCCTGATTCGTCGTATGAATCGTCTGCGGCTCGTCCTAATGTGATGCTCTCGTTGTCTTGACTATTTCGTTCGCTTTCGGCTGCAGAATCCTCAGAATCAGAACAATCATCCTGCTTCTGACTATTTTCATCACTGCCTGTGCTGTCGTCTCCCGCACCCGATGAGCCATTATTATCATCAATTCCTGATTGACTGGCCATCTCATCCTGATACCAGAAGGAATGCTCGTCCACATAAAATATTCGTTCCAGCCTGTTTAAGGACTTACCTTTTATGCCTGAATCCCTTAGATATCTATAGATTTTCTCCGCAGTGAGCCTTCCAATCTCCTTCTCCAGCTTATGAAATTCAGATATCATCTCTGTTTCATGAGCGGTCTTTACTGATTTAACATTCAGGTCTGTTATGGCATTTTCCACGGCTATATCGCAGGCGAGATTCCACAGTCTCCTGTTGATATTTGCCGAGACATACATATGCCTGAAAATGCAATGAAGCACCATATGAAGGTACCCCCGTGCCGCATCTTCCTTGCCCGTCTGGTACATGGTCAATATGGTCATCGGATTGTAGAACAGATTGAGACCGTCCGTGCCAATCACCGATGCATCGAAGGGCACATATTTAAACTGCCCCAGCGCCGCATCCAGGAATCTCAGGTTAACCAGAAGCGTATTTCTGGATAGGATGAGTATGTCCCGGGACAGCTGCAGTATTTTGTTGGCTTTGTCAGATATTTCAACCATATTTAAAGATTTCCAATGTCGTATGGCTCTCACAACATAATATTATATAAATATGTATTTGTGCCGGGACGGCGCAGCACCCTGCGAGAAAACAATCAGCGTAGGCGTTTTCGAGCAGGGGCTGCATGCCGAGGTTCACGGCACATTGCTATTTGTATTTATTCATGACAGCACGTCTGCCATCGTAGTTGTTCCGTTCACTCCAGTCAGATCTTTGACGACCTCCCCACCTATAATGCAGCCTGCCACTGCCGGGACGAAGGCGAGACTGCCTGGGGTCTGGCGGCGTCTCGGAGCTTTTATTGAATCTGCGCTGTCTTCACTCTGGATACTGCCTGCAGCCTTGATTTCTTGAGTGCTGTCAGCCGCCTGCGCATCTGCTTCTGGCTGAAACAGCGGCGCCGTCGGCTTCTCATCCGAATATACTACCTTAAGATGAGATACGCCTCGCTTCTTTAGTTCATGCCGCATAACCTTGGCCAGCCTATCCATTTCAGTCTCATAGATATCGGCCACCTTGAATCTGGTCGGATCTAATTTATTGCCAGCACCCATGGCGCTTATGACAGGCACATTTGCCGCCTGTGCCTTGAGGATAATTGATATCTTAGCCGCCACCGTATCCACGGCATCAACTACATAATCGTATTCCTCGAAGTGAAATGTATCTGCATTCTCAGGCAGGAAGAAGCACTGATGCGCATTCACCTGAATGTCGGGATTTATGCTTAATATTCGTTCCTTCATGGCCTGAACCTTATCCTTTCCAACTGTGGCGTGGGTTGCGATTATCTGGCGATTCAGGTTGGAGATTGAGACCTGGTCATTATCGATTATGTCGATGGTTCCGATGCCGCTTCTGGCCAGGACCTCGCATACATATCCGCCGACGCCGCCGACGCCGAATACCGCTACACGCTTATTCCACAGGTCGTCCACTGCACCTCCTAACAGCATTCTGGTTCTGGTAAATTGATCTTCCATTTTAATTCTTCCTATTTCATCTCAAGGTTATGTGAAACTACGCGGCTATAGGCGCGCAGCACTTTCACAGCAAACCTTACTTAGCCATCTGCATATCGCCATATTCACAATGCAATCGCAGTCATATTTCATCTGAACCTGCGCTGTTCGAAGCATTTCTCACATACAGCATGTGGATATTTCCATGGCAGTTTCCTGCCGCAGCGCCTGCAGGTACGGCCTTTAAGATGCTGCTCATTTAATATATTTGTGATCTGCTCTGACAGTTTCTTCTTGCATCGCATGATATTCTCGATCCAGTTATCATGCCTGAATTTATCGCAAAATCCATATAAGAGGTCGCCTAGCCTAAACTGCTCTTCGAGCCACTCCAGATCGCCGGCCTGACTCATTTGCGCGTCTATATCCGGAATGTAGCGGCCTATCTTAGGCTCTCTTCCCAGGGCCTCGTCCGTGCATAATTCCTTCCACAGATCAAACAGATACTCGTTTTCAGAGTCAAAAGGAATCGTTATGCATTTGTACAAGAATTCGTTATCATCCGATATGTCGGAGATTGCATGGCACATAACCAGCTGTTCCTTCATATCTTCCTTGGCAAATCCTTCTTTAGGCGGAATCTCATCCCATCTCTTTAATATGTCTTCCAGATGCGCATCCATATTGATCAGCGTCTGCGGAAAGGCGATAACCGCCTGGGTGATATCCTCCACCGGCATGCTGAATGCGTCGCGGATCATCTTGCGGCCATATTCTGAGGTGACTATTCCCTCGTGATACAGACCCTTCCTGCCGGCGCGTCCCGCGATCTGCCGTATTTCATCAGGCCGCAGATCCCGCCTGCCGAACCCGTCGAATTTCTCCAATTCCAGGAATACCACTCTCTGGATTGGAAGATTTAGACCCATACCGATGGCATCCGTAGCCACAAGCACTCTCGTATTGCCGTTTGAGAAATCAGCTGCCTGCCCATGTCTTACGTCATACGGAAGACGGCCATAGATAACAGAGGTCTTAATGTTGTACCTCTGAAGCTCAGATGCAACGGCATGCACATCTCTTCTTGAAAATACTATAAGCGCGTCACCATCCTGGACATCCTGCGGAAAATTAAAATCCTTCTTCTCAATTCTCAGCGGACATAAGCGGTTATGACGCACAACCTCATAGGTATCGCCGCACTCTTCTATAAGCTGAATATAGATTCTCTCGGCCTCGGGCGCCAGGCATACATGGATCTCAGATGCCATGAGTCCTAACAGCGCCTCCGACCATGCCCCGCCTCGGGACGGATCATTGATCATCTGTCCTTCATCAATTACTGCCACATCCCACTCGTCTTCAATGCTGGCCATCTCTATCGTAGATGCCACGCACTCGGCTCCCGGCACCTCTATTCTCTCCTCGCCGGTTCGCAGCGAGCAGATGATTCCCTCTCTGTTCAGGCTCTCGAACTGCTCATAGGCCAGAAGTCTTAGCGGGGCCAGATATGTACATCTCTTATTTTCCGCAAATGCTCTCACCGCAGCATAGGTTTTGCCAGAATTCGTAGGTCCCACATGCAAGATAAAATGCCTCTTTATGGTCCTTGCTGCCGGGAACAGCTCAGGATAGGTATCCGGAATCTGCTTCAGCATGTTCTGGCGGAGAATATTGGCCTTTCTTTCCAGCATGAGATTTTCTCTATAGACCGCCCCATAGTACGGATTTCGGAAAATGCAGGCCTCTATATGCTCTGGGGTAAAATACTCCTCTATCTCTGGAGCTATCTGCGCGACGAAAACCGTATAATAACTGTCAAGTTTCTTCTTAACGTCAGGCTCCAGATTATACATGCCTGCCTGCATATATGGCATGCCTTTATCCAGCAGTCTCTGCAGTGCGGCGCTGTTCGCCTTAGCCATCTGATACAAATATGCCGAAAAACGTCCGTTTTTAGCAGTATTTGCTATCAGATTAGTCCAGCTTCTGGCTCCGTATTCCGGGAAATTTCTCACATAAGTAACCAGTTCAGAATCATCAACAAGCCTGCTTCCGCGATATTTGCGGTAAGAATAGTTACTTCTGAAGCATTCCGCAGACATCGCCAACCGACCTGATGACAACACATGCTCTATCCTATTCTTAACATCTTCAACTACAGCCGGCCTTATCTCTGAGCAGATCTTCTTAACGCCCAGCCTCTTCACCTCGTCGACAAATTTCTGACATTTTGTCATGAGCCTTAATTGCTCTTCGTAATTACGGACATATTTATCATATTCTTCATCGATTATAGGATCATTAATATCCATGCCACCCTTAAGATACAGCATGGCATATTCCTCTTTGGTCTGAAATGGCTTTATTTTAAATGTCTTTTTACTGGCTTTTTTACTCATATATCGCTTTTCTCAAAATCGGCTCTATCAACATATGACCCCTCGATGACATCGAGAGGTCATATGGAATATCTTTTCTCTCTTTAATTATCTGGTTGGTCACGCACCATGAACCTTGGCATGCACGCCTACTACCTAATCTTCTTAAACAGTACTAATATGTTCCTGCCGTTTCTGTAAACGTACTTCACGTCATCCATGGTCTTCTTAACGATATGAATGCCCAGGCCGCCGACTTCCCGATCCTCTACGTTCTTAGAGATATCCGGGTCTTCTCTTTCGAGCGGATTATAAGGCATGCCTCCATCTTCGAATCTCATCATGACATTGCCGTCATCGTCCAGCTCTTCGATTACAACAAACATGAAACCGATGCTGTCCTTATATGCATAGTATGCGATGTTGCTTGCGATTTCATCAATTGCCACATCGATCTGAGCCATGGCCTTCGGCGTGCAGTTCATTTTCTCCAGCTTGTCATTTACGAAATCAACAATAACAGGGATATTATCAGTTATCGCTTCAACTTTCATATCATAGTGGCCTAACTTGCCGCCATTATATTTGAAGCCTATCATCGTGATGTCGTCAAACTGCTCTGCCTCGCCCTTGAACTCGTCCGTATCCGCCTTAATAGCCGTACACAGAGCCTCCATGCTCATATTGTGATGGCCATTCAGGAAATCAAGAAGTCTCTTATCACCGTACAGCTCATTCTGGGCATTCGTGCTCTCTGTCACACCATCCGTATACAGGAATAAGATATCTCCCGGCTCTAATTGAAGCTGCTGGCTCTGATATTTAAGTCCTTCCATTCCTGCCAGTACAAAGCCATGCTTACTCTTAAGATATGTAAACTCTCCGTCATGGCAAATAGCTGGCGGATTATGTCCTGCATTTGCGAAGTCAACCTTGCCTGTACTGAGTTCCACGATGCCCAGCCAGCCTGTGACAAACATTCCTATGGCATTGCCTTCACACAGGAGTGAATTGGCTTGTGAGAGTATATCCCCCGCACTGAGGCCAGCCATGCAATGATCCTTAATGAGTGTCCGCGTTGTCACCATAAAGAGTGCAGCCGGAACGCCCTTACCCGATACATCGGCAATAACCAATGCGATATGATCAGCGTCAACCATGAAGAAGTCATAGAAATCGCCGCCTACTTCCTTAGCAGGATCCATGCTGGCGAAAAGATCGAAATCATTCCTATGAGGATATGCAGGAAATGTCTTAGGCAGGAGATTCGCCTGAATATCTGCAGCCACAGACAGCTCGCTTCCGATTCTTTCTCTGTCCTTGAGTGAATCTACCATGTCATTAACGCAGTTGGCCACCTGCGTGATCTCGTCCTTGGTATTTAGCTCAAGCCTGTCATTAGGCAGCTCGCCATTTTTTATTCTGTTCAGATAGTTCTCGATCTTCTTTACCGCCTTTGTCCATGTAGACAGTGCAAATACAATTAAGACGCATACGAAAATCAGGACAGCGATTATCAGAATCATTATTCGGACAGTTGCATTTGACGCGGTTTCTATAATCTCAGTCATGCTTCGTCCGACAACAATGGCACCAACTGTCTCCCCATCTTCATTCTGAAGGGTTTTATAATAGCAGTATATCTTACCGCCGGTTACATTTGCCTCGCCATAATATTCGCCCTTTTCGTCGAGAACATCCGCAACCTGCTTGTCAATATACGTTCCGATTATGGACTCGCCGCTCGTTCCCTTGGTGGTACCTGCGACACGGACATAATGTCCCTGCATATATCCGGTAGAATTATCTCCTACCCACTCAAGGCCTTCATCCGAGCACTTCATGAATGTATATACAAATGTGCCAGTCTTTTCTTCAGCCTCATAAAATGGCTCCAGATTGGCATTCTCTTCGGTGGCATCGCCCACCAGCACATCGCCGCAATATAACGAGCCATCCTCGATATGCCATTCGACATCTTTAAAGTCAGTCAGCACATCCTGCAGATAGTTCATATCCGTTTTGAGCTTGTCAAGAACAAGCTCCTCATTCATTGATACTGAAAAATTGGAAAATATAATAATAAGTGCTACTGTAAGAATGATAAATCCCAACAGCAGCGAATTAATGATTTTAGAACTGATGGTTCTAAATGACAGACCCTTTTTTAGTTTCTGACCAAATGTAAGTTTTTCCATAATATTATCCCTGTCAGCAAATATCCAGTTCGATTCTCACGTGATGCAGCAATGTTTCGCAAAACCTTCGCATCCAATTTATAAGCAAATACTCTGCTCAAAATTCATTTATAGAACCTTCACTTCGAAACTTCATTTTTACATGTGCTAATATTCTGACGGGCAAATTACTCTATATCAAGAATATCGCTGAATCCTGTAATTTCGAATACCTCCATGATTGCTTCGTTATCTCTGGCACCGGCAACTACCATTTTGCCCTGCGTCAGCATTTTCTTATGAGTAGAAAGAAGCACTCTGAGACCTGCTGATGAGATATAATCCAGGTGACTGCAATCAATTGTGAGAAGTGAGATACCGTCAAGACATTTGCCCAGCTCGTCATCCAGCTGCGGTGATGAAGTCGTGTCCAAACGGCCTGTAAGATGAATTGTAAGCTTGCTTCCTTCAAGATCCTTTTTAATTTCCATACCAATCTCCTTTATTTTAACAAGATGATGTAACTATTTAGAAGACTTGCACACCCTTTTCATAGATAACTGCATTCGCAGGAATAATTTTGGATGTTTCTAAATAGTTGTAAAATATTTTTCTTTTATATATTTTTGATTTATACATTTCGTCAGATAAATCCGCCGAAATCACGTGCCTCCATTATATATTTCTATGGAGATTTTCTCAATATAAAATTGGTTCATATACCAAAACTCCCAGCAAACAATTTTGCGTGGCTCCGAATGGCTGAAAAAGTACGTCACAACTCAAAAAGGCTCTCGAGATATCCCCGAGAGCCCCAAATATTAATTATTTCAGTAATTACTCAATGATTGTAGCAACCTTACCTGAACCTACTGTACGTCCACCTTCACGGATAGCGAAACCAAGACCTGGCTCCATAGCGATTGGGTGAATAAGTTCAACTGTGATTTCTACGTTATCACCAGGCATGCACATTTCTGTTCCTTCTGGAAGGTTGCAAACGCCTGTAACGTCAGTTGTTCTGAAGTAGAACTGTGGTCTGTAGTTGTTGAAGAAAGGAGTATGACGTCCACCTTCTTCTTTTGTAAGTACGTAAACCTGACCTGTGAACTTTGTATGGCATGTTACTGTACCTGGCTTACAAACAACCTGTCCTCTTTCGATGTCTTTTCTATCAATACCACGAAGAAGAAGACCAACGTTATCACCAGCCTGTCCTTCATCAAGGAGCTTTCTGAACATTTCAATACCTGTACAAACAGTGCTCATCTTCTCTTCCTTGATACCAACGATTTCTACTGGATCCTGCATATGGATAACACCACGCTCGATACGTCCTGTAGCAACAGTACCACGACCTGTGATTGTGAATACGTCTTCTACTGGCATAAGGAATGGCTTCTCTGTATCACGAACTGGGTCTGGAATAAAGCTGTCAACAGCTTCCATAAGCTCGATAACCTTGTCCTGCCATACTGGATCTCCTTCAAGAGCCTTAAGAGCTGAACCACGGATGATAGGTGTATCATCTCCTGGGAAGCCGTACTCATCAAGAAGCTCTCTAACGTCCATTTCAACGAGTTCAAGAAGTTCCTCGTCATCAACCATATCACACTTGTTCAGGAATACTACGATGTAAGGTACACCTACCTGACGTGAAAGAAGAACGTGCTCCTTTGTCTGAGCCATAACACCATCAGTAGCAGCAACAACAAGGATTGTACCATCCATCTGAGCTGCACCAGTGATCATGTTCTTAACGTAGTCAGCATGTCCCGGGCAGTCAACGTGTGCGTAGTGACGGTTTGGTGTCTCATACTCAACGTGTGCTGTTGAAATCGTTATACCACGTGCTCTCTCTTCTGGAGCCTTGTCGATGTTAGCGAAATCAACGAATTCTCCCAGACCATATTTGTCATGAAGAGTCTTAGTGATAGCAGCTGTTAAAGTTGTTTTACCATGGTCAACGTGGCCAATGGTACCAATATTACAATGTGCTTTTCCTCTTTCGAATTTAGCTTTTGCCATTTTGTAAAATCCTCCTTGAAAATTCATACCCTATACGGGCCAATTACTTGAACCCATAACGGGTCAATTTTTTATAAAGGCTATTGCAGATTATATTAAATATCTGCTTTATTTTCAAGCATAATTCAGCCTTTAGTATTATTTTTTAGTGTTTATAATCTTGTCCTGAACTGACTTAGGTACCTTCTCATATTTCTCGAAGAACATTGAGTAGTTACCACGTCCCTGAGTCTTAGAACGAAGGTCTGTTGCATATCCGAACATCTCTGACAGTGGAACGAATCCCTTGATCATTCTTGCTCCGCCGATATCTTCCATACCTTCGATACGTCCACGACGGCTGTTGATGTCGCCGATAACGTCGCCCATGTACTCTTCAGGTGTATTAACTTCAACCTTCATGATAGGCTCAAGCAGAACTGGATCGCCCTTGCTCATAGCATCCTTGAATGCTAATGAACCAGCGATATGGAATGCCATTTCAGATGAGTCGACTTCATGATAAGATCCATCCCAAACTGTAGCCTTAACGCCCAGTACAGGGAATCCTGCGAGAACGCCGGCCTTAGCAGCTTCTTCGATACCTTCACCGATAGCCGGGATGTATTCCTTAGGAATAGCACCACCTGTAACCTCGTTAACGAATTCGAATGTCTGCTCGCCGTTAGGATCCATTGGCTCGAACTTAACTTTACAATGTCCGTACTGTCCTTTACCACCTGACTGCTTAGCATATTTGCTGTCAACGTCAACCGGCTTAGTAAATGTCTCTTTATAAGCAACCTGTGGAGCACCAACATTTGCCTCTACTTTGAATTCACGAAGAAGTCTGTCTACGATAATCTCAAGGTGAAGCTCACCCATACCAGCAATAATAGTCTGGCCTGTATCTGTGTTAGTATATGCTCTGAATGTAGGATCCTCTTCTGCAAGTTTCTGAAGTGCTTCACCCATCTTGCCCTGACCAGCCTTGGTCTTAGGCTCGATAGCAACCTCGATAACCGGCTCTGGGAATTCCATAGATTCAAGAATAACCGGATGCTGCTCATCGCAGATCGTATCGCCTGTTGTAGTAGACTTGAATCCAACTACTGCAGCGATATCGCCTGAGTAAACCTTATCAATCTCCTGACGCTTGTTAGCATGCATCTGAACGATACGTCCGGCACGTTCCTTCTTGCCCTTTGTAGCATTAAGTACATATGAGCCTGAGTTCATAGTACCTGAGTAAACTCTGATATATGCAAGACGTCCAACGAATGGGTCTGTCATGATCTTGAATGCAAGAGCTGCAAATGGCTCTTCATCTGATGAAGGACGAGTTGTCGGATTGCCTTCAAGGTCAACACCTTCGATATCAGGGATATCAAGTGGTGATGGCATGAATTCAATAACTGCATCTAAGAGCTTCTGAACGCCCTTATTTCTATAAGCAGTACCGCAGCATACAGGAACGGCCTTGCCTTCACAGGTTCCCTTTCTGAGAGCTGCCTTGAGCTGTTCTGTTGAGATCTCCTCGCCTTCAAGGTATGCCATTGTAAGATCGTCATCTAATTCACAGATCTTCTCGATCATGTCATCATGATAGATCTCTGACTGATCCTTCATATCATCAGGAATTGGAACGATTGAGATATCCTCACCCTTTTCATCGTTGTAGATGTAAGCCTGCATCTCAAAAAGGTCAACGATTCCGACAAATGAATCCTCAGCTCCGATAGGAAGCTGAATAGGAATAGCATTCTTGCCCAGACGGCTCTTGATCATGCTGACTGCATTGTAGAAGTTAGCACCCATGATATCCATCTTGTTGATGAATGCCATACGAGGTACGTTATACTTGTCAGCCTGTCTCCATACATTTTCTGACTGAGGCTCAACACCGCCCTTTGCACAGAATACACCTACAGCGCCATCGAGTACACGCAGTGAACGCTCAACTTCTACTGTGAAGTCAACGTGTCCCGGGGTATCAATGATGTTGATACGATGCTCTAATGCGCCAGGCATCTTCTTGTTTTCCTTCTGCAAGGTCCAATGGCATGTTGTAGCTGCGGAAGTGATCGTGATACCTCTCTCCTGCTCCTGTTCCATCCAGTCCATGGTAGCAGTACCTTCGTGTGTATCACCAATCTTGTAATTTACACCGGTATAATAAAGGATACGTTCAGTAAGTGTGGTCTTGCCGGCATCGATATGAGCCATGATACCAATATTCCTGGTGCGTTCCAGTGGATATTCTCTTCCTGCCATTTTTCCTCCTAATTAAAACCTATAATGAGCAAATGCCTTATTAGCCTCTGCCATTCTATGCATATCTTCTTTTCTCTTAACTGATGAGCCTGTTTCATTAGCTGCATCCATGATCTCGTTAGCAAGTCTTTCTTCCATGGTCTTCTCAGATCTGGCACGTGAGAAAGTAGTAAGCCAACGAAGGCCGAGAGCCTGACGTCTCTCAGGTCTTACTTCCATAGGTACCTGATATGTAGCACCACCAATTCTTCTTGCCTTAACTTCTAACTGAGGCATAACATTATTAAGCGCCTGTTCGAATGTTTCGAGAGCTGGCTTGCCAGTCTTCTCTTCAACTCTTGCAAACGCACCATAAACTATCTTCTGTGCTACGCCCTTCTTACCATCAAGCATAACCTGATTGATAAGCTTTGTTACAACTTTGCTGCCGTACAGCGGATCCGCCAATACGTCTCTTTTTGGGGTATGTCCTTTACGTGGCACGTTTCTTCCCTCCTTAACTAAAAAATTAATTCATAGGTACTCACTTTTTGTGTCGGTGCCGGACATAAATTAGATTCTAAACAGATGTGGGCGGGACTACTAAGAAGTCCCGTCCCTCCACAGACGCTTTAGAAAATCTGCAGATTTATTTATTGGAATAATATGTTCCAGCAACCATCTTCAATTGTAAGTTTTTGGTGTTATTTCTTCTTAGCCTTAGGCTTCTTAGCGCCATACTTGCTACGAGCCTGCATACGATTAGCAACACCTGCGGTATCTAATGTACCTCTGATTACGTGGTATCTTGTACCAGGAAGGTCTTTTACTCTTCCGCCACGAACCAGAACAACGCTATGCTCCTGAAGGTTGTGTCCTTCACCTGGGATGTAGCTTGTTACTTCGATACCATTTGACAGACGAACTCTGGCAATCTTTCTAAGAGCTGAATTAGGCTTCTTAGGTGTAGCTGTCTTAACTGCTGTACAAACGCCACGCTTCTGTGGTGAAGGTGTATCATTTGTCTTCTTACGAAGAGAGTTGAAGCTCTTCTGAAGAGCAGGAGCTGTAGACTTCTTAACTGCTGTCTGTCTGCCTTTTCTAACTAACTGGTTAAATGTTGGCATATTATTCTCCTTTCCTTGAAAGTTATACAAATGTCACGCATAAGTTAGGCGCAAAAAATCGGCACCCAAAAATCGCGTGCTTGGACATTATACTGCAGCACCACTTACCGTGTCAACCGAAAAATCGGGAGGATTTGCGGCAGAATTGCAGCATAAAATTCAATAATTCAAACGAATCATATAAATAATTCTACAGGGATCCATGAATATCAGTTTTCTCATTTTTTTTCGGCATGTCAAGCATTTCTCTCACGCGTATCTGCAGATATTTTTCAATTGCCTTAAGCCTTTTTGCAGGGAGATTATAGTTGCGATCCCGGCAGAATTTAAAGCCAATCATCTTGCAGAGCTTCTCCTTCTGTCTCGGAGTGATAAATTCCCTTACGATATTGTCAAATGGCACGCCGTATGCCGAGGATCGGGTCCTGGCATATGCATCCAGATTATCAATATCATCCTGCATCGCATAATTAAACAAAGATATGCCATTGTCAAAAATCGGGGCAAATGCATATGGCTTATTCGTTTTATTGTCTACCATCATTCCAAAATTGCCGAAATGACGGTCTTCATTATAAATCAATGCATCAAAAATAAGCATATCAACAAATTCATTGTAAACATCATCGCCCATATTTTTACAATACTGCGCAGCTGTTCTCAACGTGCAGTTCTCGACCAGCCGATAGATTGGGACATAGGAATGATCTTTATCGCAGAAGAGTTCACAGGTAGAACAGATGCATTTCTTCCAGCTGGCCAGTTTATATGGAACATGCTTCACGCCCATACGTTCAGCAATCTGAGATGCATAGAATTCACTGTAAGGCTCATTGCCTGCATTTGCCGCTCCGCTGGTGCCGCCCTTAAAGAGCATAATCCTTCCGTTGATGCGCCTCCAGCCTTTTCTAAGCATGCCCGCAGTGGTAAATTCTGGGGAAGAGGAAAATCCTCTTACTCTGGAGCTGCCATAGCCTGTATATGCGATAAGCGAGAGAACCTTTACAAACGCATTTTCATAGAGATTATATTGGGCAAATGTTCCATCGAAGTCATCCTCGACCACCCAATAGTTGTCGTTAAGTGATAAGCCACGGCACACTCTGAGAATCCCTCGTGTGTCATCATGGGAGAGTCCGTTCTTGGCAAGAAAGCTGTTCACGAATTCTCTGTTTTTGGGAATAATGCGTCCACGCAGCCACGACATCAGACCCTCGTCATCTTTCTTCATGCCAAGAGGCAGCAGATATTCCTGCTCATGATTGATCTGACAGATGTGACATTTCTGCCCATCTATCGGATCAATCGTAATCTCAAAAAATATTAGCGGTATGTCGTATTGTTTCAAGCAAAACATCTCTGTGTTACTCCTGCTGTGTGCATTTTGGTTTTATCTTAGCATCAAACCATAATCCTCACAATCAAGAAGATGTAGAAAAGCGTCAAAAAAATGGTGCAACCTCCTTTTCTGAGATCACACCATTTTTCTTAGAATCCAGCCTGGCTATCCTAAGATGCCAGATCCCTGTGATTCCAAATTTATGCAAGCTTCAACAATCTATAAAAGCCCTCTAGAACAGATTGCGGTTGCCTATTTTACTTTGCTGTAATAACTAACAAATCTGCCGTATATGTTGCGAGATCTGAAGATATTTCAACCGTTCCATCTACTACCGTCGTTGTTACAGTATTGACAAGTTCAAGAACACTGTCTGCATCAACCTTGTATGTTTCTACAACAACCTCATCTGTGTCAAATGGAATATTATTAACTGTGAGATTATATCCAGCATTATTCTCATATGTCAATACACGTGCTGTAGGAAGTGTCCAGTTAGCAACCCCAGGAATACTGAATTTATTTCCATCCATCATAGGATTTTCATTTTCTGGCGCATAGTTTCTAAGCATCTGCTCTGCTGGAATTTCATAATTGCTGATAACAATATTTATTTTTTCATCACTCTTACCAGCAAGAACTGCAAATCCATTTTTATCAGAACCTGATACAGCAAGACGTTCAGGTGTTTCGTAGAACTGTGCCATCGTCTTAAAAGCAGCATAATTTCCAAACTCCACATCACTTACGCTTCCATATGCATAATCTGCAATTACTGGTGAATCCTGAAGATATATACAGTTATTAAGCAAATGTATGCGGTCTCTTCCTTCACTGTAGATAAAATCGGAGAATTGGCTAAACAGGGCTGTTCCATATTCTGAAAGAACAAGTGGAATATCATCAAATCCATAATCTGCCAGCAAAGTTTTGAAGTAAAGAGCCCATCTCGTATAATCATATCCGTCCACATTATTAGTTGGATAGAAGTGATATGAATAGAAATCAAGTGGGCAGTCATTCGCTACAACGTAATTAAGGAAGCCCTCTTTTATGCCCCTATCATCATTTTCTGTTGTAATAGCTGGTCCTCCAACAGGCAGTTCAGGATATGCAGCCTTGACTGCTTTAGTAACCGCTTCATACATTTCATAATAATGTTCTGGTTCATTTGGCCAGAAATCCAGAAGGTCTGGCTCATTCCATATTTCAAAATATGAAAGAACATTCTCATATTTTTCGCCACCATTCCAGCCAGACATATAATGATCGCATATTCTGACAGCAATCTTAGCAAGATTTTCTTTGTAGGTTTCCCACTCCTCTGTTCCCAGCTCTGGAAATGTGTTGTCAATCTCATCACTCTGGCTTGCACCGAATCTGAAGAAAACTGTCGCATTAAGGCTAAGAATATTATCAATAACCTTGTCCAGCTCTTCAAAATCGTAATATTTTTCATCTGTTACATCAATCCCATCTAATGCATTTCTACACTCTTCCATGTAAGCCTCCATGGCCTCCATTGAATATGCATATGCATCATTTTCAATTATCTCATTAATTTTATTTGTTCTAGCCAGATCTGCCGGTTCTCCCGTATATTCATTTGCTTCTGTATCTGTCAATCTTGCATCTGCCAGCCAGTCTTCGTCAGGCATTTCACTATTACCTTCTGTTTTGCCAGCCTCCTCTGCAGCTGTCGTAAGTTCCTCCATAAATGTCGGAATGTATTTAAGTGCGCTATACAAATCGAAGTATCCTGGAACTATATTATAAATGATGCCTCTTCCATCAATTCCTGTTCCGTCAATGTCATGTGTTCTTACGCTTATAATACCTGCTGATACATAATTATCATTTGTCTCCGTTCCAGGCTCTTCAGGATCATAATGTCCGCCGTTCATTTGCTTAATCTCACCTGTGACATCAGATGCGTCCACGACAACATTTCTGTATTCTTCTTCGTTCTGAGAATATCCAGCTGCTTCAACATAGATATTCATCATACCTTTTTCGTCATCATATTCAACATATCCAAATCTACCAAGGTCTTCTGCTTGAACTACAATATTATCATCAATTACATAAATATCTGCTGATTCCCCTGCTATGGTTCCTGAAATCTCAGTTTTCTGTGCTATTCCATCCGGCATAGACTCATCGTCCGTATCTGGCGAAAATGCTTCATCAAAATAATAATCCGTTCCAGCCCATTCTACATCTATACTACTTTCATCAGATACAACAGTAAATCCATAAGCTACAAGATCTTCAACATATACGTATATTCCATCATCTGTTTTATACGCCCTTACCTCATCGCCATTTATGTAGCATCTGTCATTTTGCACATTATCAGCTGTCCTCGCTATCTCAGCACTTATCTCAGTTGAATCCGTTTCTCCGCCCCAAACAAAGCCGGAATTTGCTGCCACCATGACGCCAGTCGCCATCACAGCTGACAATAATGTTGCCGTCAATCTTCTTAATTTCATGTTTTACCTCCCTTGCTCT
Source organism: Anaerotignum sp. (assembly GCA_963591145.1). Taxonomy (GTDB): domain Bacteria; phylum Bacillota; class Clostridia; order Lachnospirales; family Lachnospiraceae; genus RGIG5612. Next base: position 5,076 of record CAVARE010000025.1, on the reverse strand, counting down.
ACATGAATAATACGCTTCGTTATTTATTATACGCTCCCCACCGTTGCAACTTCGTAGCCAAACCGTAACAATATCGTTACAATTAATGACTTTCGTATGCGAATGATATATATTTTCTAGGGAGGGTTACTATGAAAAAAGCAATTTTACTTATTATCATCTTATGTGTTTTTATTTTGAGTGCCGATATCTATACCAACGTTTCTTATTCGGAGGGATTTAGTGCAAATCAACCTGCTCCGGGAGAATATAAAGCTCCTGATGGGCTAAGTTTGTATGATACGGATTTATTTCTTGCCGGCAAATGGGAATATTATCCGGATCAACTGTATTACAAGTTAAACCCTGACTCTGACTTCATGTCCGCCTTTAAATTAAGCTCAGCCACATCCGAATTTGACTATAAGCTTACGAATTATATTAAGCAAAACCAAAAAAGCCTCAATGATATTTACCTGCACGACAACTCAATGGACAGTTCTAAGGAATATATTTACTTACCTGAATTCAGTTTTAATTCATCCTATAAGCAAAATTCGGATCAGCCAAATTCATATCGCATGGTAATAACGAATCTTACTCCCGTTGAAAATTTTGATATGACCTTAGCCTTAACCGGTACCATAAGCGGAGATTTTAATGTTTTCATAAACGGAAAACTTTGCTCCGCTATGATGATTCCATATGGATACCCTTCTTTTTACCTGCCTATCCCCGACTCTGGAACCATAGAAATCGTCATTCAGACCACAGGCACCACCCAGCTTCTGAATATCTGTCCGCGGCTATCATATAAAGGACACGCGATGATCGATATGGATAATTACAGGAATACGCTATTCATTCTGTATGGCATATTATTCACTGCATTTATCTTGATGATGGTTCTTATATTTTCGATAAATACGAAGAAATTCCGGCTGCCTTTTTACCTCGGCCTGGTATTTACAACCATATTTCTGGTCAGCAATCTATGGGCGACAGGATTTCAGGATGCTGTAAATTCGGTTATACCGCAGCATTTTATACCGCATATTATCAAGGCTTTTGTATTAGCAGCGCTGATCATCGAAGCCTTCATTTTGCGCAGTGCCTCCGATTGCAAATTGTCCTGCGTAATGCCTAAGGTATGCATCATTGCATGTATCGCAGTTGTAATTATCGAATGTCTTGAGCTTACAATATTGCCAGTTACATTTCTTGCCGCTGCAAGTGATTTTCTTGTAGCCGCTATTATTGCATTTCTCATTATTTCAATTGTAATATTGGCAAATAGAGTCTCCGCCTCATATAACCGCTCAAACATCGGCTTTATCCTGATGTTAACAGGATTAGGCGCCACTATCGTCCATGATCACTTCGGCTTTTGGAATCTGTTTATGCTCATGCAGCCGGTAGCCATCATCATATATATCATTCTTATCTATATAAATAATAAGATGTATCAGACTCAGGTTCTTCAGAGAACAACCGAGCTGTTGGAATTAGAGAAACAATCATCCAAGGTTCAGGCAGCCATGCTGTCAAGTCAGATTCAGCCGCATTTTCTGTACAATACGCTGACAACTATCCAGGAACTATGTTACTCTGACCCTGATCAGGCAGCGGAACTAATTGTGGCCTTTTCTCAATATCTGAGAAACAATCTCGACTTTATGAACTATGATGATCTGATTCCCTTTTCTAAGGAACTGGACCACATACATAACTTTATGTATATTCAAAATGCAAGATATCATAATTCCATTGAATTTGTTGAGAATATAGGTGATACGAATTTCTACGTCCCGCCCCTCTCAGTGCAGCCATTCGTTGAAAATGCGGTTAAGCACGGAATAATGAAAGAAAATAATAGCGGCAAGATATTCTTAAATGTATTCCGATCAGATGGCTCAATTCACATTATCATTAGAAACACTGGCAAGAAGATTAGACGGGATCTTCTTAAGCCGAACCACAGCATTGACAATATCCAGGCCAGGCTGCTCATTTTGCTAAAAGGAACAGTAAATATCAACTTTGACGATGATAATCCAGATACTATAGTTGAGATTTTAATTCCAGAGAAAGCACGTAGAAATGCGGAGCAATAATGTAAAGAAATGCAAACCATTCACTGCCAATTATGCCGCTAACCGAAAAGCGGCGGAATGGAGATTAATATGAGATACGTAATTATTGACGACGAAATACATGCATCCAGTCTTTTAAAAAGAATAATCGAGAAATATAAAAATTTTTCCAGCGCCGATGAAATTATTGTATTTAATGATTCAGAGGATGCTTATCACTACCTGCTCACAGAACCCGTTGATTTGATCTTTTTGGATATTCAAATGCCTAAAATGACTGGGGAAGAACTCGCCAGAAAGCTTGTAAGTGACCTTGATCCAGCTCCATATATTGTATTTACCACAGCATTTCCGCAATATTCACTGTTTGCATGGGATATTAACGCAATCGGTTACATTTTAAAACCATTCTCTGCTTCTAAAATTTATGAAGCAATCGAAAAATGCAATAAGCTGCAGATTCCACCCGCAAATGACAGGCTGATCGATTCATCCAAGCCGTTTATGCAATGCTTCCCGGATTTTGAGTTAATTATTAACGGAAACCCTGTATTCTTCAAAAACAAAACTGCCAAGGAGCTCCTGGCACTGCTTGTTCACAACCGCGGCAACTGGGTATCAAATGACAAGATCACATATTGTCTTTTTGAAAATATTGATGAGGCTTCTGCAAAAAATTATCTTCGTACAATACTTCACAGGCTTAGGAAAACGCTGGCAGAATACAATCTTGAAGACATAGTTGAATCCCGTTATGGCAGCCTCCGCATTGATACAAATGCCTTCGTCTGTGACTATTACAATTGTCTTGATGGACACAAGGAGCTATTTCACGGCGAATATATGGGAGAATATCATTGGGCTGAGACCGCCAGGGCTTACCTGTCACGAGGATAACTGACTGCCAATGGAACAAGCAGATGTTTAACAATTCTTGTTTTTATTGACACTTAGGCCATATTGAGTATTATCTCTTTAATACATCGCAGCGGTGGTGCTGCGGCCAATGATCATGGAGGTTTTCTTATGTATAAGTTAGGATTTATAGGAGCGGGCAACATGGGCTCTGCCCTGGTGATGGCAGCTGCCAGAGAAATCGGCGGCAGCGAGATTCTTATATTCGATCATAATCAGAGCAAGATGGATACGCTCGTTCAGGATACTGGATGTACTATTGCTGAAAACGAAGCTCAGCTCGCCCGGGAAGCCGAATATATCGTGCTGGCGGTTAAGCCGAACGTGATTAGAAATGCAGCGGCTTCCATCGCGCCTGTTCTGGCGGAGCATAAGGCAAGTGGCATCCAGCATGTTGTCGTTACAATAGCAGCCGGTGTTACGATCGACACTATCAGTCAATGCATCGCAAATGCTTATCCTGTCATAAGACTTATGCCTAACACTCCTGTTGCCATCGGCAAAGGCACTACTCTATATACATATGACGATGATGTGCCAGAAGATATCGTTCAGGAATTTCTTCAGATTATGTCTCACGCTGGAAGCTTCGAGCATATCGCCGAAGCCAAATTCGACATAACATCAAGCATCAGTGGCTGCGCTCCTGCCTATGTTTATATGTTCATAGAGGCATTGGCAGACGGCGCTGTGGAGGTGGGAGTTCCACGTAATCTGGCAATCAAGCTGGCTGCGCAGACGGTCATGGGATCTGCTACCATGGTTCTTGAATCTGGCAAGCATCCTGAGCAGCTAAAAGATGATGTCTGCTCTCCTGGAGGCTCCACCATCGCCGGAGTTTCTGCCCTTGAGGCTAACGGCTTCCGATATGCAGCCGCCCAGTCAATCGTTAAATCCACTGAGAAAAATTGCAAGCTGGGCAAATAATCACCTATCATACAAATTATGAACAGCACCGATATTCTTCTAAATCATCTGCGGGACCTGGCAGAGAGATCTTATAACAATAATATGTATACATTTTCTAGCTTCCTCTCGGAGTCTGAGATCGCAGAATTTATGAGTATCGAGAGGGAGTTAAGCTATGCTGGGATTACGGTATCGGGCGGAATTGAAACGGCTGAGCGATGCGTTATAAGATTCGGCCGCGAGTCTGACCTCGGATATGACCAGACGTTTCCTATTTCGTACCTGATGGTGCAGCCATTGATGAAGAAATTCGGTGAGGACTTAGGACACCGTGATTATCTGGGAGCGCTCATGAGCCTCGGAATCGAGCGGGAGCTCCTGGGAGATATTATCATTGCTGATAAGACGGCTTACATATTCTGTCTCGATCATATCGCTGAATATATCAAGGAAAAATTAGTCCAGATACGTCATACGTCTGTCAAGGTTGATATTGCTGACTCTCTTCCAGAGGCCATAGCCCCGCGCCTTGACAGACGTCAGCTGATAGTTTCCTCGGAGCGCCTTGATGCGGTCATCTCGAAGCTGTATAACCTGTCGCGAAGCCAGGCTCAAGAACTGTTCAAGTCCAAGAAGATCTTCGTAAACGGTCTTCAATGTGAGAACACCAGTTATGCACCCAAGCCCGACTCGCGGATCTCTGTCCGGGGCTTTGGCAAATTTATATATGCCGGAATGGACGGCATGACAGGCAAAGGAAGATGTAAGGTTAGCATTGATGTCTACATTTGAATCCAGCGAGCAACGGGAAAATGGGTCGATGTCGCATACAAGTCTTTGTTAGCAAGATCAAACACAATTACAGTTTCAGACTATTTTCGTCCAACAGAAAATTCCTCAGTCCGATTGTAATAATTCCATTTTCATCGCGGCGCACTTTAATATTATCCCCAACAACAACGATTTTTCTGAAGAAATCTGGAATACTTAAAAGTCCTCGTTGTTCCTGATTTACTTTATCTGTGGTCGGAAGCGCAAAAGCAGATTGAATATAATACTTCTCGCTTCCCTTTGTGGCAACGAAATCCACCTCCAACTGCTTCTTTCCCCGTTTCCCGTCGGCCTTGGTTTCATAATATTCCACCACACCGACATCCACATGATACCCTCGAACCCTTAG
>CAVARE010000024.1:0-18627 GCA_963591145.1 Anaerotignum sp. | reverse complement strand
CCCGTACTTGGATCACCGGTTATGACACACCGAATTGGGAGCCGACCGTAACATATGGCGCAGAGCAGCTCATCGACCAGGCACAGGCTCTGTATAACTCAGGCCTCACCGGAGGATTCATCCCTTGGAACGGAGCTTCGGATATTGCGAAATATACCGAGTATGCCACGGTGTGGGGGAATGCGTATTAAAATTACGGACTCTCAAATGTCAGCGTGGATTGCTGAGCACGTAGTGCACGGCAATCCACTTTTTAGGCACTAATTTAAAATATCCATCATTTACCAGGCTATTTTCATGTGCTATTATACCGTCCATGAAAAAGCATTTATCTAATTACATCCTAATAGCTATAGAGTTCATATTAATTGTGATCATTATCATATTCCAGACGCTGACCATCAGCGGCGGCAATATTGCCAAGGATATGATCAATGTATATCCATTTACCAGAATTGTTTTAATCGCTACGACCAGTGTGGCGTTTATATTTGCTCTGGCATATTCCATTTTTAGCAGAAAAAATTATAGGTGTGCATACGAATGTAATGCTAATCCTTATGCTAGCTCTGGTTACTACAACCGCAACGGTAAGTATGCTCAATCAATTGATTGTTACCGTTCATCTTCGAATCTTGCAAGTTCTGACAGGTCGGCAGTTTTAGAGCAGCCGCCAAAAATGCACTTGATAGTGCTCTTCCTGTTCTTGGCGGCGATCGCCGATGTGCTTTTTAATACACTTGACGATAACACCTATGGTTTTATCGCCTTTATCGCTGCATATATTGTTATCGGGATTATTTTATATAGAAAGAAATATGAATTGATCGTAAGATCTGCGATTCTGATTTTTCTGATTGTAGGAGTTTGGATAATCGGAAGATTGAGTTCAGTTAAGTTTGCGATACAGCTCGTCGCATGCGCCATGCTGACGTCTAACTTCATCATTGCTATGATCAACCGCTTCAAGTTCAAGATAAATTATGGATCGTATTTTATGGTAGCGATGCTGCTGCAATTGATAAGTGACGCCGCGCTCTTCTTCAGGACCGTGACGCTGTCCATGCCTGTTGCCAGCAATATCTGCTCATATGTTGTATGGACGTTATATATCGCGGCAAATGTCTTATTTGTTCTGTCCTTGTCGCGGCCATAAAATAAAAATACCCGCCCTGTTAGCACCAGGACGGGCGTCTCTACGCAAGTAGAGATATAACCCTAATGGGAAGTTCCACCTTTGGAGTGGGACTCTCCACTACTCTATCGGATTGCCTTCTTTATCGAACAGCGGGAGCTTCTCTAATACTATGATATCCTTCCTGTCGGCTGCGTCGCCTTCTGCCAGGATAGCCATCTTGGCCACAATATTGCCGCCTGCCTGCTCTACTAATTTCGCTACTGCTGCGATTGATTCGCCGGTTGAGATAACGTCGTCCAGGATCAGTACACGTTTTCCCTTTAACTTGGCTGCGTCAGCGCCATCCATATAGAGCTTCTGAACCTTCTCGGTAGTGATTGACTTAACCTCTGTCTCAAATACACCGTTCATGTACAGCTTCGGTGCCTTACGAACCAGCATGTAGTCATTTCTGCCGCTCTGACGTGCCATTTCATGAATCAGCGGAATAGCCTTGGCCTCCGGCGCTACCATATAGTCGAATTCCGGTGCTCTCTCCAGGAGTGCCTTAGCACTCGCGCATGTAAGCTCAACGTCACCGAATATTACAAATGCTCCGATAACCAGGTCATCCGATGCCTTGCATAATGGAAGATCTCTCTCGCATCCTGCAATATTCATATGATATGTAGTCTTCATCTTAAAATCCTTTCTTACAGCCCAAAGCCCGGGCCTGTACAAACACTCATTCATACAGTCCGGGCTCGGCAAAATATCGGTATTAACTTTTTATTTGCTCTCTGCAGCTGCTATAGCCTTAACAGCTTCAGAGATCATGTCATTAGATATCTGGTCAAATGCGCCTTCATCCGACAGTCTGGCCATATCAGGTATGATCGGCATCTTGCCTAATACAGGAAGCTTCAGCTCTGCAGCAACCTCGTCTATATGGCTCTCGCCAAATACGTTTATATGCTTGCCACAATCAGGGCATTCGATATACGAATAATTCTCGATGATTCCAAGGATCGGAACATTCATCATATTGGCCATGTTATAAGCCTTCTTAACGATCATTGTAACCAGACTCTGTGGTGAAGTTACGATCACTACTCCCTCGATAGGAAGTGACTGGAATACCGTAAGAGGCACATCACCTGTTCCAGGAGGCATATCTACAAGCAGATAATCCAGCTCGCCCCAGACTACGTCTGTCCAGAACTGCTTAACTACTCCTGCGAGTACCGGTCCTCTCCATATAACCGGAGTTGTATCATCCTCAAGCAGCATGTTAATAGACATAATCTTAATGCCTGATGCTGTAACTGCAGGATATATGCCATTGTCATCCCCTTCAGCGCCCTCGGTGATACCGAACATTTTCTGAATAGAAGGTCCTGTGATATCGGCATCCATAATGCCGACCTTATATCCCTGTCTTGCCAGCTCCACTGCCAGACTGCCGGTTACAAATGATTTGCCGACTCCGCCCTTGCCGCTTACGATTCCGTATACATGCTTGATGCTGCTGAATACATTCTGGTCTGCCAACAGACTCTCCGGAGCCTTATTACTGCTGCAAGATGATGCATGTGAACATCCAGAGCACTGCTCAGGACTGCATCCTTCCTGCATTTCTTTTTCATCTGCCATTGTCGTTTTCTCCTAAAGATTTATTGTAAATGCGCTGTCAAATGCTGCAGGCATTATTTTGCTAATTGTATCATTATTTCATTGCTTCTTGCAATAAACTTGCTCATTTCTTCTGGAGACAGCGGCTCATTTGCCAGCTTAGCCAGGTCATATAGCTGCTCGAGGAACATGTCAGCCTCGCCTTCGTTATCTGTTCCTACTCTGTCCATAACATATTTTACGAGATCGTTCTGTGCGTTGAGAACCAGGGTGCCAGGCTGCTTAAACTGGCTCATGTCTGTGCCCATGCCCATCTGCATCATCATCTCTTCCATACGCTTCGACTCCTCTGATACGGTCAGCATTGATGATGTTGCCTTGTTCTTCAGGTTCTGAACCTTAACATTTATCTTGTCGTTTCCAACCAGGGTTCTGATCTTCTCCTGGATCTTCTCAGCCTTCTCATCCAGCTCCTTCTGATCCTTCTTAGAGGTTCTCTTCTGGAATGCCTTGCTCAGGTCTGTATCGATTCTCATGAACTTAAAGCCTTCGTTTTTAGTTTCCATCTGACCGATAAATGAAGAATCGATCACATGCTCGAGATAAACGGCGTCCATCTTAGCATCCTCGAACATCTTAATATACTGACCCTGCATATTTCTGTCGGTTACATAGAAGATGATTTTCTCCTTCTTCTCTTCCTCGGCTTTATTTTCTGTGCCTTCTGCAGGTGCAGCTTCTGTCTCGGCCGGCATATTTTCAGCTGCCTCAGATTCAGCAGCCTCCGTGCCTTCTGCAGCATTTGCCTCCGTATCTTCTTCAGCCTCGCCTACATATTCCTTATATGTGAGATATTTGTCTTTCAAATCCTTGAAGAGGATGTAGTCGGACATCTTCTCGCAGAATTTCTCGTCCTTCAGGCAGCCGTATTTGATAAATGGGTTGATATCATCCCAGTATTTCTCGTAGTTCTCTCTGTCTGTCTTGCACATGCCTGAGAGCTTATCTGCCACCTTCTTGGAGATATAATCACGAATCTTAACCACAAATCCGTCGTTCTGCAGCGCGCTTCTTGATACGTTCAGCGGCAGATCTGGGCAGTCGATTACACCCTTCAGGAGCATCAGGTAGTCTGGGATAACTTCCTTGATGTTATCGGCGATAAATACCTGATTGTTGTACAGCTTGATGGTGCCTTCCAGCGTATCGTACTGATTATTAAGCTTAGGGAAATACAGGATGCCCTTCAGGTTGAATGGGTAATCCATGTTCAGGTGGATCCAGAACAGCGGCTCCTTGTAATCATTAAATACCTTACGATAGAACTCCTTATATTCCTCTTCTGTACACTCGTTTGGATGCTTCGTCCACAGCGGATGGATGTCATTAAGAGGCTTCGGCTCTTCTGGCTTCTTCTCTTCCTCGCCTTCCTTGGTCTCGGTCTTCTCTTCCTTGCCGACGGTCTCTGTATTAACGAAATAGATCTCCTCGGGCATGAATGAGCAGTATTTCTCGATTACTTCCTTAACTCTGTATTCGTTGCAGAACTCATAGCAGTCTTCGTTCAGATACAGTGTGATCTCTGTGCCGACTGTGTCCTTGTCTGACTCGCCCATTTCAAATTCTGTGCCGCCGTCGCACTCCCAGTGTACCGCCTTAGCCCCAGGCTGATATGACAGGGTATCGATTGTGACCTTATCAGCCACCATGAATGCTGAATAAAATCCCAGGCCGAAATGTCCGATGATCTGGTCTTCATTGGCCTTGTCTTTATACTTCTCCATGAATGCGGTAGCGCCTGAAAATGCGATCTGGTTGATGTATTTCTTAACCTCGTCCTCAGTCATACCGATACCGTTATCAATGAATTTAAGTGTCTTCTGTGTTGGATTTGCTACGACCTGGATAGAAAAATGCTGATCCTCCGGGAACTGATACTCGCCCATCACTTCCAGCTTACGCAGCTTGGTGATGGCGTCGCAGCCATTTGAGATTATCTCTCTGATGAAAATGTCATGGTCTGAATACAACCATTTCTTGATGATAGGAAATATATTTTCGCTATTGATGGATAAGCTTCCCTTTTCTGTGCTCATAAAATTATCACTCCTTTATGTAAAAATCCTAGAACCGTCCAGAACTCCATACATAATCTGCTTATCATAAGCATCTGCATGGCAGATCTGTATCGGCAATTTGATCGTTTCGTCGGGCTTTGTTCTAAAATACCCAATCACTGACTGCTCAGGCTACATCGTGCCTCACAATCGCAGTCTCGCAGCCGCCATAGACTATTATATTCCATAAAAGAGTAATGTCAACAAAAATTTAGCACTCATCTGATACGAGTGCTAACACGTCATGATATCTTGCGGATCACTGCTGCCATATATTCATCCCACTGCTGCTCCAGGCTCTTATCCAGTGAGAAGGTCTTGAGGGATGCTCCTGTGGTGCAGCTCATCTTGCCATCCTGGTAGTTTACATTCAGGTATAGTCCTGCCACATTTTCCAGGTCAATATTCAGCTGGGCCCGCTTCAGGAAGGCGTCCACTATATATGACGGCATCTTGAAGATCATCTTGAACTTCTGGGGAACTCTCTTGCCCTTGATGATGTCATAGCAGATGGGCTTGATCTTCTTCCACATCACAATGCCTTCGGCATATTCTGGCAGCTGCATGCCCTCCTCTCCCACGAACTCTTTATTAATATGTCCGTCAATAGTAAAGGCCGTGGCCGTATATATAGTTGTCTCGACAGTCAGGAAGTTATCGAAAAACTCTCCGACAAACAGCCTGCTGGTAAATTCTCTTATATTTTCTACTTCAATTAGCTTCATTGTATTGTTACCCGTCAATTATTTAAAACTCATTTTTTCTCCATGCATCTGATTACCCTGTGCGATGGCGCGCATATCAGTATATCTGTTTTTACATCAAATGTATCTGCAGAAATACTGTCAACGATTTGGAAATCATATGCCAGCGCGATCTTAGTATATTTTGTCTTATAATGCTGCGCCAGATATCTGTCATAATATCCTCTGCCGTAGCCGACCCTGTTGCCAGCATCATCAAATGCAAGTCCCGGCATAATCATAAGGACATTATCTTCTCTATCATCTGCACACTCAAGGTCATCCGAAGGCTCTGGTATCCCCATGTATCCAGGCTGCAGATCATTAAAACTTGAGATATATTTAAACTGCATTATATCGCCATATACCCTGGGCACTGCCACCATCTTGCCATCCGCAAGTGCCCTCTCTATCAGCCGCTGTGTCCGAACTTCCTGATTATAGGAGACGTAGGCAAATACACATCGTGCATTCTTGTATTCATCAAGCCTATACAAATCCAGACAAAGCGATGCCGAGAGTCGTTCAATCTCAGCATCGCTCATCATGGATTTCTGGTCTTTAATTAGTTGACGTAAATGGTTTTTGTTCATAGGTGTAATCTAACACCACATTTCATGTATCGTCAAGAAAATGAATTCTATTTACGGAATTTCGCTCCACTATTTTTCACTATCTTGTCAGGTTTCGGTATGCAGATTCTTAGTTGTAATCTTATTCCGCTGAGCACCTCTGCTGTACTCTTCTTAAACGCAGCAAACCGGCTAATCTTCCATAAGACCAGCCGGTTAAAATATTATTATTTAAAATGCGGTAACTATTCAGAACTACATTCGCAGAAAGCAGTTTTGCATGGCTCTAATTAGTTACATATATTATAGATTATGCACCCTAAGTGCCCTGATTGCATTAAGCACTGCGATTACCATGACACCTACGTCGGCGAATATCGCATACCACATATTTGCGATTCCGACTGCACCCAATATTAGGCAGATGAATTTGATTGCCAGGGCAAATATTATATTCTGATATACGATGCCGATGCACTTTCTGGATATCCTGATTGCCTTCGGTATCTTCATCGGGTCGTCGTCCATCAGGACAACATCTGCTGCCTCAATCGCCGCATCCGAGCCCATGGCTCCCATGGCGATTCCGATGTCAGCTCTCATAAGAACAGGTGCATCATTAATGCCATCGCCAACAAATGCCAGTTTATCCTTCGGTGACGATTTATTTGCCAAGAGATGCTCCACTCTTGAGACCTTATCAGCTGGCAGGAGCTCGCTGTGAACCTCGTCGATGGCAAATTCATTTGCAATATAATCTGCGACCTTGGAGGAATCGCCTGTCAGCATAACTGTTTTCTCTATTCCCAAGGACTTAAGCTCCGATATTGCCTGTTTAGCTGACGCCTTCTCCTTGTCGGAGATTACGATATGACCAGCGTATTTGCCGTCTACTGCGATGTGAATAATGGTGCCGACGCTATGACATTCCTGGCACTCGATACCCAGCTTCTTCATAAGCTTCATATTGCCTGCTGCCACGCGGGTTCCATCGACCACCGCCGTGATGCCGTGACCGCTTATCTCCTCCACATCAGTTACCCTGTTTCGGTCTATTTCCTTACCATATGCGTTCTTGAGGCTCTTACTGATAGGATGCGACGACGCGCACTCCGCCAGCGCGGCATATTCGATCAATTTGGTCTCTTCATATGGACTGTGATGGACTGCTGACACCTCGAACACACCCTGAGTCAGCGTTCCTGTTTTGTCAAATGCAACAACCTTAGTCTGTGACAGTGCTTCCAGATAATTAGAGCCCTTAACCAGGATGCCTTCGTGGCTGGCGCCGCCGATTCCTGCGAAGAATGACAGCGGTATGCTGATTACCAGCGCGCACGGGCAGCTGATTACCAGGAATGTGAGTGCCCTGTAGATCCATATATGCCACTCACCGGCGTCCTGCATGAATATGATTCTGAACAGCGGCGGCAGCACGGCCAATGCCAGCGCTCCTATGCATACCGCCGGGGTATATATTCTGGCAAATTTCGAGATGAATGCCTCTGGTCTGGACTTGTGATTGCCGGACTCCTCCACCATCTCGAGTATCTTAGATACTGTGGACTCGCCGAATTCCTTGGTGGTCTGAATCTTAAGCACTCCAGTCATGTTGATGCAGCCGCTTATGACATCGTCACCCTCATGCACGTTTCTAGGAACGCTCTCGCCCGTCAGCGCGCTGGTATTAAGGGTGGCCTCGCCCTCTACAACGACTCCATCTATCGGAATCTTCTCGCCAGGCTGCACTACGATTATGGTTCCCACCTGGACTTCATCGGGATCTACCTGCGCTAGCTTGCCATCCGTCTCGATATTGGCATAGTCCGGACGAATGTCCATCAGCTCGCTTATATTGCTTCTGCTCTTGCCTACCGCATAGCTCTGGAACAGCTCGCCCACCTGGTAGAACAGCATAACTGCGATTGCCTCGACATAGTCGCCGCTCTTCTCATATATTGCCAGGACAAATGCTCCGACTGTCGCTATGGCCATGAGAAAATTCTCGTCAAATATGCGGCCGTTTAGAATGCCCAGCCCGGCCTTTTTTAAGATGTCGTATCCGATCTCCAGATATACAGCCAGGTATAACAGCAGCCGCAATATTCCCGAGGTCGGAATAATATATAACGCGACCAGAGCTGCTGCCGCTATAATGATGCGGATAAGCATCTTCTTTTGCTTTTTGCTCATAATATATTCACTTTCTCTTGGAACATTAGGATCTGTGCTATGCTGTGAACCTTAAGCTGCAACCATTGTGCAAAAATGTCTGCGTTAATTGTTTTTCCGCAGCGGCATATGCCGTTCCAGCGCAGCACAGCTGAATTTCATTTACAATTTAATCTGCGTAATAATCCAGCCTAAGGTTTTATGCAGCATCGTTAGAATTCGATCTCACAATCTGGTTCAACCTTCCTGCAGGCCTTAAGAACATTCTTCATAACCGTCTTCGGTTCTGCACCTTCGGCAAATTCTACTGTCATCTTAAGAGCCATGAAATTAACAACTGCAGATGCAACACCTTCGATCTTATTGGCAGCCTCCTCCATCAGGTTAGCACAATTTGCACAGTCAACTTCGATTTTGTATGTCTTTTTCATTGTAAGATTCCTCCGAAATATTTATTAATCTGATTCGTACAATAAACATCGATTGTCACATGGCTGCGTAATACTTTTGTCGCTTGCACGATACAACAATTAAACACTTGTTTAATCATTCTGGACGTAATATAATCCTCTCGAAATCGGTCGTCAATGTCGCCGATTCATTCACTTCCAAACAGAGCAAAAGCATGCCCGTTAAGGCTAAAAATCCGAGGAGATTACTGTCATGAACACTCTGCCGCACAATCATTTCGATCAGACTAACTATAAGAATATTCAGGAAGTCATAGATAATGATGAAAACTTCCAGGTTGTCTCGAACATTTTCAAGCAATTAAGTGACACCACGAGAATCCGAATATTCTGGCTGCTGTGCCACTGCGAGGAATGTGTAGTGAATATTGCTGCCATGATGAATATGTCCAGCCCGGCTGTATCTCATCATCTGAAGACGCTCAAGGATAATAATCTCATCACTGCCAGACGCGATGGCAAGGAAGTATATTATCGTGCATCGTTTACCGCTCAGAGTCAGCTGCTGCATGAGATGATAGAGCTAATAACGCAGATTGCATGTCCAGAATCTGAGGACGCGACTTCTATCTATAAACCATCTGACGTATTCTCATGTGTCGATGATAGCCCAACTAACGATCATTCTAGTGATTCTACAGCATTTGACGACTCTCGCTCTAATCATGCCTGTCACAATCATATGGGTGAATCCGCTGGTAACCAGCAAATGTCTATCCACACGAACTCATCTGCTAAAAATGCTGCCGCTGCCGAGCATTTCAACGGTCTGCGCGACGAGCCTATTGATACTGATGATTCGAATCTCACCCGATATCAGGCTGAGCAGATTGAGACAATAAAAAAAATCCATGATCAGCTTATCGCTCACATGGATTCACGCCTTACAGTTGATGAACTCGCCAGGGAATACCTGATGAATGCCACCACACTCAAGCAATTATTCAAGAAAGTCTATGGTATGTCTATCGCTGCCCATATCAAGGAGCACCGTATGGAGCATGCCGCATATTTGCTCAAGAACACTTCTATGAGCATCGGCGATATCGCACAGCACGTAGGCTATGACAGTCAGAGCAAGTTCACAGCGGCATTCAAGGAACATTTCGGCATGCTGCCGAAGGAATTCAGGAAATAGCACAAGATATTCTATAATTTATTTTCTTAGATCCCCAATATGTCACGGAAATAGGGCAACGTCGAGTATTGATACTTTCTCTCATACTCTCTGTGATGAAGAACCTTTGTCCCTGTTACATGCAAAACATAAGTCTCTATATACTGATTAATTTCTCGCGTAATCCTAGGCATATGTTTTACCGTTTCATTATATTCATCTTTGTCAACAATTGCCTTCTTATCATCAAGATATTTGTCATCTTTAATTAAAACTAGTTTAGAATAATCTAATCCTGATTTGGTTCTTAAAGAGCGCTTCGTTTCCTTGAACATAAAAGAGTTTTTATGATTAATAGAAGACCGATATGGAATACAAATAAAAAATTCATTAGCATCAATTAAGAGACAGTTGTAAGGTCTCTCTGCTTTGTACATAAGTTCTGGATATTTGTCTAACGGGTAGTCGTCAAAAAATTTTTGTGACAATAAATAAACGTCGTAATCGTATTCCATTTGCTCTCCTCTTTATCAGCTCATACCACTGACAGAAAACGGAGTCAACACGAGGCTGACTCCGTCAAGTTTCTTCGCTCGGTCAATTTTTATTTTACCGATGTGTCAGAACCGTCACACATCTTCAACGCTCGGTCAGTTTTTATTTTACCGTCGAGTCAGAACCGTCACTCGACATCATCGCGAAGGAAGAACAATCCTTTCTTCACGTTCATTGTACCAAATCAAGAAAAAAAAGCAATATATTATTGCTGGTGGATGCAAAGATATTCAGCAAGAGAATTTGCAATTTTTTTTGCATCCAGATTTGGCGCTGTTTCGTAGATTATTCCTTCAGAATCTTGCCATATGACTATTCCGTCAATATGTGCCTCCTCAATAACATAAAGTTCCTTTTCCGAATCGATTCCTTCTCGATTTTTTTCAGTTACCTCAACAACATCTAAATTTTTGTCTGCACTAATACCTGTAAGTTCATGACCATCAATGGAAACTGCTCCAAACTCACGAAGGCATTCTTTGAAGTCCAGTGCAAACTTTAATTTTAATGCCTTTTCTGCCTCTTCAATTTGGTGCAGTGATGCACCTTCTTCGGCATAAAAATTAGGGCTGTGTTTCATTGCTTCTGACAATTCGCTCATTGTAGATTCTCCTCCTTCACATTATCCAATCATTTCAGCAAATGCTTTCCAGAAGTCTCGCCTTTCTTTATCCCAATTTGTCCCGGCAGCATGTGCCTCCGTCTTTTCCAGAAAGCCATGAATAGCAGGATTGTCATGTTCTGCTCGAGTCAGTATCGCAAGCGTTCCATCCTTCTTCTGACCCACGTGATGCAGTTCATAGGACTCACCATTAGCGTCAAGCGGCGCTAAGCCCTCATTCATTCGTTTAAGATTTGTTCTTCCTTTTGAATCAACCCTCGTTAGGTCAATTTCCGTTTTTATCAATGCGGTCTTATTATTAACAAACGCTGGTTTTAGATTTGCATTTCTAAATGCCTGATATTCATCCATAGTATGAAATTGCTTAATTACATCCAATGGGTAACCTGTTTCCTTCTGTATCTGTACATACTGGTTCATAGTAAAGGATGTTTGTTTTGCAGCTCCATAAATAGCCGTTCCTTCATTTACTCCACCAGCAATGGCTCCACTGATTGCGCCCCATTTAAAGCCTTCGCTTCCGGCAAGCGCAGCTGATTGGAGTGCTTCATCCAAATCGCCAGTTTCAATTCCAGTTATGACTCCGGCTGCGACTCCCGCAAAAGCTCCACCTGTTACAGCTTGTATGATTCCAGTCTGAGCGGCAGCTGCAAATATCGCGCTTACTGCAACAGCTCCCGTACCCGCAGTTACAACTGATACTGTCACACATACAAGAATTACGCCGCTTCCGATAGCCACATTTCTTAATACTTGATCAAATGTATCGTCATATTCCTCAAATCCCTTGACTGTTGTATCACCGTCTTCTCCCAGGCAGAATACATATTTTGTGCCTTCAAACATTGCTTCAACATCTGAGAGGTTGTAGCCAAAATATATATTGGCCTTGGAATTATATGCGACTTCCTCAAGATATTCTTCTGATATATAGGTTGCGTTAACATTTTCGATAAAGTATTCGCCATCTCCAAACTCATCAATCAGGCTCTGATAGATTTCATTCTCAAGATACTCATACAAGCCTGAATCATTGAATCCATTAAATTTATATCCCGTATCATTTGCCTCAGATGCCATACTTGTAAAGCAGCATGTAATGGCAATCACTAAACTTAAAACTATTGATATTACCTTCTTCATTTTCTCCTCCTACACCCTGCTTCTCATTCTGGATACTTCAGATATCCATCTGCATCTATTTCAGCACCCTGTGCAACGGCATTCTTGATTTCCTGTACAGACATACCCGTAACTCCTGCTGCATGCAGAATTTCATTGGTTCCTACATATATCTTCTTCACCGTTTCTTCGCCCGTGTACTTGTTATAGGTGGTGATTGTATAAATGCCTTCTCCAGTATATTCATCGCCATCCTGAGCCGGTCTGTTATATCTGGTATTCTCTACAAGACCATCAGCCGTATCATTTAGCACTTCTTTCTTAACGGTTATATCCAGGTATCTGGACATGGCAAGATCCAGATAAAATCCATTTTCCGTTACTGAACCGTTTGTAAGCTCTGATCCCGTAACAATATCAAATGGAAATGCCATGCAATTGCCGTTCCTTACAGAGAATTTGAAATATATTTTATAATTGCAAAATGATGGAAATATCTTGCTGCCCAGTTTAAACGTGCTGTTATCAGTTTCATAATCCAGCGTAACTTCATAGTCGCCTTCTTCGAATAAATCAATAGCCGTACAGGCTCCAGCTTCTATTCCTGATAGAAAATCCGTATAGATAACCGGATCTGATTTTTGATTCTGGTAGTCTGTATATCTGATTATCAGTGTTCCTCTGCCAAAATTGGTGCGAGGAACTCCGAAATATTGGTCATAGCCATTAGTATCTTCACTGATTCCCAGACTTTCCTTGCCATTCAGGCAATCAATATTTTGACATAATCTGAACCACAGTGAAACTTCATCGCCTTCGTTCTTCAGAAAAACAGGGTTTTCCAGGTCATCAGTTATGACTCTGGTAAACCCTCCTACAACGAAGTTACCCAATGTCCAGCCAAAGTGCGGATCGTCCACGGTAATTTCATCGGATTGTGAATATCCGGTATCCTGACCAGCATTAACAGCCTCGCCCAGGAAATATACCAACTGTCCATCTTCTGATTTGAATTCAACATTTACCAATTTGCTCGGATCAGTCTCGTCAGAAATAAATATTGAATTCAAAAAGTTCTGAGTATCCCCAACAGCTGCCTCAGTCCATTTGCTTATGTCCTCTGCCGCCGCAATTCCCCAGCCGGCTGAATCAATCAATGCATTCACAGTCCAATTTGTCGCATCCTTTGCAGCATTTTCAGCCCAATCAGATGCATCATCCACCGCGTTTTCAATCCAGTTTGACGTATCGTTCACCGCTCCATCAATCCAATCTAACACTCCTCCGTCTCCATCTGCCAATACCGCGCCCGGAACAGCACTTATTACGCAGGCTGTAGATATGACGCATGCCACTGCTAATTTGAATATTTTTCTCATGTCCTCACATATAGTCCAATCATCATGGTTGACAATCAGACTCCCCCTTCTCCTTTATTTGCTACTGATATCCGCAACGAATACCCTTCATTTCCGACCATAGGTATTCCCTTGCATTTTACAGAAGGTTAGAGCCACAATCAATATGGTTGTAGGTAAAAATCAATTAATTTCTTGACAGGGCAGCAGGTTTTTTATGAATTTTTCCTATAAATTAAAAAACGAGGCTTCATCAGAAGCCTCAATTTAATAAACAATTTTCAATTAGTCAGATAATCGTCCCGCCTAGGGCGACGTAATTATCTCTATACAGCACCATGGCCTGGCCTGGCGCCGGGGCTCTGACGGGGTCATCGAAGCGGCAAATGACCTGGCCATCATCCGCTTTAAATGCCCTGCATGCTGAGCCTCTGTGGTTATATCGTATCTTGCCTATGAATTCCTCGCCGTCTGCAAATGCAGCCACACCCATGTAGGATACATTATTCATCCTAACCTCTGAGGTAAACATGTCTTCATTTTCGGCGACAACCACTTCGTTCCTCTCAATATCCAGGGACTTTACAAACACACGGTGTCCCAGCGGCAGACCCAGGCCTCGCCTCTGACCGATAGTATAGTTGAGAAGACCCTTGTGGCGGCCCAGGATCTCTCCCGTCGGAGTTACGAAATTGCCCTCCGGCATCACGACCCCGGTATAATTCTTGATAAATGAGACATAATCGTCATCCGGCACAAAGCAGATCTCCTGGCTGTCAGCCTTATGGGCTACCGGAAGCCCGGCATCTAGTGCGATTTGCCTTATCTGCGGCTTCGTATAATCGCCTACCGGCATCAGTGTGCGCGACAGCTGCTCCTGCGTCAGTGAATACAGTGCATAGGTCTGATCCTTCTCGGCTGTAACCGAATTGCAGATCGCGTATCTGCCATTTGCCAGCTGCGACACCTTAGCATAGTGGCCTGTCGCGATATAATCTGCGCCTATATCAAGGCTCCTTTTTAGGAGAGCCTCCCACTTCACGAATCTATTGCAGGCGATGCAGGGGTTCGGGGTTCTTGCATGCAGATATTCATCAGCAAAATAATCCATGACACGCTCCCGGAAAACGTCCTTAAAATTCATGACATAATAAGGAATCCCAATCACCTGGGCGACGCGCCTAGCGTCATCAACAGCGCTCAAGCCGCAGCATCCGCCCTCCGCTTCCTGAGTGAACTCGTCCTCATCCTGCCATATCTGCATCGTGACACCGATTACATCATATCCTGCTTTTTTCAAAAGAAATGCCGCGACGGAGGAATCAACTCCGCCCGACATTCCTACTACAACCTTCTTCGGCATGTATAATCCTCTTCTCTAATGTTTATTGCCTTATTAAATACCAGAGGACCTGCCTCACTAAGATCAGCTGCCGCCGCACTTAATCTATCAATAATCCTCTTCCTCCAGGCCCTCGCTTATGTCGTTCTTAGGCTTCGTGAGGCCTTCTATTGTTATTCCATTTTTCTGTGAATAATCCCACAGTGCCGCATGAATGGCCTCCTCAGCCAGCAGCGAGCAATGAACCTTCACAGGCGGAAGTCCGTCGAGAGCCTCCATAACTGCCTTATTGGTAACCTCCAGCGCCTCATTAATAGTCTTGCCCTTAACCAGCTCTGTTGCCATGCTGCTTGTCGCAACAGCCGCGCCGCAGCCAAATGTCTTGAACTTGCTTTCCTTAATGACGCCATTGTCGTCAATATCAAGATACATTCTCATGATATCTCCGCATTTGGCATTACCAACCGTTCCTACTCCGCTCGCATTCTCTATCTCACCAACATTTCTCGGATGCTGGAAATGATCCATTACCTTTTCACTGTACATAATTTTCTCCTATATTAATTCTTTATTGATATGATTTCAATATCATTGACTTCCTCTTGCCTGCCTTATAATCTTCATACAGCGGGCTCATGCTTCTTAATCTGCCTACGATTTCCTTAATTGCCTCAACCGTGGTATCGATATCCTCCTTCGTGGTCTCGGCGCTGAGTGTAAGCCTTAATGATCCATGTGCCACCTCGTGAGGAAGGCCGATTGCCAGCAGCACATGGGACGGATCCAGTGAGCCCGATGTACATGCAGAGCCGCTGGACGCGCAGATGCCCTTCATATCCAGCATAATAAGGAGTGACTCGCCCTCGATGAATTCGAAGCTGATGTTAACGTTGTTAGGAAGCCTCTTCACAGCATCCCCATTTAATCTGCAGAACGGAATCTCATTTAAGAGACGTCCAATCGTATAATCTCGCAGTTCGATTTCCTTAGCCGTGCGTTCCTTCATAGTTTTATCCGCAATCTCTGCTGCCAGACCATAGCCTACGATACCAGGAACGTTCTCCGTTCCGGCTCTTCTCTTCCTCTCCTGAGCGCCGCCATGAATAAAGGACTTGATCTTAACGCCCTTTCTGATATAGAGGAATCCGATGCCCTTAGGTCCGTTGATCTTATGGCCGCTGGAGCTGAGCATGTCGATTCCCAGTTCATCCACCTTAATAGGTACCTGGCCAAATGCCTGCACCGCGTCCGTATGGAACAGAATTCCGTGTTCCTTCGCGATGGCTCCGATTTCCTTAATCGGCTGGATGGTTCCGATCTCGTTATTGGCAAACATTACCGAAATAAGAATCGTCTCTGGCGTGATTGCGGCTTTAAGTTCCTCCAAATCGACGATGCCATCCCTGTCTACATTCAGATATGTTATGCGGGCGCCCTGCTTTTCGAGATATTCGCAGGTATGCAGAATCGCATGATGCTCAATCTTCGTTGTGATTATGTGATTGCCCTTATCCTTAAGCGCCTCAAATGTGGCTTTAAGCGCCCAGTTATCTGACTCAGAGCCGCCGGCTGTAAAATAAATATTCTCAGCTGCAGTTCCCAGAACATTTGCAATCTGCTCACGTGCCTTCGTGACGGCCTCCTTGCTCTTAGAAGCTATGGAATATATGCTGGAAGGATTGCCATACATTTCCGAAAAATACGGAAGCATGGCCTCCACTACCTCAGGTGCCGTCCTCGTTGTTGCCGCATTATCAAGATAAATCATATCTATATCTCCAATCTATTGTTATAAACTTTCACGACTGCTTATGCATATGCATGTGCAAATGCAGCCGCTGATAATCGTTTTTTTGCTAATGCCTACTTATCTAGTAGGATTTCAACTGGATAATATCACCGACAAACCCTGGTGTCAATTAAAACCCAGTAATTTTATAGGAATAATTTACATAAATGAGCCGCTCGTTTGTTTTCGAGCGGCTCAATCTTTTTCGAGTAAATTATTTAATCCACTGCTTCATATTTTTTAATTTCTTTTCTTGCTTCGTCTTTACTTAAAGTTTTAACAAATTTTCCAGATGGAGAGTAAAAAGAACATTCGGTACCATCGTCTGACCATTTAAGGGAATACAACAGTTTTCCAGAATCATCAAAAATACACGGAGTGTAAATATAATTTTCTCCATCCCAAATTTTAGCACCTTGATATCCCGTTACCATGGCTCCATTGAACGATGGGGTCATATCATCATAAAACAGATAGTACCAGATTTCTTCACCTTCAGAATCTAATCCTGCATACAACCATCCTGTCTGCTTTACGCCTGAATCATTAAAGAAATACCACATGGACCATCCAGCCTCAGCGGTTATGTACCTCCACCCTGTTACCATCTTTCCTGAGTCATCAAGGTAATAAGTCAATCCAGTCCATCCCGTATGCATCCTACCCACCATCTCATGCTCATTAAAATAGTACCAGCTACCTTTTATTTTCTGCCATCCAGTTATCATGGCTCCGTCTGTTCCCATGTAATACCAAATTTCCTTGCCGTCCTCGGTTCCTCTGTACAGCCATCCAGTCTGCATTCTGCCTGAGTCGTTAAGGAAATACCACTTGCCGTTAACTTCCTGCCAACCCGTCTGCATTCTGCCGGATTCATCCATATAATACCAGCTGCCGCCTATCTTCTGCCAGCCAACTGACATAGCACCTGATGAATACATATAATACCATGAGCCGTCTACCTTAATCCAGCCGGTCTGCATTGCGCCTGATGCTTTGGCATAATACCATGTGTTATCTGCATATATCCAGCCTGTTGACATTCTGCCTGACTCGCTGAAGTAATACCACTTATTATTAATCTTATTCCAGCCAGTTTGCATTGCACCTGAACCGTTGAAATAATACCAGATTTCATTTCCATTTTCCGTTCCGCGATAAAGCCAGCCTGTAACCATGCGATAATTTCCATCAAAGAAGTACCATGTGTCATCTATCTGCTGCCAGCCTGTTACTGCCTTTCCATCAGCGCCAAAATAATACCAGCTTCCATTGGCTTTTTGCCAACAGCTCCACTGCATCATACAATTTTCATCGAAAAAGTATGTATATCCTTCTATTTCTTGAACGCCCCTAACAGCCTTTCCATCAGCGCCAAAATAATAAATATCAAAATATTTAGCCTCCATACCATCGACGTCACCTACATAAAGACCATCAAAATAGGCACGGAATAACGATATATGAGCACCAACATTCGTTATTGGAAGACCATTAGAAAAGAAATACTTTTCGCCGTCCACCTCTTGCAGCCAGTCTGCTGATCTTCCATCTATAAAATAATATGATTTTCCATCAATAGTATTCCATCCTGTTTGTGCTACACCATTTTCATCAGACCAAAAGTAAAAATCGCTTAACTTTTGCAATCCTACTATCAATTTGCCATCACTTGCAAACAAATAGCATTTTCCATTGATTTCCTTAGATTCAGGATATGAATCGGTCCATCCCGCTACCATAGCTCCCGAATCTTCAAAATAGTACCAACTACCATTGATTTTCTGCCAGCCGGTCTGCAGTATACCGTCCTCGCTATAATAATACCAGGTGTTGTCCACTTTCGCAATTTTTCAAGGTAGTTTTCAGTAAACCCGTTTCTTTCTTTTGTTACAATTA
>CAVARE010000023.1:0-7126 GCA_963591145.1 Anaerotignum sp. | reverse complement strand
TCAGCAGGGAACGAAACGGAAATATAGCAGAAGACAGGCGAAAAGCGACGCTTGAGTGTCACTTTTTCAGGAAGTTAAGGTTAATGTATCGGACATTGCGAACAATCTCCAGCAGAAAACTAATCAGGCAGCTATTCTTGCAATGCTGCGAGAAAAAAGGTCGGATTAGGTCACTTCAGCAGTCCTGCCAGAAACAGCGGCAGCATTTTCTGCGAATATTGGCAGATGGAATAGTTGCCGCTGGAGATGCACCAGTCATACATGATGGCACGCTCGTATACTGCATATGCCTTGGTGATGTCGGTGACTGTGAGCTCGTCCAGGAACAGCCCCTGCTCCTTGCCATCAATCACGATCTGCCTGAGCAGCCTGTAATAGGTTCTGTCAGGATTTAGCATATGCTTTTCACTGGTCGAGATAAGCTGCGCTGCAAATAGCTGGCTCAGCATAGAGACAGAGACAGTATTTTCAATCATCAGAAACAGCTCCTGGTTCATGGTGAGAAGCTTATCTATGGGATCCATGGCAGGATCGAGAGTTTCCTCAAGTTCCTTATATTTTTCATCAAACAAATATGACAGAGAGCCCAGCAGAGCATCCTTGGACTCAAAATAGTGATAGAATGATCCCTTCGAGGTTTCAGATGCCTCAACGATGTCATCAATGGTTGTATTGTCATAGCCATTCTTATAGAACAGCTTCCAGGCAGCAGTTACGATGCGGCTCTTGGTATTGTTATTGGAACGTCTCATTTGCAGTTTTCCTCATAGTTTATAGTTATTTATAATTATTAGTCTAGACTGAAGTTTAGTAGAAATCCCCAGCAAATTCAAGTTAATATCAATATCTCTCGTGCCATGTTACTCAAAATATTATAGAATTGAGTCTATATTTTATTTCGATTTGCATTGTGATAACATCTACCCTTGTTGAGCGTTTAGAATCTTAAAAGTAAAATCAACTGTAAATCTTAATAGTTACATCTGCTTTTAATCATTCATTAACAAAAATACAGATTTGAAAGACGAGTTATGCGACATGCTGACGACTGCTAGGTCGTGGTGCGTAAAAATGGTCAGAATCGGGTATTTTTAAATCTGGCAGGAGGGAAATATGACTACAGAACAGATTATCATGGCAATCGTTATGTTCGTATATCTGGCGGGCATGGTTGCGGTAGGCGTTGTTTATTCGAAGAAGGGAACCAGCAATTCTTCCAGTGAATTTTATCTGGGCGGCAGAGGCTTAGGACCATTGGTTTCGGCGATGAGTGCGGAGGCCAGTGACATGAGCTCATGGCTCTTAATGGGATTGCCGGGACTGGCATACTTCACAGGTCTTGCGGATCCGACATGGACTGCGATAGGACTTGCGATAGGTACATATCTGAACTGGCTGATCGTTGCCAAAAGAATCCGAATCTATTCCGAAGAAATCGATGCAATCACGGTGCCTGCGTTCATCTCGAAGAGATTTAAGGATGATAAGAACATATTGTCCTGCATCGCAGCCATAATAATCATTATTTTCTTTATACCATATACTGCATCAGGATTTGCCGCAGTCGGCAAATTATTCAACAGCTTCCTGGGATTCGACTATATGACATGTATGCTCGTCGGTGCGGCAGTAATTATCGTTTATACTATTCTGGGCGGATTCATGGCGGTATCTGTTACCGACCTTATTCAGAGTATTGTAATGACCATCGCACTGGTTGTTATTATGGTATTTGGTGTCAGCCTGGCGGGAGGATTTGGCAGCGTATCAGATGTTGCTACGGCGATACCTGGATACCTGAGTCTTACAAATACGGGCGATGTTTCTACTATGCAGAGCGGCTCATATGGAATTATCAAGATTGTATCAACTCTGGCCTGGGGTCTTGGATATTTCGGCATGCCTCATATTCTTCTCAGATTCATGGGTGCCAAGCATCCGAAGCAGATCAAGACTTCGAGACGTATTGCTACAATATGGGTAGTTATCTCAATGGGCGTTGCGATATTTATCGGTATCGTAGGTTATGCTATCTCGAAGGCTGGCGCTATCGAGACCTTTACATCTAGCTCTGCAGCTGAAAATATTATTGTTAAGATTTCTGATGTATTAAGCAACCATGGCGTGATCGCGGTTATCGTCGCAGGTCTTGTGCTCTCGGGCATTCTGGCTTCGACTATGTCAACCGCAGACTCCCAGCTGCTGGCAGCATCCTCAAGCGTATCAGAGGATATTTTAGGCGGTGTATTCAGAATTAATCTCAGCACCAAGGCTACCATGTGGGTTGCAAGAATTTCGGTAATCGTAATCGCGATTATTGCTGTAATATTTGCCCGCGATCCGAACAGCTCAGTATTTACCATCGTATCATTCGCATGGGCCGGATTCGGAGCCACATTTGCACCGGTTATCCTGTGTGCATTGTTCTGGAAGCGCTGCAACAAATGGGGCGCGCTGGCAGGCATGGTATCAGGTGCCATCGTTATCTTCTTGTGGAAATACCTGGTTCGCCCGATCGGCGGAGTCTGGGATATCTATGAGCTGCTTCCAGCATTCATTGTTGCCCTGATCTTTATCGTTGTTGTTTCACTTGTTACGGGAGCACCTGACAAGGAGATAACAGATACCTTCGAAGAAGTAAAGGCTAAGGTTAAGGCTATGTAAGAGAGCCGCCAGCGGATCTGAATATAAAAAACAGAAGTAACTATTCAGAACCACATTCGCAGAAAGCAGTTTTGCATGGCTTTGAATAGTTACAAATAGAATACTGCCACAGCATTTGCGTTTGTACTCAAAACCAGATGCTGTGGCAGTTCTTTTTACGTTATACTTTTGCAATTATATGGAGGGCACCTTAATTGCTTTTTTTGCCAGATGAATTAGCATAAACTAACCACACTGGCTATCATGACAGTTATTTATGTCAAAATGCATGGTTAGCAATAGCTAACCGTGCATAGAATATACCATGATTTCGGATTAAGTCAATAATAAGTTTTGAAAAACTGCCTGGTCAGAATGGGGCATGAAATTAGCTGTAGATGAGATCTGAAATAAAGCCGTTGAAATAAAGCTGCCACTTTTCAAAAAAGATTTGCTTATGCCTGGCGCTGAAGAGTTTCAATGATCTTCTCTACCGTAGATTCCGGCTGACCTGTGCAGACGATCTTAATGTCAGCATGCTTCTCATATAGCGGCATACGCTGATTGTAGATATCTTCGACAGTCATGGAAGCAGGCGCAGCCACGCCGCGATTTTCCCTGGAGCCGCGGGCGAGCCTTTCTTCGATTACGTCAAGGGGCGAGTAGAGCCATATGCAGATGCCGGTGCTCTTAAGGTGCTGCATAGCTGCATCAGAAAATACTGCGCTGCCTCCGGTAGCGAGTACGCAGTTGCTGCCGGCAAATGTCAGCCCAACCTGTTCTTCTATCTTAAGCAGCGCATCAATGCCTTTCTCGCTGATGATCTCAGGCAATGTAGAATGCTCACGATTGCATATTAAGATATCCTCATCAACAAAATCCATACCCAGAGTTTTAGCAAGAATGACACCGACGGTACTCTTGCCTACACCAGGCATTCCTATCAGGATGATATTCTTGTCTCTTTTGCTTTCCGCTCCGGAATTGTTTAGTTCGCTACAATTATATTCTTCTCTCATATCGAGTGACTCCTAAATCTGTTTTTAACGATTCTTATCTGAATCTCATATAACAGGGCAGATAATAAAACAAAATTTTTAGCATATCAATAGTTAAAAATTGGGAAATTCAATCTGCTGCGCAGATATATGTCATTCGATTGCCTGAAAGAAAAGCTGAATATTCCGCTAGGAGAGCAGGTAATTGCAAGGGTATAGGATCATCCATGTACGTCTTGTACAAAAGTAAAAACAAAAGTCTGAAAAATATTGTTTAAAAATTGTACGCATAAAAATACAGACGTGTATTGAAATTTATACATCATGATGTTATATTGGCGAAAAATCGGTTCGGGAAAATTTTAACAATCGTCGCATGAGCGAAGGAAATGGCTGTATAGCCACTAAAATTGCGGACAAGTGCGCGGAGCAAAATTATCATATTCCCCATCAATACAAGGAGGCATGCAGATGGCACAGGAAACGCTGGACAGAATAAGAGAATCTGAGCTGGCTGCCAGACAGAAGATCAAGGAAGCACAGGACGAAAGTGCGCGGATCATATCAGCAGCGCGGGAAGAAGCAGAGCGATATTGGGATAGTGCTGTAAGGGACGCAAGAACTGCTGCGCAGCAGACACTGGATAGAGCCAGGGAAGCTCTTGAGCCTTCACTGGAGGCGGCACAGGGCAGAGCGGTTGCCATGGTCGGCCAACTGCAGAAGAATTTTGATCAGAAGAAATCCGATGCAGTTCAGATGGTGATAGAGCAGATATTAGATTTCAAGGAGGCATGAGATGGCAGTATTGGCCATGAAGCGGATAACGATATGCGGCCTCAGACAGAACAGAAAAGCGGTGCTTGAAGAGATACAGCGCCAGGGCGTGGTGGAAGTACAGAACTTCATTGAGGATAATGAGGTCTTTCACAAGGAGAACATGCCGATTCCGAGTTCTGAATTTGAGCGGAATATCCATGATGCAGAAAATGCATTAGAGATACTTGACGCATATAGCCCGGTCAAGAAGGGCATGTTGTCCTCGTTTAAAGGAAGAGACTTGATTGAAAAGTCGCAATACGATTCCTTCCACGATACAGCCAAGCAGACATATGGAATCATAAAAGTGATTCTGAATAAGTCTAAGGATATCGCGGAGAAGAAATCAGACATAGTAAGAAACCGTCAGCAGATAGACATGCTTCTGCCGTGGAAGAGCTTGGACATTCCACTTGATACCACGGGAACAGACAAAACGGCGATATTTATCGGGGCTGTGGCGGGGCTTCATACACTGGAGGATTTGTATGAAGCCACAGCACAGGTTGAAGCCAGAGACATAAGCATAATCAGCTCAGACAAGGAGCAGACCTGCATAGTTGCAGTATGCGGTATCAAGGACAGAGACCTGATGTTCTCGCAGCTGAGGGCAAATGGATTTGCCTATCCTTCAGTGAGCAGCAAGCTGACACCGGTGCAGGAGATTGAATCCCTTGAGAAGGGAATCTCAACAATTGAAGATGAGATAGGCCGGCTAGAAGAAGAAATCAAAAGTCTCACAGGCCACAGGGATGAAATTAAGTTCTATGCGGACTTTATGGCAATCCGTGAGGAGAAATATCAGGTAACAAGAAGTATCCATCAGTCGCAGCATACATTTGTGCTGCAGGGATATGTTCCTGAGAAATACATCCCGCAGCTGGAGACGGCACTTAAGGGATATGACCTGTCGATAGAGTACAGCGATCCGGACGAGGAAGAGGATGTGCCGGTTATGCTGAAGAACAATGCATTTTCCAGCTCGGTGCAGGGCGTTGTTGAATCCTATGCGCTGCCGGCTAAGGGGGAGATTGATCCATCCTTCCTGATTTCACTGTTCTACTTCGTATTCTTTGGGTTCATGCTGGCGGATGCATGCATAGGTCTCCTGATAGCGATCGGAGCCGGGGTGCTGCTCCTTAAGAATCCGCATATGGAGAAGGGCCTCAGAAATAACGTGAAGCTGTTCATGTTCGGCGGCATCAGCGCGATATTCTTCGGAGTGTTGTTCGGCAGTTATTTCGGAGATCTGATCAGCTCCGTGAGCGGCAGCTTCTTCGGACATGAGATAGTAGTTAAGCCGCTATGGCTGGATATGACGGCTCATCCGATGACTGTATTGTCATTGGCGCTCATTATGGGCATCATCCATATATTTACCGGCATGGGAGTCGCGGCATATCAATATATCAGGCAGAAGGACTATATGAGCCTTATGTTCGGCGTCATCGTCTGGTACGTGATCTTGATAGGACTTATTATCAAATGCCTGTCGATGCAGATGATCATGGATATCTTAGGCGGCGGATGCGAGCCCATCATCCCGGCAAATATAGGCAATATCGGACTGATCGTTGCGGGTGTCGGAGCAGTGGTTGTCATATTCATGGGCGAGTTTAAATGCAAGAGCTGGCCGAAGCGTCTCATCAAGGGAGCATATGCCGTATACGGCATCACCAGCTATCTGTCAGACGTTCTGTCATATTCGAGACTTCTGGCGCTGGGATTGGCCACAGGCGTTATCTCGTCGGTTGCCAATATGATAGGAACGATGTTCGGCAGCGGCGTATTCGGAATCATAATATTTATAATCGTATTTATGATCATAAATGCGATAAATATAGGCATCAATACATTGGGTGCATATGTACATACTAACCGTCTGCAATATGTAGAATTCTTCAGCCGTTTCTATACAGGCGGCGGCAGAGCATTTGAACCATATAGCATAAAAACAAAGTATTACAAATATAAGGAGAACTGAGATGATTGAATTTTTACAGATTGACATGGGTACAATATTGGCACTTCTGGGTGCAGCATTGGCAGTAGGACTGGCAGGCGCAGGTTCTGCGAGAGGCGTAGGTGTAGCCGGTGAGGCGGCTGCGGGAGTAATCGCAGAGGATCCCGGCAAATTCGGTAAAGTCATGGTTCTCCAGCTGCTTCCGGGCACACAGGGCATCTACGGACTGATCATCGGATTTATCACATTGTCACAGACCGGAATATTAGGCGGCGACGGCAATATCTCCGTCGGCAAGGGTCTCGTATATCTGTGTGCATGTCTTCCGATTGCCATTGCAGGATATTTTTCAGCCATCGCCCAGGGACGAGCATCAGCCGCAGCCATCGGAACTGTTGCTAAGAAGCCGGAGCAGTTCGGTAAAGCGATGATCTTCCCTGTAATGGTTGAGACATATGCCATCCTGGCACTGCTGGTTTCAATCCTGGCTATTTCAGGTGCAGCAAATGTTGCATTCTAACGGAGAGGAGATAACAGATGAGTGGATTGGACAAGATCCTGGAATATATCACTCAGGAAGCAAATGCAGAGGCTGATAAGATAATCTCGTCAGCCCAAGAAGAAGCAGCTGCCATCATATCATCTGAGAAAAAGAAGGCAGATGACCAGGCAGCAGTTATCATGAAGCAGGCAGAATCAGATGCGG
>CAVARE010000022.1:0-22089 GCA_963591145.1 Anaerotignum sp. | reverse complement strand
CAAGCCCTCCATTTTTTAAATTTCTTTTCCAAAACTTTACTTCTTAACTATACAAAGAAAACCGAAGGCAGGGCACAACAGACCCCGTCTTCGGCGATAAAACTTTTAATATTCTGTTTTTGAAATTATTGTGAGAAACGACTTGACGTACAAAGTAAACGGCACAATGCTCCTGCCGAGCCGAGCCGAGCCGAGCCGAGCCAAGCCAAGCCAAGCCAAGCCAAGCCAACAGAATCGTTGCGTCTACCCATCGTCATTGTCAAGTCCTCCTTCTGTATTTTTTATGGAAAAAAGGCTGATACATCCCCTTTGCCCCATAAATTTTCTTCAATATATACTGATAGTATGGCAGAATCGGCAGGGATTTTCAATGTCAATTTCACGTAACAGCAAATATCAAGCCGTTTTTGATTTGCAGCAGATATATATGATCACAGGGGTCAGGGGTGTCGGCAAGACTGTCTTTATGACAAATAGAATTTGCCCGTTCTTTTCAGATATTTGTCCGTGAGGATCTGCCTATATATCTGTTAATGACTGGTCTATATGAAAATATTTACGAACTGCAAAACGAAAAGAATCTGACTTTTTTATACCGTGCACCTAAGATTGAACTGGCTTCGCTTAATATCGTATTTTTACATTTCAGAATATGTTACTCACTTCTTAAGAATTTCCAACATTTCTGTAGGGGTTACAATAAAGTTTCTGGCAGGATAATGCTTCTGATTACCAGTGACAAGA
Organism: Anaerotignum sp.; assembly: GCA_963591145.1. GTDB lineage: Bacteria > Bacillota > Clostridia > Lachnospirales > Lachnospiraceae > RGIG5612. The sequence continues at coordinate 21,345 of CAVARE010000022.1, read as the reverse complement.
TATCTCTTTTCCATTGCAACTTCATAGAACACCAAATCATCCATGTCAATTAATACCTCACCAGTCGGACTTGGCATCACCTCTATGCCAAATTGCTGTATCGCCTTCAATACTGTCTGGACAGTCGTATTTTTCAAATGAAACTTAGCCCTATTTAGTACTTCTCCGTACTCAGCAATAATATCCTGGTGATAAAGCGGAATAATATCACCTGTCATCATTGCTCGAAGCACCTGTCTTGGTGGTGAATCAGGATTCTTAGTAATCAGCGCAGAAACAATAACATTTGTATCAACTACAGCATAGCATTTCATCTTTTATTTGCCTTTCTAGCTGCTCGAGCATCGGCAATCTCAGCATTAATTTCTTCCAAAGTCATCTCTGGAACATCCGATGCCTGATTGAACATGTCATCCAATGCCCCTAATGCCTCTGCACGGGTTACAACATTCTTGGGCAAGGTTGTATCAAACGGAATTCCTCTCTCCATTTTACTTCTAACAAAAAACATTCTTATAGCAGTCGGCAAATCCATGCCCAACGCTTCATATATCTCTGTCACTTCTTGTTTTAATTCTTTATCCACACGTGCCTGCACTAAAGCCTGTTCTGACATAATGACTCCTTTCTGTTGTACCTTTTCATACAAATGTATGCGTTTTCCATACATATGGTATCGTGCACAATTTAAAAATTCAAGCGGATTCAAGTAAAGTTTACCTTGTCCTGATACATTTGTTCAAATGTCGTATCATCTGTCATTATCTGTCTAGGCCTGGCACCATTCTGCAGACCTACGGTGCCGAATTCCTCCGTGAATATTTGATAGTCTGTTGTAGACTTATTCAATGCTATCCGCATCGTTACGTCTGCATTATACGGATTGGCATGTACCATTTACGGGACATATACAACTTCACAATGCTAATTGCATAATTGAATTCGTTGCAATCGCATGCTAAAATCCAAGCGTATACGGGAGGTTCAAGTTATGTTATATCCTTTTATGACATTGGAAGATAATACTGAAATTGTGCATTCAGAAAGCTACATCGAAAATGGGGCTGAAAAGATACGTGTGGAGATTGAAAAGCCTGTTGAAGGCGGCTTTCATTCGGCTGAATGCATACTTCCAGAGTACACATGGCAGAATATTCATGGTTTTTCTGAGCAGGACATTGCGAAGCTACAGGATATTATCGCATCACTTGCTCATATAATCATTCGTTTGGCCAGAGAGGGAGGATTCGATAATGCCTCAAGTTTTTAAAATCGGAGCATACCTTGTATACTTTTGGATTAATGAAGGAGTAACGTATAATGGCAACCTGGACAATACTTCGGTTTCATCTATTCTTCTCTATGAGCTCATGTTCAGCAAAATGTGCTTTGCCCGTTTTTACGTCATCCATCATGTCTTCCAGATAACGGATATTACTTTCTGAATAAAACGGATCCGCAGAAACCTCAAACGGAATTCGTCTCTCTCTGCCGACTTTTTTTGCAAAGATTGTAAAGGCAGCGCTTAAGGACAATCCCATATCTGCACATGCCTTCTCCATACTTTTTTTTACATCACTATCTAGTTTAAAGTTAACATTTACGGTCTGTGACATATCATAATCACCCCTTTCTCATTGTAATCGTATCTTTATCGCAAGAAAAAGTAAAGAAATTTTCTTTACTTTTGATGTCCACAGTTCAATGTCAATTGCACATTACTTTCCGCAGGTAACCTTGCTCTCCTGCTGCCTCGTCAGGTTCATGTTATAGACCACCATGGCAGCCAGGATCAACACGCAGCCGATGATCTTAACGATACCATGATCCTCACCTGCTGCGATGATTCCGAGTATACTGCAGCTTAATGGGTTAACTACCGTGAACATGGCCGCAGTCTCAGCCGAGATATACTTCTGCGCAACCGGCTGGAATGCGAATCCGAAGCAGCTGCATATAAGAACCAGACAGCCTATCATCGCCCACTGATCACCAGTTGTCGGGATCTCAAATCCGCCTGTGAAGAATGCCATTATCGTGGTCAGCACACCCATCACGCCCATCTGAATCATGCCTTCCGCGATCGGATCCCCTTCCCTGGATACCTTATCCGTGATCATGATGCAGGCTGCAAATGCTAATGCAGCACATATAGCCAGGATAATTCCCAGCGCTGAGCCGCCCTGCTTCATCTCGGAATATGACAGACACCCTACACCCAGAACAGCTATCACTGCACAGCATACCGTCTTGAGCTTCGGAAGGACTCTCGTAAGAATCGCGGCATATATCGGAACCAGCACGATGGCCATATTCTCTACAAATGCACTCGTTCCTGTGTCTATAAGCCTGAGTCCGTACATTTCAAATACCATCGTGACCGTATAGCCCACGCCCAGTAGTATGCCGCCCTTCAGCGTAGCCTTGCTCATGTGTCGTAATTTCTTATTAAATACAACTGCCAGAATGATAAATGACAGCAAGAATCTGACCCCCATGACGCTCATAGGTGACATCGTATTCATAAGTGTCTTGGAAAACAAAAATGATGTGCCTCTGGCAATACATACCAGAGCCATTAATAATTTCGCACTGCTTGATTTCATCTCGTTTAATTCTTCCTATCATTGATATTTAATACAACCTGTTCCATCGCCTGCGCAATTGACCTCTGCCAGCGCCCCGTTGATCGTCACAAACTGAGGTCCCTTATGGCCTATGTCAGCTCCGGTTATAATCGGCAGATTGAGTTCTGCTAATCTCTCCAGCAGTACCTCTTCATAAGAAGGAAGCGCTGAGCCGTCCCAGCTCTCTGTCGGATAGAACAGCGGACGACCGAACACGAATCCCGACGCATATTTAAACCATCCCATCTCCTTCATCTTCCAGAGGCCTTCCATCATCTGCTCGAAATGCAGATCGAAACTCTCCAGATACCAGATGATTCCGTCTTCTTTATATTTTTCAATAAATTCCATGGTGCCGTCATACGGAGTACCTGCCAGATTAAGGAGTACATCCATGCAGCCGCCCAGCAGCCTTCCCTTAAATGACGCTGTGCCATCCTCGGAATTAATGCATTTCCACTCTACCGGACTGTCCTTGCTGTAGCCCTCCAGTCCCGTGCCTCTGGTGCCGAAGCCATTCTGGTATGTCTCGAAGCTGTACTGATCCTTACATTTGCCCTCCAGAACTTCCAGACCTCTGCTTACGCTCAGCTCCCACTCGCCCATTCCGAAGTCGCCGAAATTGGCTCCATATGCTGTAGCGATGTCGCACTTGGTCGTAAGATAATACAGAAGTGATGTATTATCAGAATATCCCTGCACCCACTTAGGGTTGGACTTGAATGCATCCATGTCCACATATGGCAGCATCTCTGCCAGGAAATCTCCGCCCGATGCCGAATAAATCGCTGATACATTCTTATCCTGCACCATGGCATTGAATTCACGGGCCTTCTCTCTGGCAGATGAGCTCCTGCCGTATCTGTCAGCCTTATTAAATACATTGTCGGTAAATATGACCTTGTATCCGCGGCCTTCCAGCTGCTTCTGGCCGTTCTTAAATCTCGTTATATCTGGTTCCCTGTCTATGGAATGACTCGGAGCCGTTACAGCTATCGTATCTCCAGCCTGTAAATATTTTGGAAATATCATTGGTTTGTCCTTTCATTGAAAATTCTGCAACAGTATATATGTGCAGGGGCTGCACGCCGAGGTTCACGGCACATATCACTTGTTTAATGACAATGGATTGCCTTTCCCATCTCTATTGAATATACAATCTTCTCCGTCACGTGCCTGCCCTGGGCTTTTTCCAGCGCATCTGCATATTCATTAAGCTGCGGCGTATATATCTTAGTATAATGTCCTTCTTCCCTGGACTTATCGGTCTTATAATCCACGAGGATTATATTCTCAGATCCGTCCTCAGCTGTTTCGAAAAAGAACGCGTCTATTATACCTTGCACGAGCAGCAATTCAACATCAGGTTCCGATGAGCTGAATGACATGCCGGTCTGTGTCTTCATCTGCGCGATGTCTATGTAGCTGCCCTTAACGAACTGGCATTCCCGGAACAGTTTGCCTTCATTAAATGCCCGTTTCATGCGCTGCCCCAGGTCGGAATTCATAAATGTCTCTATGCGTGATACCTCTATAGCACCTGCATATTCACTGCTCATCCTGCCTGCTGCCACATATTCATCTAACTGCTGCCTTATGTCCTTATTATAATCCAGCAGCTCGAAGAATTCATGATAAGCATTACCTCTGTCTGCGCCTGTGAGTGTGGCTGCATCCTTCTGTCCGCGTTTCCTTCTCGCAGTTCTTCTTGCAGCATTTTCTGGCTCATCAATGTCAATTCCTCTGTCGTCAACTGCAGCATCTGTATCGGCATTCAGGTTGCTGTCACAGTGTAACAGGCTCTTGCTGTTTTCAGGATTTTCCATATTTCCCGCCGCTCCTGCACCGACATAATGATTATCCCTATCTTCCAGCTGCGAGGCTGATATCTTACCCTGAATATGCGCCGCCTTATCAAATGGATACTTATAATTACACTGCCTTTCTATATCAGACACATCCATCTCACTCCGGGCTATCTCATATATCTTGTCCTCGGTGATCATATTTTCAATCAGTTCTGTGGCACGCTTCTCCTCAATCTCATATTGAAGCAGATAATGAAGATTATACAGCTTACTGTCCTCCTGATGTTTATGAAGCGTAATTCCCAGCACCTTCATATAGCTGGAGCAATCCATCACTTTATACGATTTGAGTTGCCCATCTGCAAAATATTTCTCCTGATCCCAATTCTTTATGATGTTATCAAGGCCTTCATTACCTGCCGTTGCCCCTGATATGATAAGCATATCAACTGCCCTGGTCATGGCTACATACAGGAGCCTCAGTTCCTCTGCATAGGTATTCGTCTTCTGGATTCTTCTTATGGTCTGCATCAGCACTGTCTTCTTATTAAGGCGTGCCTCAACATCTCTGTATTCGATGCCTATTCCCAGCCTTCTGTCAGGAACTATGTTCGAATTGTTATCTGTCTCATTGTATTTCTTGCCGCAATTTGCTAGGAATACAACCGGGAATTCCAGTCCCTTGGACTTATGGATGGTCATCATGGTAACCGCCCTGGCATCGCCTGATATCGCATTTACCAGGCCGAAGTCCGTACCATTTTCCTGTATCTCATGCATATATCTGAGGAAATTAAAAAGTCCTGTATAGCTGCCCCTGGCAAATGTCTGTGCCTTCGATTTAAGCAGCTCCACATTGGCGATTCTGTCTCGTCCCTGAGGCATGGCAGACAGAATATTCTGAAGACCCGAATCCTTCATTACATAATCCATGAAGTCACAGATGCTCATATACTGTGCCATACTGCGCCATTTGCCCAGCTTCTGTACAAACCAGGTGAATTTGCCGTCACTCTCCTCGCAATAAGCCATCAGACACTCGTAGATTGACTTATTCTCATCCCCTGCCAGCCTTATTCTCGCCAGTTCATCCGCGCTGGCCGAGCAGATCGGGCTGTATAATACTGCCGTAAATGGTATATCCTGATACGGATTGTCGATTATATTAAGAAGGTTCAGCACGAGCCTTATCTCGAAGCAATCGAAAAATCCCTTGCCCGAGCTCTTGATAAAGGCTATGCCCCGTTCCCTGAGAACCTGCTCCAGCTCTGAATTATCAGTATTTCTCGACAGAATGGCTATGTCGGATAATGAATATCTGCCGTCTGCCGTAAGCTTCTCTATACGATCAGCAATCTCATAGCCTTCCTGATATTTGGCCTGTTTGCCGTCGCCCTTACCATTAATGAAGAATATCTCAGGCGTATAATCCTCTAATTTTTCTTCTTCCGGATTGATTTGCTTACCAAATACCAGCTCATGTCCCTGCTGATAATCTATGCCTCCCACATCGCGGATCATCGCCTGCCTGAATACATAATTAGTTATATCTACGACCTCACTGCGGCTTCTGAAATTCATATCAAGCGTAATCAGCCAGCCGTGCGGAGTCTTCTTATCTACCAGTTCATTGTACGGAACATAATCTGCCAGCTCGTTCATATGCCTGTAATTATCATATTTATGGGTAAATAATTCAGGGCATGCCATTCTGAATCCATATATGCTCTGCTTGACATCGCCTACCATGAATACATTAGGACGGCCGAATCTCTCTGATGACAGTGCACCTACCAGATATTCCTGCAGCTCGTTCGTATCCTGGTATTCATCGACGATTATCTCATCAATGGAGCGGGACATAATATCAGCTGTCTCTGTATAGATAATATGTCCGGCCTCATCTCTTAATATTCTGCCCTTTTCATCATATCTGAGAAGAACCCTGAGGGCATAGTGAGCGATATCTGAGAAGTCAGCTATCTGTCTGTCCATCTTGGCCTGCTTTAGTTTCTCTGAGAATCGTTTCGTAGTATTTATAATAGCCTTGGCAACAGGTTCGCACTCTGCCAATTCCCTGCACATGGATTCATAATCAGCATAGAGGAAGTCATCATGCAGTGAGACCAGCTGCTCCCTTATTGACTTCCTTAAATTCTGGGCATATTTTTTTAGATTCTCATCGCATGCATCCTTTTCGCTGTATCTGATGGAACCTTGCGGCTTCTCAATCAATACCTCGACTGCGCCCTTGATACTGTCAAGGGGCTGCTCTGACTTTAGTATCCCGTTCACCGCGCTTAATATGTCCTGGAATATCTGTTTATGCTTAAATGGTCCGTAGTTTCTCCCGGCGATATTGCGTCCCTGAAGCGCCATGTCCATAATATTCTCAAGCGTGCTGATGACAATATCTCTATAGCTTATCATCCAGTTGGACTCATTATCCGCATCCTGATATTTCTCGTCAGCGAACAGATTCCCTGCATCTGTATAAACATCCGCGCTGGCATCCAGCCATGCCTCTGGCGCCGGATGGCTCTCTGAATAGCTGTGCAGCTTCAGGATAATGCTCTCTATCTTCTTGTCATTCTTATCTGCATAATATTGGGCAAATCTAATAAATCCCTCTGATGCACTGGCATATTCTTCTTCTAAGACCTCCTCCAGTACGTCCTTCTTAAGCAGATTTATCTCGGCTTCATCTGCCAGTCTGAAGCCTGGATCTAACTCCACATCCTGGATATTATTGCGGACAATATCCGCACACAGCGAATCTATGGTGCAGATTCTGGAATGCTGCACCTTCATAAGCTGCTGTCTCAGATAAATATTCTCAGGATGCTCCCTGCATACGTCCCGCAGTCTCTTATATATCTTATTCTTCATGCTGGCAGCTGCAGCCCTGGTAAATGTGATTACAACCAGCCTGTCTATGTCCAGGGGATGCTCATCTCTTGACAGCATTCTTATTATGCGCTCTACCAGAACGGCCGTCTTGCCTGAACCTGCAGCAGCGGATACGAGTATATTATCGGTCGGCGCACTTATTGCCAGCTCCTGACTGTCTGTCCATTTAAATTCTGCCATAGATCTCCCTCTCCATATCCTTACTGTCTACGCCTTCTGCGCTGTCATTATAGTCGCTGCCCCATTTGCATGGCTCGAACTTGCATACGTCCTTATACTCGCAGTACATGCAGCCGTTAGAATTGCCGCTGACATATGGAGCTATCCGCACATCGCCTTCCTTCAGCCTGCTGCTTACCTCGCTGATCTTATTATTAGCAAATGCAATCATATGAGCAAATTCTTCACTATTAGCGATCACTGAGTGGCTGTCGAAATCTCCGTCCTTCTTATAGCCCACATGAATAATGTTGCTCTTGCCGGCTAATTTGGCACCGCTGTCAATCGCGTCCGCCACACCGAAATCGCAGTTAGTAAGTCCGCTCATCCGGAATTTATTAGACTCATCGCCCGGCTTTACGAAGCTGTCCTGGATCAGATAGTAATAGACGCCGCCAGGCAGTACCTTCCTATCCGGATACTTCTTCTTCACTTCCTCTATCGCAGCACCCATATATGCAGCCAGCTGCAGCTGTATGCCCATATACATGTCCTTTATCTCGAACTTCTTCTGACCTGACTTATAATCTATGATCTTAACAAATACATCTGCACCGTCGTAGATATCTACACGGTCGATCTTACCCTTAAATACTGTGGAGTCGCTGGCATCAATCTCAAACGACATCTCGAACAGCTCCGGCTCGAACTGACCCTTCTTCACATGGTCTCTCAGAACGTCCGTGGTCTTGCATGCCACCTCGGTGATCCGTTCCATCATGAATTTATTCCTCTCAGATTCTGTGGCGGCTTCATTATCCATTTCAGATGCAGTCTCTCTTACACATTCCTTTGTGATCTCGCGGCTCTCCTCGTCCGACACGGTTCTAAAGGTCAGACCCCGCTCTTTTAATTTTTGGGCATACATCTCGAGGCTTCCATGATAGATATTGCCTATGTCAGCTGCCTTGACTTCATATTCAGGTCTTTCCTGAATCTCCAAGCCATATCTCATAAAATGCTTAAACGGGCACTCGTAATATTTCTCATAACGGCTTATGCTGGCTCTTAACTTGCCTCCATACAGATTGAGAGCCGTCTGCTCATCCAGCGGCAGCGGCTGGTTGCTGTAAAACGCGCCTGATACAGCCTGTCTTAATACCTGCGGCTCATTTGCCTCGAAAAATCTCATGAGCTGCTGGGATTTCTCTGAGATAACGGCCGTTTCCTTCTGCTCCGATATGTCTCTGGCGACATCTGCCAGCTCTCTGGCAGCCTGTACTCTCCAGGTTTCATCCGGAACCTGCTCTATCTTCTCTATACTTATGCCAGGCACTAATGCCTCGAGATCATCTAAAATATATGATGGTGTCAACTGCTCGCCTGCCATATTCATGACAGCATATGACAGATACAGGCTGTCCTCCGGCTTCATCATCAACATATAGATGTAGTAGTTCTGGGTGCACAGATTCTCAAGGGCTGTCGGTGCCAGGTCGAAATCCGCCGCCTTCAGAAATTCCCGTTCCCGCTGTGTGAATAATCCCATGGATGCCGCAGGCGCCGGTAGCTTGCCATCATTAATGCCAGCGATGAATAAGAACTTAACGTCTTCCAGTCTCGTTCTGGTAAGGTCTCCCACGATAACAGCATCAAGGGAAGGCGGAATGATGCTTACCTTGATCTCCTCCAGCGCCCCTGCTGCCAGCTTCGTATAATCTCTGATGTCCAGTTTATCTGAGCCCATGAGATTCGATATCTCTTCTATCAGTTCTGTGATCAGCTTATAGATCTGCTCGTATTCCTTGCCTCTGGACATATCACCCGACTCGGAAAATACTGCTGCCATCCGATCAACCTTCTCTTCTATGCTGTCATTTGCAAGGAGTTCCAGCAAGGCATTAGAGAAATCCGCCGCAGTTTTCCCGCCGCCCTGACAGGCCTTATAGAATTCCAAGAGCCTGGTGACTGCTGCTTTTCTTACTTCATTTACTGCCTCAAGATCCCAGAAATATAGTTCCTCTGTCTGACTGTATAGCTTTCTGTTTTTAGTAAATTCCTTGCTCCATGCATTTGCGCCCCTGATGCCGAACTCAAGACAATAATTCTCCAGCTTACAGATGTCATCATATGACACGTCTGTAAGACCACTCTTAAGCCAGGCAAATACGCTCTCATAAGAGAATCTCTCTGTAACCACCTGAAGTGCAGCCAGGACATACCTGGCCAGCGCGTTCTCTGCCAGGCGCGACTTGTAATCGATAAAGCAGGATATTCCTGCCTCGGCAAATACTGTCTCCACCACATCATGATAAGAGTCCATATCGGAGCAAATGATGGCAAAATCCCTGAATCTGGCACCATCATTTCGCACCTTATTCAGAATCTCCCTGGCGATAAAAACCACTTCGGAGTTGATATCGCCTGCCTTGTATTGGTATACATGAGGGATGCTCTTCTTCTGAGACGCTGCTTCAATCTGAACCTCAGAGCCTGCATTAAGCGCAATCTGTCTGAGGCGTGCATACGTCTGATTGCTGAGGCAGAATTTGTCAAATATCTGCGGATTATCTGACATCTCATCCTTCGGAAGGGTAAGTGTAACTGTTATATCTGCTGCCGCCTTCAGGAGCTCTTCTATGAGCCTATACTGAATAGGTGTGAAGCCTGTAAAGCCGTCCATATATATATGGGCATCTCTGATCAGGCGGGACTCTGGAACTACCCGTGCAAATACGTCCAGAACCTCTTCCTGTGTGGTATATCGGTCTTCTATCTCTTCTGAAAATCTGTGATAAATGAGCCTGATGTCCTGAAGCTTGTTATATAGAAGTCTGTTGCCTGAATTTTGGGCAGTCTCCTGCATGAGAAACAGCTGGTTGTCGTCAATGGCATATTGCTTCAGCTCTGTTACAACCGACTTCATCTCGGTTGCAAATCCCGGCATATGAACCTTGTTCTTATATACGACCATGTCCTCGCGGCAGGCTTCCAGAACTTTCCTCAACACGAGTACCTTACCCGTATCGTTGAGGATATCGGATTCCTGATACCCCAGCTCATCGAATACTTTATGTGCCAGTCTGTTGAAGCTTACTATGTCGATGTTCATGACGGCATGCGCCGGATGGGCCTTAACCACATCCCGCTGCATCTTAAGCGTCGACTGCTCCGGAACTATGGCAATAAAAGAAGAAGCAGGCATAGCCGCTGAACGCTCCACCAGCTCCTTACATAACATATCAGATTGTCCTGCGTAGGCAGGACCTAGAATTATCTTTAACATATTTTCATCCCATGTCTTAAAAAATGGTGGTAACTACGTGTCGTGAACCTCGGCACGCTTTATCATGAGCATTAAATGAATTCAAAAGTCTTAAGCAGGAATATGAATACCGTCAATGTTATAACCGACCCTAATGTGGTTATGACTACCGCTCCTGCCGTTATCATACCTTCATGACCGTAGGATTTGGCCATGATAAATGATGATGGTGTGGTGGCACCTGCCAGCATGACGAATATTGCTATCAGTGCTTCGTTTCTAAATCCCATCAATATGGCGATTGATACGAATATCACCGGAAGTGCCACGATCTTAATAATCGACGCTGCAATTGAGTATTTCATAACCTCCCTGGCGCTCCTGAAATTAAATTCTGCACCTATACATATAAGGGCCAGCGGTGTCGCCATACGCGACAGATAATTAAGTGATGAATCAATGATGCTCGGGTAGTCTATTCCGATAAGCGATGAGACTAGACCCGCGATTACGCCTATGAGGATCGGATTTTTGGCTACTGATATCAGTGTTTTCTTAATACTGCTCTTGCCAACTTCCAGCGGCGATGTAGCCTGAAGAAGGATAACTGCATATATATTATACAGCGGAACACATCCCAGTATCATCATGCCGCTCATGGATGCTGATCCATATATATTCTGAATAAGCGCGATGCCCATTACGGCGGCGCTGCTTCTGTAGCAGGCCTGAACGAACTCGCCCAGCTTAGATCTGTCCTTGATTATAAATCTGGCAATCGCCCATGTCCCCCAGAAGGCAAATGATGTTGTTATCGCACAAAACAGCAGAAATTTCAGATCAAATGCCTTAACGAAATCTGCTGCCGACAGATCAACAAACAGCAGCACAGGCAGCGTAACCTTAAAGTTAAACTTATTTGCCGCTGATAAAAATCCTTCTGATAGAATATTTACCCTCTTCAGAAAATAGCCAAACGCAATCATGATAAATAACGGCATGGTTACGTTCAGCGAGAACACTAAATCGCTCATAAATCTACTCCAATATAATTTTAATACTTCAATGTATGTCTTTGTGCCGTGAACCTCGGCGTGCAGCCCCTGCTCGAAAACGCCTTCGCTGATTGTTTTCTCGCAGGGTGCTGCGCCATCCCGGCACAAAGCACGCATCTTCAAGTGTAATTCTTTGCTAAAATTTGACTATTTTAATTAATCATTTTTTAACAAAAATTTCACCTTCAATATGCTATCATATTCCCCGTTATTCTGGCATAATTAATGGCGAATAACAAGATATCTAAGGAGTATTTTTTATGGGGGCTACGGCATATGTAGATGGAAGCTACAACATAAGAACAAAGCATTTCTCATATGGAATAGTTTTTTTCACTGGTGCCGTTGACGCAGAAGGCAATCGTCAGGAGCTTCATTTCAATAAGGAATTCAATCACCCCGAGCTGGCAGAAATGCGTAATGTCGCCGGCGAGATTATGGGTGCCGCCGAAGCTATGAAGATGGCTGATAAACTCTCAATTAAGGAACTCACTATCTATCACGATTACGAAGGAATCTCTAAATGGTGTACCGGTGAATGGAAAGCTAAGAAGATCTGGACACAGAAGTACAGAGATTTCTACCGGGAAATATCAAAAAATGTACGTATTAATTTTGTAAAGGTCAAGGGTCATTCTAATGATAAGTACAATGACCTGGCTGACGCATTAGCCAAGAAAGCTGTCGGAAATTGAACGAATCATACAACAATAGGAAAAATACAGAATCAAAAAATATATCGTCAAATGCTCAAACTGCTAAGGCTGCATTAAATACAAGCAAGGCTGCAAGTTCTAAAGATGCGCAGTCTCGTTCTGCGAGCACAAAAAAAGTGCAGACTGAATCTACCGGCGTCAAGAAAACGTCTGCAAAATCTGATGGCACTAAATCAGCTCAAGATATGTCTGCAGGTGCTAGAAAGTCATCAACTGCCAAGAAGGTTCAGACTCGCACTGCCGGCAGTCAATCATCTCAGGCAAGCTCTGCCAGTACAAGTGCCTCAAAAGCGCATGCTGCACGCACTTCATCTGATGCAGCGCGTGCAAATGTGAAATCTGACCAATCTTCTCAAGCTAAGAAGAAAGCTGCTGCAAGATCTGTTGACATGAGTGCAAAATGGGCTTCAGTCAGATCTCGTCTGGCCGATGAAATCAATGATATCCGTGACAAGCATAAGGAAAAAACTGCAGACATGATGAATGCCCGCGCCGCCAGGATTGAAGCCAAGGCTGCACTTAATGAATCGAAGTATGACGATGATTCATATGAAGATGATTCTCGTGAGGGTGGATTTTTTATGCGCAATAAGTTCTTCATCATACCTGCAATAGTTGTCATCCTGTGTCTGGGTGGTTTTGTAGCTGCATCTCAGGCTGGAATTATTGATACATTTCTGACTCCTGCCAAATACAAACAGGCAGCTACGCAGGAATCCACCACGCAGGAAACTACTACTACGAAGGAAACCACTACTGCCAAGGAGACCACTACCACTACTGAAGAGGAAACTACCGTGGCTGTAGAGCTTCATCGTTTCGTTATAAATGTTAACCTGGCATATAATGTTGTCCAGGTATATGAACGCGGTGAGTTGTTAAGCACAGGCTCTGATCCTGATGATCCTAGCGATGATGAGTACAATTATACTCCGTATATCGCATTTTCTTGTTCACCGGGCATTGATGGTGCCACACCTACAGGAACATTTGAACTGGGTGACCGCTCAGCATGGTGCTTCATGGTCGGTGATGTTTATACCCAGTACGCAACCCGTATAAATGACGACGGAATTATGTTCCACTCTATTCCATATTATACGGAAGACCCTGGTGATATTGAAACTAATGAATATAACATCCTCGGTTATGATGCGTCATCAGGATGCATAAGACTGAATGTAAGAGACGCTGCATGGATATTCAACAACTGCGAGAAAGGAACTCAAGTCAATATCTTCTATGATTGGAGTGACTACGGTCCTCTTAATCCGGAACCGACCTATACAATACCAACTGATATTCCGCAGCTGTCAGGATGGGATCCGACTGATGTATATTATTCAAGCAATCCATGGCTCAGCTACAGCGCATATCTGACCAATACATCTGTATCGCTTCCGGCTTATTCTTCAACTGATGCACTTATTGCCGCTGTATATCCTACGGATCAGTATGGTAATTATCTGTATAACTATTTCTATACCGACGGCGGATATTACCTTGATACACCCGGAACCTATTACACTACAGCGCATATCGATATAGGTAATCTGTCATTTTCTTATGACCTGACTATTGAAGTAACAGAATCATATGCTGATTACAGTTATTATGATTATTCCGATGATGAATATGCCGTTGATGATTCATACTATGAAGAGGATACGACATATAGTGAGGATACATATTATAGTGATGAGACATACTATAGCGACGAGACGTACTATAGTGAAGAGACATACTATAGTGACGAGACATATTATAGCGAGGATACAGGTTATGACGAAGGTTACTACAGTGAAGAGTAGCGTTTTCGAACAGTGTCTGCTACGCCGAGGTTCACAGCGCGCATTGCTAAAATTCAATTACACATAGAGCTTCGTGCTCTGGTAGAATCATCTGCCAGAGCATTTTCATTATATACACATCTTTATAATCGCAAGTATTCCCAGGTGAACCGGATAGAACAGATAATAGAAATATTTCGGCAGCTGTCTGCCCTTCTGTCCGTTGTAGAAATATATGAGTGGGAATGCCAGCAGACCGTATATCTGAATCTTATCAATATTAATTAATGACTGAATCAGATTGTCGCTGTGATTTGCAAACCAGCTGATGACATCTGTCTGCAAAATAACGTGCACCATATACCCTACCGACATAACGAGGACGCCGAATATCGCGGTCTTAACGAAGCTGTCTCTAAATATATAAAATGTCAGAATCAATAATATTCCCATCATTCCATATTCGAAATGTAGCTTTATAGATACGAAACTTGCAGCTGCCGTAAGGAGTATCCTGCATAATATCGACAGAAATCTGTTGCTAATGTTGTCTTTCATCCATTGATAGGCATAAATTGTGATCAGTCCGGTAAATAGCAGGAAGAAGATATTCATGTCTGAAGGATTGAACCATTTGCCGGCCATGGCATAGCTGTGCGGCACTATCGAAATAACTGCCAGAAGCAGGAGCCTTCCAGCGTATTTGGCTTTATTTCTTGTCTTATATGCTCCCTCAGCGATCATAAATGCATACAGCACGAAGGCAATCCTGCCTATCACTCTGCCCAGCGTATACAGGTCACTGCTGTACAGGCTATGCACACCCTGGGTGCGCAGGTATGCAGCAAATACAACTCCCGTCACATGATCTAATGTCATGGTGAGCAATGCTACATTTTTAAGAACTGCGGCAGATATGCCTCTTGAAGAATTATTCATAATATATCGACCCTTCGTATGTGTTTTATGCAAATGCTTTGCCTGACATAAAGGCATAGACATGCCGTCATTCAAGCATTTAGCATTCAAATGATGCCTCATAATCAGTCACAAATCATTAATAGTTTTGTATCACAGAGTATGACAGTCGGTCAAGACTGATACAGCCTCAGAAATTTATAAGAAAAAATCTTGTTGCAGGTCAAACAGATATATACCTCCTGGCATTTTCTTCTTGAAAAATCATTTGCAAACTAATATAAAATTATAAAGGGTCTTGAACCCAATGACATGAGGATTGATATGCGATCTGCATTCACACAATCTTCATACATATACAACAATAATAGCTGCAGCATGCCATAGCATTTAACGGGGAATCAATCACGTATTGTACTTATAAGATGCATCAGCATGCAGCGTAAGGAGGAATTACAATGAGATACAGTTATAAAACCAAGGGTGTCTGCTCACAGGTCATCAACTTCGACATTAATGGCGATGTGATCAGCAACGTGGAATTCATCGGCGGATGCAATGGCAATCTTAAGGCCATCTCTAAGCTGGTAGACGGATGCACAGTTGATTATATTGAAGGCAAATTAAGAGGAAACCTCTGCGGCATGAAGCCGACATCCTGCGCCGACCAACTGGCAATAGCAGTACGAGAGGCTTACGATTCCCTTAAATGATGGTTTTGCAGTATAATACGAAGAGATAACAGCTCTCGTGCCGGGACGGCGCAGCCCCCTGCGAGAAAACAATCAGCGAAGGCGTTTTCGAGCAGGGGATGCAGCCGAGGTTCACGGCACGAAAATTATCCACTTCATAATTGCACTGGAAAAACATAATCTATCATGCTATTATAAAGCGTAAAATCTTTTACAAAGTTCTTATATCTTACGCAATTGATTTTACAAGCTGTAATGGCATGATTTTTTATGCCTTCATATTGTTATGTTAATAATTTTAGATTTCCAGGCTGAGGTGAACGCATTCATTTCATTTGCATTTGCATGCAGATGTTTTTTGGTGTTTGCAGAAAATAACCTCTGGCGTTCTGGAATATCTGGTAAGGAGACTATTATGTCAAATAGTGCAATTGTAGGAATCAACTGGGGTGACGAAGGCAAGGGCCGTATGGTCGACCTTCTCACACAAGATGCTGATATCGTTATCCGTTATCAGGGCGGCGGCAATGCCGGACATACGGTAGAAAATGAATATGGCAAGTTCGCTCTGCACCTGCTGCCATCAGGCATTTTCCGTCCGGGCGTTGTTAATATTCTCGGAAATGGTGTTGCTGTAGACATGGAAAATCTGTGGAACGAAATGAATACAGTAATGTCACAGGGCATCAAGCTCACCCCGGAAAACTTCAGAATAAGCGACCGCGCTTCATTACTTCTTCCATGGCACAGAGACCTGGATGGACTCGAGGAAGCCAGACTTAAGGACAAAAAATACGGCTCAACCAAGCAGGGCATCGCTCCATTCTACTCAGATAAATATCAGAAGAAGACCATTCAGGCCGGCGAGTTATTCTATCCTGAATATCTCAAATCACGTATTGCAGACATAATGGAATGGAAGAATCTTACTCTTACACAGGTTTACCATGCCGAACCTTATACTCTTGAACAGATAATGAACTGGCTGACCGAATACGGTGAGAAGATAAAGCCATTCATTTGCGATACAGGAAGCTTCCTTCGTCGTTCACAGAAAGAAGGCAAGCGCATTCTTTTCGAAGCACAGTTAGGCTCATTGAGAGATCTTGACTACGGCATTTTCCCATATACAACATCATCAAATGCTATCGCTGCATATGCGCCTGTTGGCTCAGGTCTTACATCTGCTAAGATTGATACTATCATCGGCGTTGTTAAGGCTTATTCAACATGCGTAGGCGAGGGTCCATTCACCTGCGAATGGTTCGGTGAAGAGGCTGACAAGTTAAGAGAAGCCGGCGGCGAATATGGTGCCAAGACAGGACGTCCTCGCCGTGTCGGACCTATAGACCTTGTTGCTACCCGCTATGGTGTTGAGATTCAGGGCGCTACAGATATCGCTCTTACCAAGCTCGATGTATTAAGCTACATGGATAAGATTCCTGTATGCTCACATTATATGTTAAACGGCCAGCAAACTGATGAATTCCCATTCCCTGCTGCACTTAATGATGCTGAGCCTGTCATCGAATATGTTGACGGCTGGGGAACGGACATTTCAGGTGTACGCAAATGGGAAGACCTGCCGAAGGCTGCTCAGGACTATGTTCTTATGATTGAAGAAGCTATCGGCTGCCATATCACATATGTATCTGTAGGTCCTGAGAGAGATTCATATATTAAGCGCGACAAATAAACCCACAATTTGAAAGGATAGTTTCATGACTAATAAATACGAATCCCCGCTTTCTTCAAGATATGCTTCGGCTTATATGTTAGAGCTCTTCTCTGCCGAAACCAGGATTAAGACCTGGAGAAGACTCTGGATCGCTCTTGCCAGGGCTGAACACAATCTGGGTCTTCCTATCACAGAGGAGCAGATCAAGGAGCTTGAAGATCACATCGATGAGATTGATTTTGAATGTGCAGCACAGCGTGAGAAGGAAGTCCGCCACGATGTTATGGCTCATGTATATACATATGGTAAGGTGGCTCCGTCAGCAGCCGGCATTATCCATCTGGGTGCTACCAGCTGCTATGTAACAGACAATGCCGATATAATCATCTATAGAGACGGTCTCAGATATTTAAGAGGTGAACTGCTTAAGGTTATCGCTAATCTGGCAGATTTTGCTGACAAATATAAGGCTCTTCCTACTCTGGGATATACTCACTACCAGCCGGCACAGTTAGTTACGGTCGGCAAGCGTGCATCATTATGGATGCAGGATTTCGTTACTGATCTCGAGGAGCTGGACTTCGTTATCGATCATATTCCTATGTTGGGATGCCGTGGTACAACAGGCACAGAAGCCAGCTTCATGGAGCTGTTCGATAATGACGAAGAGAAGATCATGGAGATGAACCGCCAGATCTGCTCAGAATTTGGCTTCGACAAGATATTTGACGTATGCGGACAGACATATCCTAGAAAGCTCGACAGCCGTATTCTTAATGTATTAAGCTCTATTGCTCAGAGCTGCTACCGCATGGCCAATGATATCCGCCTGCTCCAGCATGACAGACAGGTAGAGGAACCATTTGAGAAGAACCAGATCGGATCATCTGCTATGCCTTATAAGAGAAATCCTATGCGTTCCGAGCGCATTTGCTCACTGGCACGTTATCTCATGGCCGATGCCGCAAATGCTCCGATGACAGCCTCTACTCAGTGGCTTGAGCGTACATTAGACGACTCGGCTAACAGGAGAATCTCTCTTCCTGAAGGCTTCTTATGTGCTGATGCTATCCTGCGTCTGGCTCAGAACGTATCTGACGGACTCGTTGTTAATGAAAAGATCGTTGAAAGAACCGTTAATGAATATCTTCCATTTATTGCAACGGAAAATATCATGATGGAAGGCGTTCGCCGTGGCGGCAACCGTCAGGAGCTTCACGAAATCATCCGCGAATGCTCTATGAAGGCAACAGCCAATATGAAGAACGGTCTGCCATGTAATCTGCTCTCTCTGCTTGCAGCGGAGCCGGCATTCAATATGACAGAGGAAGAGCTCACAGAGACTCTTAATCCGAGTGCTTATATCGGCCGCTGCCCTGCCCAGGTTGATGCATTTCTGGCCAAGGTTAGACCGCTGATCAAGGGCATCAAGAAGGATACCGCTGAGATATCGTTATAATGAAACGATGAATAAATTTTAATGGCTGCGCAGCTATGTAGGTCACTACCCTACCTGCGCAGCTGCTGTATAAAGAACTTTAATAAACTTAGGAGACATTATGGAAAAGGTTTTAGTATTGGATTTTGGTGGTCAGTATAATCAGCTCATTGCCCGCCGCGTGCGTGATCATCACGTATATGCTGAAATTATACCTTATAACAAGATAACTGTTGATGAAATCAAGGCTGCAGGATATAAGGGTGTTATCTTCACCGGAGGACCTAACAGCGTCTATGACATGTCATCACCGCATTTTGACCCGGCCATTTTAGATGCCGGTATTCCTATCCTGGGCATTTGCTACGGATGTCAGCTCATCGCATATATGGCAGGCGGCACCGTTGAAAGCGCTGAAGGCAGCTCAGAATATGGCATGATCAAGCTTCATGCCTCCGAATCACTTATATATTCGGATATTCCGTCTGAAAGCATCGTATGGATGAGCCATACTGACTATGTAAGCAAGCTTCCTGAGGGATTCACTCTTACAGGTACTACAGACAAATGTCCATGCGCTTCCATGGAAAATGCAGCTAAGAAGATCTATGCTGTTCAGTACCATCCTGAGGTTACCCATTCTGAATACGGCAAACAGCTGCTCTATAATTTTCTGTATAAGGTCTGCAAATGCACAGGTGACTGGGTTATGGAGAGCTTCATTGAGGATACTGTCGCTGAGCTGCGTGAGACCATCGGCGACAAGGGCGTTATCTTAGGTCTGTCGGGCGGCGTTGATTCCTCAGTTGCAGCTGCTCTGCTCTCTAAGGCAATCGGCAAACAGCTCACATGCGTATTCGTAGACCAGGGTCTTATGAGAAAGGACGAAGGAGACTTCGTCGAAGAGACATTTACCAAATTATTCGATATGAACTTCGTTCGTGTCAACTGCCAGGATGTCTTCCTTGAGAAGTTAAAGGGCGCAGTTGATCCGGAAGACAAGCGTCATATCATCGGAACAGAATTCTACAAGGTATTCTGGGATGAAATCCGTGACAGATATAACGGCGGATTCTTCGCTCAGGGAACTATCTATCCTGACCGCATTGAGAGCGGCAAGGGCGATGCAGCTAAGATTAAGACTCATCATAACCAGGTCGAAATGCCGACTGATATTACATTTGACGGCATAATCGAGCCTCTTAAGGATCTGTTCAAGGATGAGGTTAGAAGAGTTGGTGAGAAGCTCGGCCTTCCTCATGACCTCGTATGGAGACAGCCGTTCCCAGGTCCAGGCCTCGGTGTTCGTGTTATCGGTGAGATCACTGCCGAGAAGATTAAGATTCTGCAGGAAGCTGACTGGGTATTAAGAGACGAGGTAGCCAAGTCCGGCTACAGCGAGAATCTGGCTCAGTTCTTCGCAGTGCTTCCAGGTGTCAAGACTGTAGGCGTTATGGGTGATCACAGAACATATGATGAGCTCATCGCTATCCGTGCGGTCACGACTGATGACTTCATGACAGCTGACTGGGCCAAGATTCCATATGACCTGCTCGGCAGGATCTCTAACAGAATCATCAACGAGGTGGATCACGTTAACAGAGTTGTCTACGATATCACACAGAAACCACCTGGAACAGTTGAATGGGAGTAATCTCCGGGCGTTTTTTAATGGGTTTGCGGGTTTCGTTTCCATATTTTCAAAGGCTCTTCAGATATCGCTGCACTGATGCGAGAAGCTTTCCGATTGCGTCCGAGAGTCCTTTTGTCGAATCATTCATCAGATCATTTATCAAGTCATTTGACGCGATAAATTTGAATATGCGAAAGGGATGCTCATTCGTTGAGCACCCCTTAACTGTACCTATTGTCCTCAATGCTTCTGTTTCCGCTTATTTTTCCTTAAATCATACTTCTATCACAGGCGAAAGCTTCACTTCTTCTGTTTCTGTGCAAACGAATCCTCCGTCATCATTTGTATGATAACGCGGTCGGTTTCTTTCATGCCGTCATGGGCGAGGGAATTTACATTTCGGATGGTGTTTTCCACACCTTTTACTACGATGCCCTCTCCGCCGTAGAATTGGCTGTCATGGCTTTGCATCTGAAATCCGAGAAGTCCCGCTTCCACGGCGGAGGCAATTTTTGCCGCACAGCTCGGTTTGGCCCCGTCGCAGATCATGCCGGAGTTAATGGCAATCGCGTTTACGATAGTATGGGAAATTTCATGATATTTTCCGCCGTAAAGATACGTAATACCCGCACCGGCTCCACAGCCTGCACTTGTAG
>CAVARE010000021.1:0-12102 GCA_963591145.1 Anaerotignum sp. | reverse complement strand
GTCATAGATCTGGGCAGGGACGTGCCTGTGCAGAAGGTAGTAGATATGGCAATCGCGGAGGATGTGAAGCTGGTGGGTCTGTCGGCCCTTATGACGACTACCGTTGTGTCGATGAAGCGCACGATTGAGGCACTTCATGCATCGGGACATGAATGCAAGGTCATGGTGGGCGGCGCGGTGCTGACCCCGGATTATGCCGAAGAGATCGGCGCAGATTATTATGCCAGGGATGCTAAGGCATCGGCAGATATCGCCAAGGAGGTACTAGGATAAGTGGAACTTCGTAAATATTTGGAAGAAAATGTGCTGCTGTTCGATGGCGGCATGGGAACATATTATGCGCAATGCACTCACAGCTCGGGAAGCGGATGCGAACTGGCCAATCTAAATCAGCCGGAGCTGATAGAAAAAATCCATAGAGAATATATCGAAGCCGGCGCGATGGCCATAAAGACTAATACCTTCGGTGCCAATCGCATCTCTATGCCTGGCGATGAAGAACTCGTTAAGAAGGTGATCGCCGCAGGCTGGAAGCTGGCTCATCAGGCTGTGGAAAACCGTATTCTTGATGAAGGTCAGACGCCGTATAGTAAGGCTTCAGGCAGTAAGATGGCAGATAGCATGAAGTCAGATAATAAGATATCTGACAGAAATGCGGCGGAATGTCCATATATATTTGCAGATATAGGTCCTGTTACTGCAAATACTGCCGAAGAACAGGAACGAGAATACTGTTGGGTCATTGACAGATTTCTGGAGTTGGGTGCTGGAAATTTCCTGTTTGAGACGAATTCTAATGCAGATGGACTCACAGAGGCAGTTAAGTATCTTAAGGGCAAATGTGCCGATGCATATATTATAGTATCATTTGCCGTTCAGCCTGACGGATTCAGCAGAGATGGTAAGTTCGTAACCGAGCTTATCAACACGATGATGCAGACAGGTGCTATTGATGCGGTGGGCATGAACTGCGTATGCGGCGCAAGGCACATGTTAGAGCTGGCTCAGAGGCTTAAGCTGGCTGAAAAATCAGATCACACCCAGATGGCAGTGATGCCTAATGCCGGATATCCGACGGTTATCGCTAATCGTACCTTCTACGAAGGCGATCCGGTATATTTCGCGACACAGCTGGTCGAGATGGCGCATATGGGTGCGAGGATCCTGGGCGGATGCTGCGGCACCACACCTGCCCATATCGCTTGCGTACAGAAGCAGCTGCAGGAAGAGAATAATTCTCCTGCCGGGACAGTTGATGCAAATGCGGATGTGGAAGAGACAGCTGCTATCCATTCAGAAAAGGCTGACTCACATGTGGAGACAACTAATGCTCATGTAGATGTGAATTCGAGCCTGCTTCATGATAAGAATACAGAAAAAAAGGTTTCTGCAACAGACTCATCACATGGAAAATTCAGCTCATCACCTGAGAGTGATAAGGATGATACAGCTGCTATCAAGGTCGAAAGTAAATTTTGGGACAATCTTCAGAAAGGCAAGAAGGTTATAGCAGTTGAGCTGGATCCGCCTGCAGACGCAGATCTTACTAGGTTTATGAATGGAGCTCAGCAGCTGAAGCATGCAGATGTAGATATTATCACGATTGCTGACTGCCCGATTGCCAGAGCCAGAGTAGACTCTAGCCTGCTGGCATGTAAGGTTCACAGGGAACTTAACATGGAAGCGCTGCCTCATATGACATGTCGTGATCGTAATTTGAATGCTACCAAGGCGCTGCTGTTGGGACTATATGCGGAAGGCTTAAGAAATGCACTTCTGGTAACTGGCGATCCTATTCCGTCAGCCCAGAGAGATGAAGTTAAGAGCGTATTTCAGTTTAACTCCAGGAAGCTGGCAGCATTCGTCACATCCCTGTCAGAACAGGAGCTTCCGTCACCGATTCACGTATTCGGTGCATTGAATGTTAATGCTTATAATTTTGACAATCAACTTAAGATGGCCAGAGAGAAACTGAACAATGGTATGGTGGGATTTCTGACTCAGCCGGTACTGACAGAGTCAGCACTGGAAAATCTTAAGATCGCACATAAGGAGCTCCCGGAGGCTTATATCCTGGGCGGGATCATACCGGTGGTCAGTGCCAAGAACGCCCGCTTTATGGACAGTGAGATCCATGGAATAAATGTAGATCCTCGTATAACTGAAATGTATGAAGGCAAGGATAGAGAAGAAGGCGAGGAGCTGGCTGTTAAGATTTCGTCAGTGATAGCTCAGGAGATTGCGCCATATGTCAGCGGCTTCTATCTTATGACACCGTTTATGCGAACCGGGCTCATTTGCCGGATTATTGATAAGATCAGGGAAGCCGGACTTACAGGCAACTGATAAGAAGGCGTATGCCCATGCAGTGATTGCTGCTGTGAGCATACGCTTTATATCTGATTTATGTAACAAATCTCCGGCTATGAGACATATACATCTATGCCGTGGGTATACAGCTTCCGATCAAGGAAGCTGCAGCTATCGCGATCAGTATAATCAATAGCATAACGGCGAGTCCCACTACTAACATCACATGCTCTCGTGGAAGGTTCTCTTAACCACTTCTAACTGCTGCTCCCTGGTAAGTCTGTTGAAGTTAACCGCATATCCTGATACACGGATCGTGAGAGTAGGGTACTTCTCCGGATGCTCCATTGCGTCCAGCAGAACCTCACGATTCATAACATTAACATTCAGGTGATGTGCGCCCTGAATAAAGTAGCCGTCGAGGATCTGAACCAGGTTATTCTTCCTCTCCTCAGCTGTCTTACCCAGCGCATTTGGCACGATGGAGAAGGTATTAGATACACCGTCCTGGCATACACGGCAGTAAGGAATCTTCGCAACCGAGTTAAGGCTGGCCAGAGCACCGTTCTCATCGCGTCCGTGCATAGGATTAGCGCCTGGTGCAAATGGTTCACCTGCCTTACGTCCATCCGGGGTAGTTCCTGTCTTCTTGCCATACATTACGTTGCTCGTGATAGTAAGCGCAGACAATGTATGAACGGCATTACGATACATCGGATGCTTCTTCAGCTCGCTGGAGAAATAAGTCATGATCTCAACCGCAATATCGTCCACCCGGTCATCATCATTGCCATACTTAGGAAAATCTCCTTCAGTTATGAAGTCAACCGCGATTCCGTTCTCGTCACGAACAGGTTTAACGCGGGCAAATTTTATGGCAGACAGTGAGTCAGCGGCGATAGATATTCCGGCAACGCCGAATGCTGCAAGGCGTTCAACTAATGTATCATGCAGCGCCATCTGGCTGGCTTCATATGCGTATTTGTCATGCATATAGTGAATGATATTAATCGTATCGACATAGAGCTCAGCTACATAAGACAGAACCTTTTTGTAGTTGGTAATTACCTTCGAATATTCGAGTACCTCGTCATTATCCTTCTCAATACCAGGAACTACGAGCATGCCCTTCTTCTCATCAACTCCGCCGTTGATAGCATAGAGGAGGCTTTTGGCCAGGTTCGCACGGGCACCGAAAAACTGCATCTGTTTGCCGACTGCCATGGCTGATACACAGCATGAGATGCAGTAATCATCACCGTAAATCGGGCGCATTACATCATCATTTTCATACTGAATAGAGTCGGTATCAATGCTCATCTTCGAGCAGTATTTCTTAAATCCGTCTGGCAGATTCTGACTCCACAGGATAGTGAGGTTTGGTTCTGGAGCAGTTCCCAGGTTAGTAAGCGTATGCAGATAGCGGAAGCTGTTCTTGGTAACCAGAGTACGTCCGTCTATGCCCATGCCGCCGAGAGCCTCTGTGATCCATGTCGGGTCGCCGCCGAATAATTCATTATATTCAGGTGTACGCAGGTGACGAACCAGTCTGAGCTTGATGATAAACTGATCGATCAGCTCCTGAGCACCCTGCTCATCGAGAATGCCATTTGCCATATCGCGCTGAATGTAGATATCAAGGAAGGTTGCGGTACGTCCGAGGCTGGTTGCGGCACCGTTATTTTCCTTAACTCCTGCCAGGTATGCCATATAGAGATTCTGCACAGCCTCGTGAGCATTTTCGGCAGGCTTGGTGATATCGCAGCCATAGCGGGCAGCCATCTGAGCCATTTCCTTTAATGCACGGATCTGCATTTGCACGTCTTCACGCAGACGGATGCGCTCGTCAGTCATAGGTCCGTCCAGCTCATCCAGATCGTGCTGCTTCGATTCAATCAGGAAATCTGTGCCATAGAGAGGCACACGTCTGTAGTCGCCGACTATACGGCCGCGGCCATAGGCATCAGGAAGACCCGTAAGGAGGCCTGCAGTTCTGGCCAGACGGGTGCGCTGCGGATATGCGTCGAATACGCCGTCATTGTGAGTCTTTCTGTATTGACGGAAGTGGCGGGCGATCTCAGGATTTAATTCGTAGCCATATTCCTTCAAAGCCGATTCTGTAGTACGCATGCCGCCATACAGATTTACGATTCTCTTAAGCGGTGCATCTGTCTGAAGGCCTACGATCACCTCGTTGTCCTTGTCGATATATCCAGGACCGAAGTTGTCGATGCCTGAGACAATATTGGTCTCTACGTCAAGGATACCTTTCTCCAGTTCCTCCAGAATGAGTTCATGAGCGCGGCCCCAGACCTTGTCAGTACGCTTGGTGGTTGGTGCCAAAAATGATTCATCACCGGTATATGGCGTGTAATTCTTCTGAATAAAGTTGCGGACGTTCACGAGATGGCGCCATTCGCCAGTGCGAAATCCCTTCCATGCAGTGCAGTTTACATCAATAGACATGTAGTTTTCCTCCTTAGATTCAGGTGTATTTGCTTAAAATGTTACTGGGTGTTTTATAACAATGGTGTGGTTATATAGTTTCAATAATGTTAATGGTATGGGTTAATTTACGTTAGCATGCAGAGCAGCAGCTCAGGGTTTGAATATATTGTCTAGCCGCTCCTGCCAGCCAGCCAGTTCCTCAGCGGCCAGTGCCGGCACGTCCTCCAGTGGGTAGGATATATTCAGCGCATGATATTTGCTGACCCCCAGAGTATGATATGGAAGCAGCTCGACCCTCTGAATATTCTTAAGTGTTTGCAAATATTTAATCAGTCCTTCTAGATGCGCATCGTCATAAGTAAGTCCTGGCACCACCACGTGCCGTATCCATATAGGAACATTTGCCTTCTGAAGCGTATCCAGAAATCGCAGCGATTCATCGGATTCACAGCCGGTTACCAGCCTGAAGCCATCGGCTGTATAATGCTTAATGTCGAGAAGCACCAGATCTGTAAGTGAGAGTATCTCTTCATAATCTCCATCCCCGCAGCCTGCAGTGTCCAGACACGTGTGAATCTGATTTTCCTTACATAATGAGAGACATTTGACTAGAAAATCCTTCTGCAGGAGAGGTTCACCGCCTGAGAATGTAACACCGCCGTTATCGGCATAATAGGGCTTAAATCGCAGTAATTTTTTTAGTAGTTCTTCGGGAGTTAGAATAAGTTCCTTGCCGCTGGTCAGCGGCCATGTGTCCGGATTGTGACAATATTTGCAGCGCAGATGGCAGCCTTGCATGAATACGACAGTTCTGATGCCAGGACCATCAACAAGACCCATTGACTCGATTGAGTGGATCCTTCCTTGAAGCAATCTGTAACCTCCTTCCTGTGTGAAGACCTGCGAAACAGGGCTTGAAGCATTTCAAGTGCTGATCTGGTGTGAAACCATGCTGCATATGATAGAAATTGTCAGCATCTTGAGCCTAAAATAAAGAAAAAGCCGCGCGACTGGACTTCTTCTGCCCAGACGGTCGGCCGGCTACACGATCATACTTCCATGTGGTTATCCACGTTTCCGTCAGTCATATGATCACCATGTGAGGATTGTAAGCTATGAATCTGGTTGCTGTCAAGAAAAAATAGAGTCACAGCATGATTTTTTTTAGAACATATGCAGTTAATAGCGGTGTCAGTTTAGATTTTACAGATAACACATTCGACGAATTTTCGAACAGCGGGTGTGAGACGATTGCGATCCTTCATGGCCAATCCGATTGAGCGATAGTAAGGCCTCTTAAGTGAACGAATCTCAATTTTATATGGGATACGCTCCAGTATCGTACCAGGCAGGATCGCGATGCCGAGTCCCTTCTCAACCATGGCCATGATGGCAAAATCCTCCCAGGTAGTGAAGCGAATGTTCGGATGCACATTATTCTCTTCAAGTATTGAAGAAATCTCGGTTTTTTTACCATGCTCCAGAAGCATGAAAGGCTGACCGTTTAGATCCTTGATTGAAACAACCTTCTTGTCAGCCAGCGGATGCTCTGCTGGCAATACTACTTTGTATTCGTCCTTTTTTACCAATATTGTATCAAGTGACGCTGAAGTCGGCATGCATAAGAAACCGCAGTCGACGCGTCCGTCTTCAATCCAGCATTCAACCTCAGTATAATCGCCCAGCAGCAATTCGTATTCAATGCCCGGATAGGCCTTCTGAAACTCTATGAAGATATCAGGCAGCAGGTTGATTGCCACACTGGCAAATGTTCCGATTCGCACGATGCCGGTCTCGACACCATTCATTTGCTTAATATATCCATCCAATTCGTTGCAGTCATTTATAATTCTTCTGGCAAATGGCAGGATCTGTTTCCCCGAGGAAGTAAGACATACTCCTTTTTTATTGCGTTCCAGCAAGACTACGCCCCAGTCAGCCTCCAGATCTGCAATCATCTTACTGATAGATGACTGTGCGTAATTTAAGTCTTCAGCAGCCTTGGTGAAGCTTCCTTTTTCTACCGCCTTTACGAAAGCCTGGTATTTAAGCAAATGATTTTCCATAAAAATATATATTCCTTTTTTAGATGACAAATATCTATAATATTCAATTTTTTAATTTTAACTTTTAACATATACTATTGCAAGAAATTTTATATGACGAGACATTTAGGACTTGTGAGCCTGGATTAAATCGAAGGAGAACCACGGATAATGAATTTAAAGACGAAGGATATAGATATGCTCAGCGGGCCATTGACGGGCAAATTATTGCTGTTCACGCTGCCTATAGCACTGAGCAGCATCCTGCAGCAGTTATTTAGCGCAGCTGACACGGCGATTGTCGGATGCTTTGGCAATGCGGATGCCCTGGCTGCGGTGGGCACAAATACAGAGATAGTTGCTCTTATAGTCACCATATCATCTGGTCTGTCCATAGGAGCAAATGTATTGGTCGCAAGCTATATCGGCAAAAACAAGAGAGAAGAGATCCCGAGAATAACTCAGAATGCTATGATATTGGCGCTGGTGGTCGGTATAATAGGGCTGATAGCGGGTCTATGCGCGGCAAATGCCGTACATCATATGATAAATACGCCTGAAAATATCCTGCATGATGCCGTGCTGTATCTTACAATATATATGTTGGGCTATCCGTTCCTGCTGCTGTATGATTTCGGCGCGGCATTACTGAGGGCTAAGGGAGACAGCCGTTATCCGTTTCTGATATTGGTAATGGCAGGCGTTATAAATATCATACTTAATATCGTATTTGTGGCGGTATTTCATCTGGGCGTGGCGGGTGTTTCCATTTCAACAGGCATATCTAATATAATTTCTGCAATATTCGTCATTAGGCGATTGTATCGGGATGAGATGTTTAAGCTATCGGTCAGAAAGCTGCATATCTCATTTAAATATATTGCTGAAATGCTTAAAGTCGGAGTTCCATCTGCAGTTCAGGGTGCGATGTTCTGCTTTGCAAATATTTTTGTGCAGGCATCGGTAAATACTTTTGGAGAGATTACAATAGCAGGCAGCACCATTGCCGTTAATTTTGAATATATCGTATATTACGTGATAACCGCATTTGCCCAGACAACCACGACTTTTGTAAGTCAGAATTATGCAGCGCTCCAGCTAAAAAGATGCAGGGAAATCCATGGCAAATGTATGATAATGTCAATTGTTTTCAGCGCGATTTTTATTGGCGTGATAGTTGTATTCAGAAGAGCCGTATCTGGATTGTTCTCGTCAGATCCGCTTGTGGTAGATGATGCCTGTGTAAGGATTATGTGTGTGCTGATCTTCGAGTCGGTATGCAGCATATATGAGATCCCGGCAGGTGTGCTGAAGGGAACAGGGCATGCCATGCTCCCGGCAGCCGGGACTATAATCGGTATCTGTGCATTCAGAATCATCTGGATATGCACAGCATTCAAGAGTAACCCGGTGCCGGAGATGCTGTATCATGCGTTTCCGCTGTCGTGGGCTGTTACGATTATGCTTATACTGGTGGTATATTTTGTGATCAGGCCGTTGAAAAATGTCTGCTAGAACATTAGATGTAATAATCGCACGCAGTGTGGTTGTGGTTATGGCTGTGGTCGATGATATCCTGAAGCGAGATGCTGTCCAGATATTCGTCGATGACCTTATCCAGGCCTTCCCAGATATATAATGTTGCGCACGAGTCCTTACGCTCACAGGTATTTACCTTGGACTCAAGGCAGGCCACAGAAGCAAGGCTTCCCTCCGTGCAGCGCAGGATGTTCCCAACGCTGTAATGGTCAGGTGTTTTGGCCAATTTATAGCCGCCCTGCGCACCGCGATTTGATAATAGAAAATCTGTCTGGTTTAGAATAGCAATGATCTGCTCTAAATATTTTTTTGAAATATGCTGTCTGTCTGCTATGTCCTTAAGAGCGACGAAACCCTCGTCATGATGTTCTGCCAGATCGACAAGAAAGCGAAGGGCATAGCGTCCCTTTGTAGAAATCTTCAATTTAATCACCTCTCCGCGAGACATGATAACACAAGGCAAAATTGATGTCAAAATAGGTTTTTAAAAACGCACAGAAAGCCTACTTGACAAATAGGAAATGCAGGAATATAATGCAAACACTTTAAAACATATCTGATTAGTAGGAAATACAGACGGAGGTAAACAAACATGTCTAATATTTATAAAAGTGCACTGGAATTAGTCGGCGGAACGCCTATCGTTGAGGTTACTAATGTCGAGAAAACATTAGGCCTTGAAGCCAGAATCCTGGCCAAGCTGGAGTATTTCAATCCATCAGGCAGCGCTAAGGACAGAATAGCTAAGGCAATGATTCTGGATGCAGAGGCTAAGGGACAGCTCAAGGAGGGCTCGGTGATCATCGAACCTACATCCGGCAATACGGGTATCGGCCTTGCTTCCATTGCAGCAGCCAAGGGATACAGGATCATTCTTACCATGCCGGAGACCATGAGCGCTGAGCGCAGAAATATCCTGAAGGCTTATGGTGCTGAGATAGTTCTCACAGATGGAGCTAAGGGTATGTCGGGAGCGATCGCTAAGGCCGATGAACTGGCTCAGGAGATTCCGAACAGCTTCATCCCGGGACAGTTCGTTAATCCTGCCAATCCTAAGGCACATAAGGAAACTACAGGCCCGGAGATCTGGAAGGATACAGATGGTCAGGTGGACGTATTTATCGCCGGCGTAGGAACAGGCGGCACACTGACTGGCACCGGAGAATATCTGAAGGAGAAGAATCCTGCTGTTAAGATCATCGCAGTTGAGCCTGCCACATCACCTGTATTATCAGAAGGTAGAAGCGGAGCACATAAGATCCAGGGTATCGGTGCCGGATTTGTTCCAGAAGTGCTTAACACTAAGATCTACGATGAGGTTATGCCTATCGGAAATGAAGAATCATTTGCCGCAGCTAAGATGTTAGCCAAGGAAGAGGGCATACTGGTAGGTATATCATCGGGAGCAGCACTTCATGCAGCCATCGAGGTAGCTAAGAGGCCAGAATACAAGGGCAAGAATATCGTAGTTTTACTTCCAGACAGCGGCGACAGATATTATTCTACAGCACTCTTTGTTGAGTAAATCTATAAAATAACCAAATATTGACATCAGAACCAGCTTATAAACTGCTCAGATGCAGCTATGCGAGGGAGGCAGTTCTGCAATAAAAAAACATGCCGCAGACAGCTCTGCCCGTTGAAAAATTCAATTTAAGCAGGATTATTTCCTGCACCCTGAATTCCATGCAGCCAGCCAGAATTTGCAGGCAAATGCATGCAGTTCAAGCGAATTACGAATGTCTTGAAGATTGCGGGAGCGCATAGCGCGCAGCAATCTGGGTATCATAATATACAAATAACATGGAGAAAAAATCATGAGCGAGAAGATCACAAGAGAAAATAGAAAATTCAAATTCGAAACATTACAGCTTCACGTAGGTCAGGAACAGCCAGATCCGGTTACAGATGCCAGAGCGGTCCCGATCTACCAGACATCATCCTATGTATTTAGAAACAGTGCGCATGCTGCAGCCAGATTCGGCCTTACAGATGCTGGCAATATCTACGGCAGACTGACCAATCCTACAGAGGATGTATTCGAGAAGAGAATCGCAGCCCTGGAGGGCGGCGTGGCAGCATTGGCAGTAGCCTCAGGCGCGGCAGCCATCACATATACCATCGAGAATCTGGCACAGAACGGTGACCATATCGTGGCGGCTAAGAATATCTACGGCGGATCCTTTAATCTGTTGCTGCATACATTGCCTCAGTATGGCATTAAGACAACATTTGTTGACATCTTTAATGAAGACGAAGTCAGGGCAGCCATTCAGGATAATACTAAGGCCATCTACATCGAGACACTGGGCAATCCTAATTCAGACGTTGTGGATATCGAGGCCATTGCGCGGATTGCTCATGAACACAAGATCCCGCTGGTGGTTGATAATACATTTGCCACTCCATATCTCGTAAGGCCTATTGAGTATGGCGCCGATATCGTAGTTCACTCGGCTACGAAGTTCATCGGAGGACATGGCACCACCATTGGCGGCGTTATCGTTGACAGCGGCAAGTTCGACTGGGAAGGCTCCGGCAAATTCGCATCACTCACAGAGCCTAACCCGAGCTACCATGGAATCAGCTTCACCAAGGCCGTAGGTCCGGCAGCATTTGTAACTAAGGTTCGTGCTATCCTGCTCCGTGATATGGGCGCAACTCTGTCACCGTTCCATGCATTCTTATTCCTGCAGGGACTTGAGACATTGTCACTGCGTGTAGAGCGTCATGTCGAAAATGCCCTTAAGGTCGTTGAATACCTGAATAATCATCCGCAGGTTGAGAAGGTAAACCATCCATCAGTATCCGCTGATCCTAAGCAGAGAGAACTGTATGCGAAATATTTCCCAAACGGCGGCGGCTCGATCTTCACATTCGAGATCAAGGGCGACTCGCAGAAGGCACAGGACTTCATTGATAACCTGGAGCTGTTCTCACTGCTGGCCAATGTTGCTGACGTTAAGTCGTTGGTCATCCATCCGGCCACAACCACACACAGCCAGTGCACAGAGGAGGAGCTGTTAGATCAGGGCATCAAGCCTAATACTATCCGCCTCTCCATCGGCACAGAAAACATTGACGATATTATTCAGGATCTTGAAGAAGCATTCAAGGCAGTGGAGTAACTCATGAAATTTTCCAAGAAAAGCAGATATGGAATACGGGCTCTCATATGCCTCGCGCTGGGCGATGAGAATGAGAGGGTGGCGCTGAGCACGATTGCAGAGAGGAGCGAGGTCTCGATGCAGTATTTGGAGCAAATATTTGCCGCCCTCAGGCGCGCCGGCATTGTCCGCAGCGTCAAGGGCTCTCAGGGCGGATACCTTCTTAATGATGCACCTGAAAATATTACTGCCGCTGATATCGTTAAGGCGCTGGACGGCTCGTATCTGGTGGAAAATGAGCTAACAGACGGGCAGCATGATGCTGTCTCTGAGACGATACAGAGGCTGATAATAGACAGCATAAATAAAAAAACAGAGGCTGTACTTAAGAGCCTGACCCTGGACGATCTGGCGCAGGAGTGCCTCAGCAGAGGCCGGCAGGAATATATGTACTTCATATAACCGCATAAGGTATTAAGACTTCCCACGACGCATGCCGATACATAGCCGGGATGTGGGAAACAAATAGTAATTCAAACTTCTCCCTAATAGATAATAGTCCGATAAGACGCTCACCGTATAGGTGGGCGTTTTGTCATTTTCTATAGAAATTAATGCAAGTTGTCGCTGGAGGGAAAATAAACAAATAATTG
>CAVARE010000020.1:0-13046 GCA_963591145.1 Anaerotignum sp. | reverse complement strand
CATTCTCATCATCGTTTCGCCCTCCTTGTGCTTACAGCATATCGAACCCAAGCCGAATTTTGCCCTATTTTTTAACACAAATGGGGTCCAAAATGGCCACTTGCCCACTTATTAACACAAAAAAACGGGGTCAAAGCTGGTCAAATCAGGTAAAAATCCGACAAACCGATTCAGCCGAGATGATATAGAAAAACCCCGGAAAACCTTGATTTTCCGGGGTTTTTGAAGCAATTTGATTGAAAATCGTGCCCAATTATCTCTTTGAGAACTGTGGTGCACGACGAGCGCCTTTGAGACCGTACTTCTTTCTTTCTTTCATACGTGGATCTCTTGTAAGATATCCTGCTTTCTTAAGTGCTGGACGGTTTTCAGCATCTGCCTGAACAAGTGCTCTTGCGATACCATGTCTGATAGCACCTGCCTGACCTGTAAAACCACCACCGCGAACAGTAACGATAACATCGTACTTGTCGCTTGCATTAACAGCTGTAAGAGGCTGGCAAACGATAGCTTTCAGTGTTTCAAGACCGAAATAATCGTCTAATGTTCTTTTGTTAACTGTGATTGTTCCGTTGCCCGGGATAAGGTATACTCTAGCGATACTCTTCTTTCTTCTGCCGGTTCCATAGAAATTTGCCATTGTTATTTCCTCCTTTCAGCTTATAATGATAATGCTTCTGGCTTCTGTGCCTGATGCTTGTGCTCTGGTCCTGCATATACGAACAGTTTCTTGATCATAGAACGTCCGAGAGGTCCCTTTGGAAGCATACCCTTAACTGCAAGTTCAATAACTCTTTCAGGCTTCTTAGCCATCATTGTCTTAAGGTCTGTTTCCTTCATTCCGCCTACATAGTCTGAATGATTGTAATAAACCTTCTGAAGAAGCTTCTTACCTGTTACAGTAATCTTCTCAGCGTTAACGATGATAACATAATCACCTGTGTCTTCATGTGGTGTGAAAGTTGGTTTGTTCTTACCACGAAGAATGCTTGCAACCTGACTTGCGAGACGACCAAGTGTTAAACCTGTAGCATCAACTACATACCACTTTCTCTCGATGGTTGCCGGATTGGCCATATAAGTCTTCATTTAAAATCCTCCTAAATGTCTTTGGTTTAATAAATAAACCGTTATATACATTTTACTTCCGACGATGTTCTTATCTGCAGCTTAAAATTAAGCGCACAAAAAACACGCCGTCACGGTTTTGAATTATATAGTACAGGCTCTATGTTGTCAACCGTGAAATGCACTTCCTGCATCTCTTTTGCCAACATAAAGCCTGTTATTATGTCATTGTTTTACCTTAATCTTATCTAAACCGCGCCACTATATCTTTATCCCAGAATAGCTGCGTCATTATCGAACTCTGATCCTGCTGCTACTGCGAATTTAGCCATCAGATCATCAACAGTCAGTTTCTGCTTCTCTTCACCCCTGATATCAAGAATTATCTGTCCGTCATTCATCATGATAAGCCTGTTGCCATGAGCGATAGCATCTCTCATATTATGAGTTATCATAAGTGTTGTCAGGTGATCCCTTGATACGATCTTCTCAGTTGTCTCAAGAACCTTAGCCGCAGTCTTAGGGTCAAGCGCTGCAGTATGCTCATCCAAAAGAAGAATCTTAGGTTTCTTAAGAGATGCCATAAGAAGTGTGACTGCCTGTCGCTGTCCGCCTGACAGAAGTCCTACCTTAGCTGTAAGTCTGTCTTCCAGACCCAGATCCAGGATCTTAAGAAGTTCCTTATACTGCTCTCGTTCAGCCTTAGTGATTCCCGGTGCCAGACCTCTGTGCTGTCCTCTTCTCATGGCAAGCGCCAGGTTCTCATCTATGCCCATTGTTGCAGCAGTACCCATTCTGGGGTCCTGGAATACACGTCCCAGGAGCTTGGCTCTCTTATGCTCAGGAACCCTTGTAACATCCTGACCATCAATTATGATCTTACCCGAATCAACAAACCATGTACCTGCTATGGCATTAAGGAGTGTGGATTTGCCGGCGCCGTTACCGCCGATTACTGTAACGAAGTCGCCGTCTTCAAGTGTCAGAGACAGATTGCTGAGTGCAGTCTTCGCATTAACAGTTCCCGGGTTAAATGTCTTAGAAATATTCTTTACTTCCAGCATATCACTTTACCTCCTTAACCTTCGTGAAGAAGCGGCTCTTCCAATACGGAACCGCAAGGAAAATCGCTACAACCAGAGCTGAAAGCAGCTTCAGGAGGTTTGTATCAAATCCCAGTGTGATTACTATCTGAAGAACTATGTAATATATAACACCGCCCAGCACTACACCTACGAGCTTAAGTGCGAAATTTCTGAATATCTTATCGAATAATACGCCGCCGATAATAACAGCTGCCAGGCCGATAACGATGGCGCCACGTCCCATATTGATATCAGCAAATCCCTGATACTGAGCCAGCAGCGCACTGGCAAATGCTACGATAGCATTAGAAAGCATGAGGCCGATAACGATCATGATCTTAGTATTAATGCCCTGTGCTCTGGCCATATCCTGGTTAGCACCGGTTGCACGAAGCGCACATCCCACTTCCCTTCCGAAGAAGCAGTATATCAATGCGATCATTACAATTATGATTACTGCCGTGATAAAGATAGGATTGAAGGAAACAACACCGTCCTTAACTGTTATCGGAGCACTCTTAACATTATTAAGAGATACCAGCAGATTATAATTTCTCCAGTTGATAGGCTGATTAGCCTTGTCAGCCATAATCTTAAGATTAAGAGAATAAAGTGATAACTGCGACAAAATTCCTGCCAGGATAGCAGGTATTCCCATAAATGCATGGAATATGCCGGTCAGAAGTCCTGCCAACACTCCGGCTGCAATAGCTGCCAGGATAGCCAGCCACATCGGAGATCCATTAAGCATAAGCATAACGCATACCGCGCCGCCTGTGCACATCGTTCCATCAACTGTAAGGTCTGCTACATCCAGCACCTTATATGAAATGTATACGCCGATAGCCATTATTCCCCATATAAGTCCCTGTGCGATGGCACCTGGAAGAGCACTTAGAAATGTTCCTATCATAATTTAACACCAAACCTTTTTCGCAAACGATGCTGCAGCCAGTGACCATGCGGTCTGTGACTGCAGCATAAACTAAATATGTTTCAATTTATTGCTTCTTACGAAGCTAATATAATTTATTCCTCTGAAGTTGCTATAGCAACATAATCATCTGGGATTTCAATTCCGAGTTCTTCACAGATTTCTGCATTGTATTCCTTAGTAACCTCTGATGCAGACTGGACTTCCATATCTGTAATGTCTGCTCCATTTGCTAGAATATCAACTGCCATCTTACCTGTTGTATATCCCAAGTCATAATAGCTGATTGCAAGAACTGCAACACCACATCCTGAGCATGTGCCTTCATCGCCGCATACGATTGGAACTCCTGCAGGACGGGCGATCTGATCGATAACGCCTGTGTTAGAAGCTACTGTATTATCTGTAGGTGTATAGATTACATCACAATTATCACATGCATTCTGTGCAACTGTAGCTACGTCATTTGTATCTGTGAATGTATAGGCTGTAACTTCATATCCGAGAGCCTCGAGTTCCTCTGTTACAACATTTGCCTGATATACTGAATTAACCTCAGCTGTGCAATAGAGGATACCTACCTTCTCAGCATCTGGGAATAATTCCTTAACCATTGCAGCCTGTTCCTTAAGAGGAGCCAGGTCTGTGGTACCTGATACGTTATATCCTGTCTTGCCTGTCCAGTCTGCGATATCAAGTGCGCTGGCATAATCTGTTACTGATGTGCCGAGAACAGGGATATCAGCTGTCGCCTGAGCTGCTGCCTGAAGAGGTGCTGTTGCATTGGCCAGGATCAGGTCATAGTTAGATGCAACAAATGAGTTAATGATTGTCGAACATGTAGCAGAATCGCCTGAAGCATTCTGTAAATCGAACTCAACATTCTCCTCGCCGAGACCATCCTTAACGGCATCCATAAATCCTTCTGTAGCCGCATCGAGTGCATCATGCTGAACCAGCTGGCAGATACCGATCTTGTAAGACTTGGTCTCTGTTGTTGATGCAAATACTGTTGAGCCGGCAAGTGTTGTAATAGCTAAAACAGCGCTTAAGCAAACTGCAAGTTTCTTTTTCATTATCATATCCTCCATAGCTTTCTGATTGCCGACTGTTATTGTCGCGGCAAATCTTTTATGGGGTGCAGTTTAAACGCTCATTAGGCTAATGTCAACATGATATTAATTTGTTTGATAGATATAATTATTTAGTTTAATCATCCTGATTTTATTGTTTATAAATGGATGACGGCAGCCACTGTGAAAGCGCAACCAGCACAGGCGTTTTCAAACAGTGACTGCCGCCATCCCGATTTGAAATTATTAATTTATCGTAACTATTCAGAACCACATTCGCAAAATCGCTTCTTCAAAGCTTTCCTTTTGCTCATGTGGATATCTCGCCACCTTCAGAACCTGCCACCGGCAGCTTCTTACGGATGCATGGCAATATAAAACTGCTTATCTGTTCGAATGCAAGCATTCGCAGAAAGCAGTTTTGCATGGCTCTGAATAGTTACAATTTATCTTTCATCACATACCTGGAAGATATAGAACTTAAGATAGTAGCTCTCATCAGCTGCCCAGAGGATTGGATGATCCGGAGCCTGAGTCCTGAATTCCACCTGTCTTAATCTCTTGTGTGTGCTCTGTGCAGCCTGCCCTATCACCTTCGTGAAGAGCTCCTGAGTCATAAAATGTGAGCATGAGCATGTAGCCAGATATCCGCCATCCTTAACCAGCTTAAGACCCTTCATATTGATCTCTCTATAGCCCCTGATAGCATTCTTAGTAGCCTCTCTCGACTTGGTAAATGCAGGCGGATCCAGGATAACTACATCATAACGTTCCCCTGCATCATAGAGGCGCGGAAGCTCATCCAAAACATTTGCCGCACGAAAATGCACAGTGCCTTCAAGGCCGTTTCTTCCGGCATTTTCATTGGCCTGGCTCACTGCATATTCAGAAATATCAAGCCCTGTAACATCCCTTGCACCTGCAAGTCCTGCATTCAAGGCAAATGTCCCCATGTGCGTGAAGCAATCGAGCACCTTATCCTTACCCTCGCAGATACGCTGCATCGCCAGCCTGTTGTATTTCTGATCCAGGAAGAATCCCGTCTTCTGGCCATTTACCACGTCGACCATATATCTGATTCCATTTTCTATTATCTCGACATTTGTATCGAACTCTGGTCCGATAAATCCCTTATATGGCTCCAATCCTTCCTTTTTTCTCACGGGAGCATCCGATCGTTCATAGATTCCCCTTATGTGGATGTCATCCTCAGCCAGAACCTCCTTAAGGCAGGACAGCACCTCTTCCTTCAGCCTATCCATGCCCAGTGCCAGGCATTCAACCACCAGCACATCATTGTATTTATCGACTACCAGACCTGGCAGTCTGTCCGCCTCGCCGAATATAATCCGGCAGCAATTAAGATCCTTCCTGCCAGTAT
Organism: Anaerotignum sp.; assembly: GCA_963591145.1. GTDB lineage: Bacteria > Bacillota > Clostridia > Lachnospirales > Lachnospiraceae > RGIG5612. The sequence goes on along the minus strand of CAVARE010000020.1, from coordinate 7,505 downwards.
TTCCTATTCCCGGCAGCGTCTGATCGCGGCAAATGCTGTCATTTCCGCCATACATAACGGTTTTCCTGTAATCCCAGGCGGCCTTCACGCGCTTCATCAGAAAATTCCTGTCTATTTCTACTTCTTCTCTTGTGAGCATACGCACCCTTATCTTGGAATTCTGATTTATGAAGCCCATGCCCATAGGATAGCCATCGAAGTCATGAACGCGAACAATGCTTCCATTTTTAAATGTTCCCGTTATCGTCTCAATCTCATTATCATATATCCAGGCTCCGCCCGCCTTCACCGTGCGGCCCTCGCCCTTTTTCAGTGTTACTATTGTATTATTCTCCATCTGTGTCCCTACACTGCTTTCATCTGAATTTTAGTTTATATACTCATACCATCCTGCCACAATACAAATTGATAATTCATATGCGTGCCGGGACGGCGCAGCTCCCTGCGAGAAAACAATCAGCGTAGGCGTTTTCGAGCAGGGGCTGCACGCCGAGGTTCACGGCACGTCATAATTTACATTTGCATGCGTGCCGGGACGGCGCAGCTTTCATTAAAACATACAGCATATCTTCATGCAAGGAACAAATTTCGGCTGCACAAAAAAGACATCCCCCGACAGGCCTTATGCCTGTTCAGAGGATGTCTCTTCTATCGCTATATTTTCCTGAATTTCTATATTCGCAGAGCTCTTATGATACAAGAATGCGCAGATCAGAACTGTCAGCGGCACAGATAACACTACGCCGAAGCTTCCTGCCAGACCCTGCATGATCGCAATTCCAATATTATTGGAATTAATGATCTGCTGATATGGAAGATCATAAGCATAATCCAGCAATAATGTGCTCACGCTGCCGCCGGCAAATGCAAGAATAAGAGTATTACTGTCAGTTCCCATCATGTCCCTGCCTACTCTCAGGCCGGCTCTGAACAATTCCTTGCGGGACAGCTTCGGATTTTGTTTATAGATCTCATCTATTGAGCTGCTGACTGACATTGCCACGTCCATAACAGCGCCAAGGCATGAGATCAATAATCCCGAGAACAGCAAGCCTCCTACCTGAATTTCATTTGTATTCCACAGAGTCATGAGTGTCTCTATATCCGATACGTTGTATCCCGTGATTCCCGATGCCATACTGAAGCACCATGCGGCGATTCCTGCCAGTACAACTCCCGCCAGTGTGCCCAGCGTAGCCGCGATCGTTTTCTTTGTTGAACCGCCGATCAGATACATTGTCACAAGAGTTGTTATAAAGCAGACAAATACTGCTGCCCAGAATGGCGATACCTTCAGATATACAAGAGGCAGATATACGAAGATGACGCAGAAGAATGTAAATACCAATCCCAGGCATCCCTTAACGCCCTGCTTGCCTCCGACTATACACAGCGCCAGCAGATATAATCCTGCAAATATATATATTACCCATTCTCTGTCCTGTGAATATACGCTGGCAATCGTAGTCTCCCCGGCAACGCTCTGCATTACGATTACCTTCATGCCTACCGTACAGCCCGCACCGAACAGGTATCCTGAGCTGCTGGTCATCTCGAGTTCCTCGTCCTTACGTTCACCGGTAGTCATCTTAACCTTGACTCGCTGTTCACCTACACGGCTGCCGCTGGCATCCAGATTATCCTGGAGAATTTCTGTAACAATACCCTTTTCGAATGTCTGCCCTGTTCGGACCACCAATTCTGTCTTCTGTACCTGATTCAATTTCACAACAAAGACAACGAACGCGCAGATAAGCAAAAGATAAATAATGTACCGGACTACCTTTTTTTTAGAAAGCAGTCCGGCAGAAGAATTATTCTTCATTCGTCTTTAGGATAATCCTTAGTTTGCAGCTTCTTCTGCTGCTGCATCTGTGGTGTCTTCAGATGCTTCATCAGAAGCTGTCTTGATAATTGTAAATGTTTCGTCGATTGATTCAACATTGCCATCATCTGTGATCTGGTATGTATCAATGCTGAATGTATCTTCTGTCATTGTGATTACTGAGTAGCTTGGAAGCCAGTTCTGGCTGCGGGCTGCAACATAATCCTGCTGTGTTGAGAGAAGCTCATAGTACTTAGAACCTGAAGCTGAGTTAGCTGTCATATACAGGATACCCTGTGGGTCTGTAACTGTATTGCCTTCTACATCTTCTATCGTATAGCAGTTATTATCCTCCTGGAATGCTGCCAGTGCTTCAGCTGCTTCTGTGTCGCCATCTTCAGGATAAAGAGCAATCTTCTCGCCTGTTGTTACATCTGATGCATTATCCCAGTCATAGTCTGTACCTTCATCATTGAGCTTGAATTCATAGCTGCCGTGTGTCTGGCCATCACCATAGAGGAGCTTAGTTCTGCTGTATGTATGGTCATGTCCCTGAAGAACTACGTCAATGTCATTTGCATCAAATACTGGTGTAAGCTGTGTACGAAGGATCATACCATCTGTCTCAGAATGGTCAAGGCCTGAACCGTAGATGTCCTGGTGGATTGTTACGATTCTCCATGTCGCATCCGGATAAGCTGCGATTGCTTCTTCAATTGTATTCTGATGTTCAGCTACGTTGTAGTTATTTGTATTAAGAACAATGAAAAGTCCTGAGCCGTAGCTGTAATAATAATCTCCGCCTGCTGTTGTAAGACCGTTTTCAGTAGCATTTGGATTATAGAAGTGATAAGAATAGTCTTCATTCAGAGAGTCATGGTTACCGATTGTTGTAGCAACTGCAAGTCCTGAGAGAACACCTGAGCTGAGGTAAGATGCATATTCTTCTTCCTTAGGTGAACCTGTCTTGTTAACCTGGTCACCAGCTGAGATAACGAAGTTAAGATCTGTATTCTCTGCTGTTGCAATGCTTAATGTACGGTTCCATGCAAATCCATCGTTTTCTGCTGCAGTATTGGCAACACCTGACTCATTGGTCAGCTCTGCGCCTGTGCTTGTTGGCTGTCCCTTAGATGCACCGATCTGTGGATCACCTACGTAAAGGATCTTTACAGTATCGAAATCCTTAGTTGTATACTCGCAAACCTCTGTCTGCTCGCCGTTTTTCTCAACTGTATAGTAATATGTTGTATTTGCCTCAAGACCTGTTACTGTAACGTGATTGTATTCATATGCTGTGTCACCTGTAAGCTCCTGGTTAACGTCACCATATGTTCCTTCAAATGTCTCAAGATTGTCCTTGTCTGTACCGAAATGTACAACTGGTGTTGCTTCACTTTCTCCTTTTACGCTATACCATGCAAAGTTCAGCTGTGTCTCATCAGCACCTGGTGTGATAGAAACCTTAGTATAATCTGTTGCTGTCTCTTCCCAGTTAGCATCCCACTCGCTCCAGCCTGATTCAGCTCCTGTAACTGAGCTGTCGTTGAAATGGCTTGTAGATGCGTATGCAGGTGAACATACAGATGCCAATGCAAATACTGCTACCAATGCAGAAACGTATTTTCTTTTCATATTAGACTCCTTTTGTCTGTCATAAAACCTAAAATATAAGTATTCTGAAAAGAAGATTTGGGCCCGTTTCTTTTATTTCAGTTTACGTTCGGCACTATATCATTGCATTTTTCGGGTGGCAATAGAGTTTACTGAGGTTTCGAGGACATTTTACAGAGGCTATATATTCATTACAAAATCTACTCTTTTATCCGTGTTTTGTATTTCATTTATACATCTCTGCCCTGGCGGACGTCTGTTTCTTCCATGCGGCTGGTTATAGTATTCAGCACTTTCTTTTTATCGCCGCTCCATTCGGGCGCGATCAGATCCCGCTTTATGCCATCTCCTGTCAGGCGATGCACGATTATGTCACTGCGCAGATTATTAAGGCAGCGGCATATAAGATCTGCATATTTATCCAATGTAAGCGGATATTTACGGCCAGTTTGAGGCCAGCTCAGCAGCCCGTCCTTATACATCTGCGCCATCCTCGTATGCTCTAATATATGAAGCAGCTGGAATTTTACTCCCTGGATCCTCTGCGAATTTATATAATGCGCAGTATCTATGATGTCTTCCTCTGACTCCCCTGGAAGTCCCAGGATCAGGTGAACTATAATCTCTATATTAAGAGCATTCAGCTTATTAACCGCATCTTCAAATACCTGCAGCGGATACCCACGGTTAATTAATTCCGCCGTCCTTTCATGGCAGGTCTGAAGACCTAATTCTATCCATACCGGCTTAATCTTCCTAAGCTCATGCAGAATGCTCATTGTCTCATCGTCCAGGCAGTCTGGTCTGGTAGCTATGGAAATTATGGCTATTCTGTCATCATTTGCCGCCTCGAAGAACCTGGCCTTCAAATCCTCCGTGATCTTATATGTACTCGTATAGCTCTGAAAATAGGCAATATATCTGCTGCCTGTTTTCTTATTTTGCAGTCTGGCGATAGCCTCATCTATCGTTGCTGCTGCGAAGCTTCCGCTTCCCTCGCCGCAGAATATGCATCCGCCATAGCCCTTCGTTCCATCCCTGTTAGGGCAGGTAGTTCCACCAACCAGTGCCAGCTTATATATCTTCTCGCCATATTCAGCACGCAAATATGCATTCAGCGAATTATATCTGTTCTCGTTCATATGTATCCCGTTTTTTTAACATTATATGCAAATCCATATTACACCAGGCAGCACAGCGTCTGCCATCAGGTATTATATATATTTTGCAGGTTATTCCAATACCCAAGGATTGCTTCTTGAGCGCAGCTCAGAAATGTGTTAAATTTATCCGCATGTTACGCAACAATTAAACCATCTGGAGGATATTTTTATGGGAGACATGAACGTAGTTTGTTTAGATATGGAAGGTGTACTCGTTCCTGAGATCTGGATCGCATTTGCCGAGGCCAGCGGTATACCTGAACTTAAGCGTACAACCAGGGACGAACCTGATTATAATAAGCTGATGAATTGGAGACTTCAGATCCTGAAGGAACATGGTCTGGGACTTAAGGAGATTCAGGATACTATCGCTCAGATAGAGCCAATGCAGGGAGCTAAGGAATTCCTGGATGAGCTGCGCTCCATCACACAGGTTATCATCTTAAGCGATACATTTACGCAATTTGCCGGACCGCTCATCAAGAAGCTGGGCATGCCGACAATATTCTGCAATACTCTCGAGGTTGCTGACAACGGCGAGATAACAGGCTTCCGCATGAGAATCGCCAATTCTAAGCTCTCGACAGTCAAGGCTCTTCAGTCCATCGGTTTTGAAACCATCGCCAGCGGCGACAGCTTCAATGACCTGGGCATGATCCAGGCCAGCAAGGCTGGATTCTTATTCAAAACCACAGAACAAATCAAAAAGGATTATCCGCAGTATCCTGCATTTGAGGAATACAGCGATCTGCTTGCTGCTATTAAGAAGGCGCTGTAGTGGAATGCCAGGTTGCTCTGCCCGCCGGGACGGCGCAGAACAACCTGGCATTATATTTAACCATCTAAAAATAAAATTGATGATTGAAAATATCTCAGAAATGTGATAACCTCATGCAGTACGTGCCACTGTAGCTCACCTGGCAGAGCGCATCACTCGTAATGATGAGGTAGCCGGTTCGAGTCCGGCCTGTGGCTTGTTTATTTCATCAGGGAAATTGCTTAAATTAGCAATTTCCCTGATTTTGATTTGAGCACGTCATACATCAACTTTTATCTTTCGGCATTTTTAGTCAATTCGCGTATATCATTTTCAATTTTATTATTGTATATATTAGACATCGGAGGCGTGAATCGCCATCCGAATCGCACGAGGAGGTGTTGAAATGAAAAAGACACGTATTATTATTTTCGCAGTTGTTCTCTGTCTTACAATGTGCTTATTCCAGACAATATCATTTGCCGCAAGCACTCCTTATACTGTAACTGTATATGACACAGACGGTGAAGGACTCGCACTTCGCAAATCATATGACTCGAATTCCGAGAGATTATGTACTGTTCCTGATGGCGCAGCCCTCACCATCGCCCAGATTTCCTATAGCGGATGGGGATATACGGAATACAACGGCTATGACGGCTGGGTTGATCTGGAATGGACCAAGGTCTCTGGCAGCTGCAGCGCTGATCAGCCGTCTTCAGGATATACCGCTCCTATTTATTATATGGTATACGGAACAGACGGTGAGGGACTTGAACTCAGAGTCAGCCCTTCCATCAGCTCCAGCACGTATGGAGCCATCCCTAACGGTGCCGTCGTTGTTGTAAATGCCATTTCCGGAGACTGGGCTTATACATCATACAACGGAAACAGCGGATGGGCTAACCTGGCACACCTTACTACGACAGCATTTGCGGCATCTATATATGGCACGGCAAATGGAGGCCTAGCTCTCAAGGCTTCCGCTGACATTAACTCTCAGAGATATTTATATATACCAGATGGTACAAATGTTACCATCAACTACACTACCACCACGGGATGGGGATATACTTCATATGGCGGATATTCAGGATGGGTTTCTCTGCAATACGTGAAGGTATCTGGAAGCTATCAGGCAGACGCCCCTTCATCCGGCTATATCACACCTGCATTCTATATTGTATTAAATACTGACAATGAAGGACTCGAATTAAGAACCAAGGCATCTATCAGCTCATGCACATTCGGATATATCCCTACCGGAACCACCGTTCTGGCCGAAGCCATTTGCGGCGACTGGGCTTATGTATCTTATAATGGGCATAAGGGCTGGGCGAATACAACATATCTCGCGCCAACAGCAGCCAGCGTAACTGTATATGATACAGCTAATGAGGGTCTGGCTCTCAAGGCTTCTGCTGACGGATCATCTCAGAGATATTGCCTGATTCCTGAGGGAACGCAGCTTAATATCAGCAAGATCTCCAATGGCTGGGGATATACGACTTACAATGGTCAGTCTGGCTGGGTCGCAGTCAGATATACAAGAATCCGCTACTATGCTGAGCCTATAGCTCCTACATACGGATTCATCACATCTAAGACTTATACAGTTGTTAACGCTCCAGACGGACTGGAGCTCAGGGCTTCATCAGATGGCGAGAACATCTCTTATGCCACCGTGCCAAACGGAACAAGCCTGACTGTGACAGCGATCGAAAATAACTGGGGATATACGTCATACAACGGCTACTCCGGATGGGTATTGATGACATATCTTCAGTAAGCTATGGGCAAATTGAATGAAGCTGATTTACAATACTGCATTTCAAAATAATGATTTTCTTCATTCTGTATCAGCTTTTGAAATTTATTTAGTTCTGACAAATGCGGCTGCCAATCAAATGGCAGCCGCATTATTTATGCAAGTAGGGTTTTATATTAAGATGTTGTCATATGCATTATCGTCAAATCAGTTGCCCACGTCGCAGATTCTGTCAAAATCATCTGCGCCATTTTCACCGATTATTTTCTCTTTCTGCCGGCAATCGCTGCTGTAGAGATGGTGCCTGCGCTGAGAAGGAGCAGGACGAGCCACAGGAGCATGTTGCTGTCGTCGCCAGTCTTCGGCATATCCTTCTTC
>CAVARE010000019.1:0-25787 GCA_963591145.1 Anaerotignum sp. | reverse complement strand
ACACTTGCCGATGCCATTATGGATCGCATATCATACGATTCTTATAAGATCGACATTGAAAGCATCGATCCATCCAAGGACCTCTCTATGAGAGAAGTATATGGGCTTGATCCGGCAATGGCGAAATAACTATTAACTGCAAAAACAAGGTGGCTCCGTTAGTCCGGACTGGTGGCTCTCGCCACACCGGACTGGCGGCTCCGCCGCAACAGAATATTCACAATATTCTTTTGTAACAATAATATTATTTTGTTGCAAAAATTCTTTTTCTAATTCATCATTTACTAATTTTTTATTTTTGGAGTATTGATTGCAGATACCACCAAAGAAACAATTATTATAGCTATGATACATCCAATTAAAATCCACATTTTTACTTCCTCCTTCGCATTTGACTAACTCATTATAGTGTTGTGAACAATAAAATTCCGTTTTTTCAGTAATTTCAATGGTAGTATATATTCCTTCTTTTTTGATATTGCCGTTTAATTCGTCATCTCCTTCATATCAAATATTAAATATTTTTAGATATTTATTGTTATCTATATAAAGCTTAAAATCCTTATTCATTGCAGCATTCTCCTGTCTTTTTCGCAATAACAAAAGACACACCCTCGCCGTAATCTCACGGTAAGAGTGTGCCTGATCTATTGTTCTTTATTATATTTTCTACAAGGCAAATCTGACAGATCTACGCTATCTGCCCATGTCTGTCTGTCCAAAGACTCGCATGTTCATAATCTCCCGTCAAGTGTTTTCTTATTGCAGGAAAACATTTTCCTGCAAGCACAAACTGTGATTTATGGTAGCAGAATTTATAGTTAATTGCAACAGAAGCAAAGTCAGATATGCAGCAGTTTCCTTAATCTGGTGCCGATTAATATGGCTACGACCAGCTTAACAAGATCTGGGATAATGAATGGAATTACGCACCAGCCCAGGGCCGTTCCAAGACCTACGGCTCCTGACTGGCCTATGTAGACGATCATGAACCATGCCGTACCAAACGCATAACATACAATGAGTCCCACAACCAGGGTTGCAATTCTTACGGCCAGACGATTACCAAACAATCTTTCTGACAGCCAATATATCAGCCCCATGAAGATAAATCCGATGATATATCCGCCTGTGGTTCCAAGAAGTGTTGCAAATCCTGCCTTGAATCCTGCAAATACAGGCACTCCCACCGCGCCCAGCAGAAGATATATTATAACGGACAGGGTGCCGCGTTTGCCGCCTATAAGGCTGAGTACAAGAAATACCGCAAATGTCTGCAGCGTAAATGGAACTGTGGTCGGAATGCTGATCCATGAACATACCGTGATAAGTACCGCGCCAATCGCAATATAAACCATATCCTGTACTTTGATTTTAGATCTTGTAGTTTCCATTGTTATCTTCCTACCTGTTCTTAACTTTAATACTGATACATTGTTTATGAGCCAGGATGTCACAGTCCACTGTTCGAAAACGCCTTCGCTGATTGTTTTCTCACAGTGTCTGTGACATCTTGGCATACGAGAATTGTGTCAATTTATCTGCGTTCATGCGTGTTTACCTGGAACCTTAGTGCTTACCTCGCCGGATGACAGAGCCTCCTCTCGTCCATTTGCGTATCTCACAATAAGGCGGCACTCGTCATCTATATCCACTGCCACAGCTTCCGTCTGCTTATCACCACGAAGTACCAATATATCCCGGCCTATCATAAAGCTGCGTTTTTTATACTCCGCTGCCATGCCATCATCTGATATACTCTGGCACAGATCATAAAAATTCTTCATAAACTCGGCTGCGATGCGGCTCCTTAAGTCCTTATACTTTACCCTGGAAATAGCACCTGCTACATCAGCGATCTCATCCGGGAATCCTCCCACAGGTTCGTATACATTAAATCCGATTCCCATTACAGCCCAGTCAAGACCACCCGACTCAACGCTTATAGATGCCTCTGTCAAAATCCCGCATACCTTATGCTCATCTACGAATACATCATTGACCCACTTGATCGCAGGCCTTGCATTTGTGCAGTTCTCAATCGCTCTGCAGGCTGCTACCGCTGCCGCAGTAGTAAATCTCGTAGCAATCTCTGGTCCTATGTCCATCTTAAGCAAAATGCTAAGGTAGAAACCCGTATCTGACGGCGAATAAAAGCTCCTTCCTCGTCTACCCTTACCTGCCGTCTGCTTCATTGCCACAAGAGTCTGCCAACATGGAAGCTGAGATGCCTTCTCCTTCAGCACGTCATTAGTAGAAGTAACCTCAGCTCTCACCTCTAATGTGAAATAGTTCGCATATTCACCCAGGTACTTTCTAATCAGATTCTCCGAGATCACATCATTAGTATCACCTAATTTATAGCCGCGATTCGTGACGGCCTCAATCTCATATCCATCCTCCTGCAGCTGCTTAATATATTTCCAGACCGCCGCCCTGGTGATTCCCAATTCCTCAGCAACCACATTCCCCGATAGGAAGTCATCATCATTCATCTCCAAAAGTTCAATCAAATGTTGTCTCTTATTCATCGTCGCACTCATCTCCGAAATTGCAAATTCAGTTGTTATCTAATAATTCTTTGCGCATAATACACTCAACGCCAGCAATTGTCAACTTGCATTGCGTTACACAGTTTACATTTTAGTATATGTCATTCAATGCAGGTATTCATCTTAACTTTCAATATACAAAACCAAATATATATAAATGCAGGGACGTCACAGTCCACTGTTCGAAAACGCCTTCGCTGATTGTTTTCTCACAGTGTCTGTGTACGTCCCTGCATACAAAAATCCCTTCATATCGTATACTCAATCTGCATTTTCATGCATATAACTACGATTTGAAAGGATTCTATTCAATCAATATAAATTTTTAGTCACCACAATATTCTTCCAAAACACAGGCACACGCAAGCCACATCCCTATGCCGTGCCGGGACGGCGCAGCCCTTGCCTAAAAGTCAGCTGCTGCGTGCTTGCAGCACTCTCGCAACTGAGCCTGACTTCGCATTCCGAGCTGTCGCTCTACATGCTCATGCAGGCTAGCCCGTCCAATGGTTGTGCAGTTGTTCGAGCAAGCTCGTCCACCTGTACAACCGCTGTCCGGGACTTTTATAGCACATCAGCGTAGGCGATTTCGAGCAACCGGGCTGCACGCCGAGGTTCACGGCACTCAGAGATGTTTCTCATGCGTGTGCCAGGCCTTTGTAATTAACTTAGGCGTTGGATGTCATATCTCAGCCCTGTTCCTTGATAGCCTTAATTGACTCAATCAGCTGTGGAACTACAGTGAACAGATCGCCTGTGATGCCGTAGTCAGCAACCTCGAAGATAGGAGCTGCACCATTCTTATTAACAGCAACGATGCACTCTGAATCCTGCATACCAGCCTTGTGCTGGATAGCACCTGAGATACCGAGAGCAATATACAGCTTAGGATGAACTGTCTTACCAGTCTGTCCTACCTGATGATCCGCACTGATCCAGCCAGCATCAACAACGGCACGTGATGAACCAACAACACCGCCTAAGAGTGCAGCCAGCTCCTCAGCCAGAGCGATACCCTTCTCTACATCCTTAGAGATACCGCGGCCTACTGATACGATGATGTCAGCACCGATCAGGTCTACCATCTTCTTAGCAGCCTTAACAACTTCTACTACCTCTGTCTTGATGTCATCTTTAGTCAGGTTGAATTCTGGATGAAGGATCTCAACTGATTTAGCCTTAGCCTCATCAAATGCCTGTTTCTTCATAACACCAGGACGAACAGTTGCCATAGCAGGACGGAAACGTGGAACAACGATTGTTGCCATCAGATGTCCGCCGAATGCAGGTCTTGTCATCTTAAGGTTCTTATTTACATCGAAGAGCTTGCTCTCGAAATTGATCTCATCAACCTTCAGAGATGAACCTGTACGAAGGAACTCAATGTAGTTATTAAGATCAATATTAAGAGCTGTACAGTCTGCACACAGACCTGTGTGAAGTCTTGCTGCGCATCTAGGTGCAAGGTCACGTCCGATATTTGATGCACCGAAGAGTAATACTTCAGGCTTAAACTCTTCTACAGCCTGTGCGATTACATGTGTATATCCATCTGTAGTATAGTCCTTGAGAAGTGGGCTGTTATATACATATACCTTGTCAGCACCATATCCTCCCAATTCATTTGCCAGACCATCTACATCATCACCGAGCAGAACGCCGCAGAGTTCTACTCCCAGTTCATTAGCAAGCTTACGTCCTTCTGACATAAGTTCAAATGTTGTAGGCATCATTTTGCCCTGACGCTGCTCGCAGAATACCCAGATATTCTTGAATGCAGCGATATCAGCACTATTAAAAGCCATTTTCGTTCTCCTCCCTTAGATAATATGCTTGCCTGCGAGAATTCCTGCAAGCTTGTCAGTTGTTTCTTTTCCTGAGCCCTCAAGCATTACGCCTGCGCCTCTCATAGGAGGTGTGAATGACTTGAAGATATTAGTAGGAGAGCCTTTAAGACCGATTGTTGTAGGGTCGATAAGCGGGTGATCCTTAAGAGCATTATAGTCATAAACGATCATTGGCTTGTTATAGCACTCGATTGTTCCTGCAACTGTCATATAACGTGGTGTGTTCAGCTCTTTGATACATGTGATAAGACAAGGTGTATTAACCTTGATTGTCATGTATCCATCCTCAAGGATTCTCTTAACTGTAAGAGTATGGCCTTCCATTGTGATCTCTCCAGCATATGTAACCTGTGGAATGTGAAGCTTCTCAGCAATCTGTGGTCCTACCTGAGCTGTATCGCCATCGATAGCCTGACGGCCGGCGATAATAATATCATCCTCGTCAACACCATATGTATCAATTGCTGCTGCAATGATCTGTGATGTTGCATATGTATCAGATCCACCGAACTCACGGCCTGAAACAAGGATTGATTCATCAACGCCCATAGCCATAAGCTCACGAAGCATAGGTTCTGCCTGGAAAGGTCCCATTGTTATAGCAACGACCTTGCATCCATATTTGTCTTTAAGTGTTAATGCAGCTTCAACAGCATTCAGGTCATCAGGATTGATGATTGTCTGCATTGAAGCACGATTTAATGTACCATCAGGATTAACTGCTACCTTACCTGAAGTATCAGGAACCTGTTTTACAGTTACAATGATTTTCATTTTCCTTTTCCTCCTTCTTACTTCAGAATATTATTAGCAACTACTAACTGCTGAATCTGGCTTGTTCCTTCGAAGATGCTGAGGATACGAGCATCTCTGTAGAGACGTTCTACCTTGTAATCTCTGATATAGCCATATCCGCCGTGGATCTGAACTGCCTTGTATGCGTTTCTATTGGCAACCTCAGATGCATAATATTTAGCCATTGAGCACGCCTTGCTTGCTTCAGGATCATTGGCATCCTTAAGCTGTGCTGCATGATATGTGAGCTGACGGGCTGCTTCTGTTTCTGTAGCCATATCAGCGATCATGAAGCTGATAGCCTGGAAGTCCTTAATAGGACGTCCGAACTGATTTCTTTCCTTAGCATATTTAGTTGCTTCATCAACGCATGCCTGTGCAACACCAACTGATGCAGCTGCCATACCGAGACGTCCGCCATCCAGAGTTTTCATAGCGAACTGGAAGCCCTTATGAAGAGGTCCTAACAGATTCTCCTTAGGTACTCTTACATCCTCGAATACAACGTCACATGTAGGATATCCCTTGATACCCATCTTGTTTTCAGGTGCTCCCAGTGATACACCCTCTGACTTCATGTCGATAACGAACATTGAGATGCCCTTAGATCCCTTCTGTGTAAGGTCAGTCTTGGCAAATATAACGATCCAGTCTGCTACAGGAGCTCCTGAGATGAAGCACTTACGTCCATTTATAATAAAATCATCGCCGTCAGCGATAGCTGTTGTTGTCGTTCCGCCTGCATCAGAACCAGCACCTGGCTCTGTCAGGGCAAATACCATGATCTTCTCGCCGCTGGCTACCGGTGGAAGGTATTTCTTCTTCTGCTCTTCTGTTCCAGCTAAAAGAACAGGACCGCCGCCCAGTGAGTTAGATGTGTTAGAATAGATACCGAGAACAAGGTCAACTCTTGACAGTTCTTCGAGCTGTAAGCAGTATGAAAGGCTGTCGCCGCCCTGTCCGCCGTACTCTACAGGAATCTTAGTTCCCATAAATCCGTACTTTGCCATCTTGTTGTGAATATCCCAGTTGAATTCACCTGTCTGATCCAGTTCGTCCTGCAGTTCTGTTGTGAATTCCGTTTCCGCAAACTGACGGAACAGTTTCTGCTGCAGAGCATGTGTCTTATCCAGAATCATTGTTTCCTCCTTAAATGATCAATCAATATGTTAACCCCGCCGCTCCCTCCTTAAGGCGCGGCGGTTTAAACTAGCGAAATATAATTACTCAGTCCTTAAGAGCAGGATCCATAGTGCATGCTGCACCACTCTCAATCAGCTTAGCGATCTCATCATCTGAGTAACCGAGATCCTTCAATACCTCTTCTGTATTTTCTCCAAGATATGGTCCACGCTTATATGGCGGAAGACCTGACTCCTGGAACATTACAGGTGTACGAACGAGAGTTCTCTTAGCACCATTGTAGTATTCCATCTCATACAGGCAGTCTGAACCCCATGCCTGAGGATCCTTGAGAACCTCATCCCATGTCTGAGCCTTAGCATATGGCAGATCTGCTGCATCAAGGATTTCACACCACTCATCACGAGTCTTAGAAGCCATAACTTCAACCAGGAAATCATAGAATTCCTGCTTATTAGGTGCCAGATTCTTCTGCGGATAGAACTTAGGATTGTCGATCATCTCCTCATGTCCTATCGCCTTCATGAATGCAGGATAATGTCTGTCATACTGAGGCATTGCGATTTGAAGCCATTTGCCGTCCTTAGTCTTATGGCAGACTGTAAGCGGGTTATCGAAATCGCTTCTTGAGATAGGATAGCATGCTGATGGCTGGCCATACTGTGCAGCCTGAAGCATGATAGCTGTGATCCATAATGCCGAATGGAACAGTGAAACTACAACCTGGTCGCCTTCACCAGTCATCTTAGCTCTGTAAAGAGCTGCAATGATACCTGATGCCAGATACATACCAACCTGCTGATCACCGAATCCAGGCATTGTGAGCATAGGCACCGAATCCTTATCCTTAAGTGTTCCGAGGATACCGCCTCTTGCGAAGAATGCTGTAAAATCGAATCCAGGAAGATCCTTATCAGGACCCTTCTGTCCATATCCTGATACGATACCGTATACAAGTGATGGATATTTGGCATGAAGAGCATCATAGTCCAGCGCTGCCTTCTGAAGAGCATGTGGACGCCAGTTAGTTACGAAAATATCTGTCTTAGCAATGAGCTGTTCAAGAATCTCTCTTCCTTCAGGTGTCTTAGTATTAAGTGTAATGCCTTTCTTATTAGCATTATCAAGATCAAATGAAGTATTCTCTCTCTGATCCATCGGACGTCCTTCGTTATATGCTGTATAACGGAGAGGATCGCCTGCAGGAGCTTCAACCTTAATTACTTCAGCTCCCAAATCTGCCAGATATCTGCAGCAGCTAGGCGCTGCAATGAATGTTGACAGTTCCAGTACCTTAACTCCCTCAAGAGGGCGTTTAATCTGACTCATTTCTTGTTTCTCCTAATCTTTCTTTTAATAAACATCCTGACTGCCATTACCATTTGCCGGCAAATGCTGTTGCTGTCCTTCATGCAGTCAGAACGGTAATATCTGTTACATTGTCATAATGTCCCTGAATGTCTCAAGGTTTGTTCTGATCTGCTCAAACTGAACCATCTGACGATCAACCTCTACCATAGTCATAGGGATGTCTGCTGCCTCGCATGCTCTCTTGATCAATGGATAATCGAACTCTTCAGGATCGCAGAATTTGGTCATTACAAGGATGACGCCCTTAGCGCCTCTAGCCTTAGCTGTATCAGCAATCCACTGGGGACGTTTCTTATCGGCTTCATACAACAATGAGCAATTTGTTGTATTGGCCCACTTCTGAGCGAGACCGTCCATCGGTGCCATATCCTTAGGCACGTCTGTTCTGTACTGACGGGACTGTGCTGCAACATCGTCTGCTACGATATGGAAGCCCAGGTCTTCAAAGATTGCATTAAGCTGAGGAGCATCTGTCAGGATACCTGATACAACAACAGGAATCTTGCCCTCTGCAGGTGTGCTGGTCTCAAGCTCCTTGATCATCTCCTCAACAAGTGCTGTATGCTCTTCTTTCATCATGAAGAATGCGCTCTTAAATACATCACTTCTCTGAGCCGGAGTAACCTCAGGATGCTTAGCTAAAACCTCTTCAGCCTGTCTCATTACTTCGTTATGCTTGTTATATACGGCGATTGATTCAGCTAACTTAGCCTCGTCAAATGTTCCGCCTAATTTTGTAAGATCGTCTATAACTCTCTGATAGCCTGCCTTAGTAAAGGTCTTGCCATATTCTGTCTCACGTCTCTGTGGATATGTCATCGGGATAAATAAGATATCCTTGACTGCATATTTCCAGTTTTCACCGTATACCTTAAGTGAATCGCATAATGATGGGATAACGATGGCGGATGCGCCCTTGTATGCTCCCTTAATGCCGAGCTCTAATGCTGACTGAACGATAGAGCAGATAAATGTCGGGAAATATTCCTTAGCTCTGTTTAATTCAAGATCAGCGCCCCATACTCCCATAGGAACAAATCCCATAGAATGCATAATTTCTTCTGGTGTATATACAGGTGCTGTTAAAACGATTTTTTTGCCCTGTGCAAGATAAGCGTCCATCTGAGCTCTAGGAGATGTGGCTATCTTATGAAATTTATCGAATACTGTTACATTTGCCATGATCATTCTCCCTTCGCTTCCTTGTTAGACTCCATGATCTCCATGAGACCCTGAACACGTGTGTCATACTGTGCCTCTGAGAAGTTACGCGGGTCAGCCTGATCGCCGTCGTATGATACAACAGGAACGTTGCAAGCCTCGCCGATCTGACGGCTCATCTCTGGCATAAATCCTGACCACAGCTTGCAGGAACGGTTGGTATGTACCAGTAAGCCCTCGATATGTGCCTGCTGAGCCAGCTTGATTCTCTTATCTCTTGAGTGCTCGAGATTAGTGCAGTTGCTTACGTTACAGTATGCCCTGATCATCTCTTCAAATGTATTGTACTTGAAGCCAAATCCTTCAGCATAAATAGTAGTTACCATGTTGATGCCTCTGTCCTTAAGGCCCTTAGATGTGACTCTTAAGTATGGCCAGCAAGCGATACCTTCAGTCATGATTCTGTATTTCTCTTCATTTCTGAATGTGCTCTTGCCCTCGGCAACGTTCTGCTTGTACTCCTTAAGAAGAGTCTCCATTGCATCACCGGATTCCTTCTTGCCACGGGCTGTAACCATAACTGCCATATGGTTGAGCAGATCATAGCCGTTAAATGGTGATGGTATATGTCTTCCCTCTTCGGTTGCTTCAACCCATAACTGGCTGGATCTGCGGCTGCATGCAGCAACCTCCTGGAATTTTTCTTCTGACCACTTAACGCCAAACAGATCCTCAAGGCGATGAACGGCCTCCCAGAACTGAGCTGTGACATAATCCACCATTGCCTGTGACGGTTCATAATTAGGATTAAATGGGATATCAATGAGAATCATAGGGATATTAAGCTCAATAGCGAGATTCTCGTACCATTTGATCATACAGTTGCAAATGTTGCTGCAGCATAAAAGTGCATCCGGCATAGCTACTTCCTGCTCAGGGCACTCTTTTAATTTGGCATAAGCAAGACTGACTCTTGCATATGCGCAGATATCATTAGAATATCCGTCAGCCTCGGCCACGCTGCACATACGCTCGCCTGCGCCTCTGGCTGCGATTGCTGCTGCCTGATTCTCTGGGAATACTGTTGCAATTCCGAGAGTCTCCGGAATCTCAATAGGAAAGTTACTAGCCATCCAGACAACAGGCTTTCCTTGCTTCTTAGCTTCGATCGCACTGGCATATGCATCAGCTGCGATCTTATTAAGCTTATATTTTGCAGAGTTAGGATCCAATGGTTTTGGAGCCTTTTTTACTTCTTCTGCCATCTCATTTCCTCCGTTGTTGTATCACTTTGCCTTTTATTATTGCTATTATCAGCCTGCCTTGTCGACTAGTCGGCACGAACCGACTGATAAGTTCACACTTGAGGGCTATCCTGCTATTCACGTGCTGTGAATTCGCAAAACTGTTTATTTTTGAATGCCCGACTTCCTGTAAGCATAGCATGCGGCGCCGATTGCTCCGAAGTACTGGCACAGCGGGTCATAGCTTATCTCAACATCGAGAGCCTTCGCCATCGCCTGTCTTACAGCACCGTTTTTGGCAACTCCGCCTGACATCGCAACCTGCGGTACAACGCCTGCTCTTCTGGCAAGGGCGCTTACTCTGGAAGCAACACTCTCACAGATTCCTGCCACAAGGTCAGGGATCTTGATGCCATTTGCCAGCTGACTTATAACCTCCGACTCTGCAAATACCGTGCAGGTGCTGGAGATTGCTGCGGGTTTATCTGCCTGCAATGCATACTTCTCGAAGTCATTCACATCAAGTCTTAGGATATTAGCCATGACATCAAGGAATCGTCCGGTTCCGGCCGCGCACTTATCGTTCATAATAAAATTGGACATTCTGCCTGATTCCGTTAAAGAAATAATCTTAGCATCCTGTCCTCCTATATCGATAAGTGTCCTCAGACCCGGGAAGATCAGCTTGCCGCCCATTGCATGGCAGGTCAACTCACTGACTTCTGCATCAGCGCCCTCGAACCTCATCCTTCCATATCCTGTAACAACTGAGTATGACATGTCCTGCATACTCAGCCCTGATGTGCTCCATATATCCTCAAGTGCTTCAATAGGTGCATCTGTACCCATGCCGCCGATCCTGAGCGACTTAGCAATAATCTCTGCTCCGTCCTTCAGAATCACGCATTTTGATGTAGTTGAACCAATATCAATTCCTATCGTATACATATGCCACCTCTCAAACACCACCTTAGTATACTCTTCGTTATTTTTTTGTCAATTGGTTTTCGTTATTTTTTTATCAGCTCTGACAAACAATTATCAATCTATTATGTTTTTTTATCAATGCAAGGTTAATACATGAAAAATTCAAAAAATTAGTTATGTACTATAAAAGCCCCGTCCAGCGTTTGTGCATATGTGTGAGCTTGCTCACGCAGATGCACAAACATTGGACGGGCTAGCCTGTATGAGCAAGTAGAGCGATAGCTCGGATTGCGAATACAGGTGGGATTGCGAAAGCACGCAGTGCGCAGCAATCCACTTTTTTTGCACTTTATGAATTCGCTTAGATGTGTGAGCTTGCTCACGCAGCCGTAAAAAAGCAAAACGCCTGGAAGCCAAGCGTTCAATCTGCATTTGATTGAGCACAGCCTCCAGGCGTTATCAATTTCAATATAAGATTTTATTATGCACTATGTGCGAGGCGATTAATTCTCGCCGCTGATCAGACGGATCAAGCCATGCTTACGCTGCCGTCATCATCTGGATTAACCTCATCATCCGGGCCGCCCAGCTTGATATTGCTGTCTGCACCTGCCTGAGCATTGCCATTTGCTGCAGCCGGATTAGAAGATTCAACTCCGAATCTGGCCTTTAAGCCCTGAAGCAGCTCCTTAGGCATAAGCAGATGATATCCGTTAGGGTTAAGCATGAAGCCCTTAGACTGAGGAACTAAGAGTTTCTCAAGGTTTGCAAATGGTACGGCTATCGCCTTGCATTTGTTTTCTTTATTGTACTTGGCCAGCTCAATATTGTCTGTGAATATCGGCTGATAAATATCATCATTCTTAGTCTTAAGAAGCGGCAGACGGAACTTCGCATTCTTCATCTTCTCTGTGTCGCTCTCTGGTCCTTCCATGAAATCAACAGCTACAATATATGTAGACTTAACCATGTTAACTGCCAGCTCTTCTTCAAGCTCCTTCAGATTAGTCTTCTCTTCATTAGGCACTGGGCGTGAAGCCTCCTGTGCAAAGTAAATACCTGACAGCTGCAGTGAAGGATTCTCAATAGGTCTCTGCTCCTTAGGAAGCTTAGAGAAATCATTTTTCTTGACTATATCTGAAACCTTAAGGATAAATTTGCCTAATGCATCTATATAAACTATCTCGTCAACATTGATGCACAGAAGCGTAGTGAAGAATTTCATTCTGTCTGCTGCTGCGTACTTAACGCCTCTTAATGGGATCTTCTTGTCCGCATGGGCTTTGGCAAATTCCTTCAGGGCATCTTCGTTTTCGAAAATATATACCTGATCATTGAAGGATTCCTCGTTGCACTCAACCAATGGCATATTAGTTGCAACGCTGAATACAGTCAGCGTCTCCGGCTGCTTCATGATCTTCTGAATTACTAACATTTTTTTATTTTTATCCGCCACAATAATACCTCCGACTTGTGTGTGATTTTTTATTGATCCGGCACTTTACCTTCTATTTTGAGCCGCTCCGTTACAATATACCATACAATGGTCATCTAGTCACCCGAAATTCATACATTTTGCATAATCACACGTTTATAGTTCAAAAAAATTAATAATGCATACCGGGATAGCTATGCAGCCGATGCTACTGACGGCGCCTTCTTCTTCCTTATGATAAAGTATGCCGTCATCATAGTGATTCCGATCAGCACCCACGATATCGGGTAAACGATGAGCAGACCTGTTATGGTATTGTATGTCTTAAACAATGTATTGACCCAGATAATCCTGAATACGAAGGTCCCCATGAACGTAATCACAGACGGAAGCAGCGAGACGCCCATGCCTCGCATCGCTCCGGCTGAGATCTCATAAGTGCCCGTCAGCAGCTCCAGCAGCACAACCCATCTCATACGTACCATAGCAAATGCTATAACATCCTCGCTCGTTGTGAAAAACCTGAGCCAGAAGCCAGCGCCGAAATAGAAGCAGCTGCTAAGAATAGCAGTTCCCACCATTCCCATGGCTAGCGTCATCCAGAATATTTTCCTGCAGCGCTTATAATTATTGGCTCCATAATTCTGGCTGACAAATGTCGTCGTTGTCTGCGAGAATGCATTTATTATGAAATAAGCCATAAATTCATAGTTCATGGCAGCAGTATTGCCAGATATGCAGTCGGTACCAAAGCTGTTGATACCAGACTGGATAATTATATTAGATATTGAAAACAGCATTCCCTGGATTCCAGCTGGAAGTCCGATCTTCAGAACATATGAGAGATTGGCCTTGTCAATCTTAAGATTCTTCAGATCGATTCGGAACGGCTCTTCTTCCTTTACTAGGATCAGCACCGTAATGCCGGCACAGACTATATTAGAAATCAGTGTAGCTATGGCAACTCCGACTACATCCAGGTGGAATATAATTACAAACACTAGGTTCAGGATTATGTTAAGTATTCCTGATGCGATCAGGCAGTACAGCGGCCTTCTGGTGTCACCCTTGCTTCGAAGTATAGCAGATGCGAAGTTATAAATTACTGCAAACATCATGGCAAAGAAATATATTCTCAGATAGACTACCGCCTGATCCAGCACCTCCTCAGGGGTATTAACCATCACAAGAAGGGGCTTGGCCAGAATCTGACCGACGATCACGACGAGAACCGCGCAGATCAGTGACAATGAAAATGACGTTCTTACCGCTGCAGATATGTTCTCCTTTTTATTGGCACCTATATGTGTAGATATGGCAACATTGCTTCCCGTTGCCAATCCGGTGAACAGTGTCAGGAAGACATTGACTATGGGAGTATTGGCTCCTACTGCTGCCAGTGCATTGCCGCTGGCAAATCTTCCCACTACCGCCACGTCCGCGGCATTAAACAGCTGCTGCAATATGCTGATGGCGGCCAGCGGAAGCGCCACCGCGAGAATCTTCTTAAAAATCGGCCCATTCAGCATATCTATTTCATTTTTCTTGTTCTTTTTGATTGTAGTTGTTCTCATTCCTCTGCCTTCTGTATGTCTTATTCGCTTCTTCAAAAAACTTGCGTCAGCCTTCCTCAAATATTTCTATGAGATTGCCGGTATTATCTCTTATAAAGACGCCATAGGTACCGTCAACCTCAGCCACAAATGCGATATCTACGCCCATTTTCTCGAATTCTTCCTTGGCCTTATGAGCATCCTTGACTCCAAACGATGCATGAAGGTTGCCATTATGCATAAAATCTTCGTTAGGATTCTTCCTATAATCAGGAAGCTTAATTCCCTTATCACCAGGGCAGAAAATCTCCAGGATAAATCCAACTCCCTGCATATGGGATACCCTGACTCCTGTGCCCGGGATCTCACTTCTGTCAATTACAGTAAAGCCAAATACTCTCTCGTACCATGCGATGCTTTCCTCAAAGTCAGCAACACTGATCGCATAGTGGTTAATGCCGTTAATAGCTATCATTTTCGTACCCTCCTCATTATCCATTTGTATAATCATTAAACAGATTATAATAGCTTGCTATGCGCCGTGAACCTCGGCCGTGCAGCCCCTGCTTGAAAACGCCTTCGCTGATGTGCTATAAAAGTCCCAGACAGTGGCTGTGCAACAAGGCAAGCTTGTTTGCCTTGTTGTGCAGCCATTGGATGGGCTAGCCTGCATGAGCATGTAGAGCGATAGCTCGAAATGCGAAGTGTCAGGCGCAGCTGCGAGAGTGCTGAAAGCACGTAGCAGCTGACTTATTTTAACGCATCTTATTCAGGGAGCTGCGCCGTCCCGGCGCATAGGTACCAACTACCTCTTATCTCTATCTATCCTCTCAAGAGCAATAATCGACAGTATTCCGAATATAACGATGAACATCGCAAGTGTCGTCCAGCAGATGACGATGTTAACTCTCGTTGATGCAAATTCTGCATTCTGGTTGTACTGTCCTACTGCCTGATTGATTGTATCTACCAGATTATTTTCTTCTATATAATTAATAGCATCTGACACGACCTTGCTTCCGCCGATTTCAACATCCTTAAACTTCTGAACTTGGGTCCACATGGATGTCATGGGCAGCGAGTTGTAATTAAAAAGTGCCGCTATGCATCTGACGCCCCATTTGGCAAATGACAGATTGGTCAGAAATTTAAGCCCGCTTCCGATCTTAAATACAACATCAGCAAATACTAATTCAAATATAAGCATAAATGGCATAACCGTCATAGCCGTTGTAGATGTTTTTACGATGCAGGAAATAAACAGTGACAATATATCCGAAGCATATGTAAGCAGAAACAGTGTAATGCACACCTCAGCGAAAAGGCTTGAGAAAATATATCCTGCTCCCGTGAATTTCATTCCGCCGAATATGCATATTGCTATGGTTATCGCAACCTCTGCCAGACATATAAATGCCTGATTGATCATATGGGCGAAAACATATGAGGATACATGCATACCATTTCTGTGTTCTCTTTTTATAACATCCCGTTCGCGGCATACGACCTGGATTGAATTAAAAAATCCATTCCATACGCAGATGCATGCCAGCGCCAGAGCGCCCTTGAGAGTACCCTCCATGCTGACGCCCATTTGCTGACCCGTAACATATACGACCATTGCAGCAACAAGCGCCGACATAGGAAGAACCTTCCAATCGCTTCTGTTGATAAACATCCTGAACTGCGTAGACAGACACATAGAAATCTGGCCAGGTCTTCCTTTATGATGAATAATTTTCTTACCGTTCTGTGCCATCATTCATCCTCCTGAATTTCTCTATCAACTCGTCTGCCCTGCCATCGCCGCCTTCTTCCTTGAGGTTAATGGACTTAATGATGCCTTCCATAGTATTGCTTTCGAAGAATCTTTTGGCCTCGTTCACCGCTCCGTAGAAGACGAGACGTCCTGTATGATTACTGTCCTTAGCCAAAACGATGATGTCATCAAAAAATTCCAGCACATGATCAGGATTGTGCGTGATAACAATTACAATCTTGCCCTGGTGGGCTATTTTGTTCAGCTGCTGCATCAGGAACCTGGCCAATATTCCATCCAGCCCGGAGTCAGGCTCATCCAGCATGTAAACAAATGGATCCGAGATCAGCTCACTTGCAATCGATATACGTTTCTTCTGACCACCTGACTGTTTGCCAACCTTCTGATCCTTAACGTCCGTCAGACCCAGCATGTCAATAATGTCATCCACGCGTTTCTTGCGCTCTTCACTGGAAATATCACTGGGAAGGCGCAGCTTCGCCGCAGAATTTATTACATTATATACGGTATCCTGATATCTTATGAGTTCTTGCTGCGGAACATATCCGATGTCGTATTTGACTTGGTTATATTTGCGATATACATCCAGTCCGTTTAACAGGATCTCCGCGTCCGCACGCTCGTATCCATTTATGGCATTTATAAATGTAGTCTTGCCGGCGCCGGAGCCTCCCAGGAGCAGAACCATTCTTCCAGGTCTTATATTAAGATGAATGTCCTTAAGAAGTGTAACGGTTCTGAAGGAATCATGGATTGTCTTGGATTTTATATTTATCGTAAGACCCTGTTCCAGCCTCTGCGCCTTGATGCCAGACACTGCAGGTGCCATGTCTCCATTTGCCAGATATATCGGGTCAAATCCTTTCGCAAATCCCCATATGAGAGCCGTAACTGGCGGAAGAATAATCCATAATGGTATCCACCACTTTTTCTTGTCAAATACCTGGCACAGCGCTCCGTAAATCTTGATCGCATATACAATATAAATGCAGAAAAATATTATAAAAATGACAAATGAGGTATATACGATCACATTCGTTACGATCTCCACCAGCATCATCATTCCGATTGAAAATGTTCCGGCTACCTCTGTTATGAGCTGCGCTCCTATCCATACTATGGCGTCTTCCTTGGAATTGGCGCATTTGGCCAGCTGATAGTGCCGTACAACCGGTACGAAGGACCACCATTTTTTGATGCCACATTTCTTAAATATCTGCCACAGCCCGACACTGAACAGCACAGCCAGCGCCAGCTGCAGAAAATTAGGGCTGCCAGCTACCGCTGTCAATATAAAATTCACATAAGACATTAAGTACCTTCTACTCTTTTGTTTTTGAAACTATTTTAGCACCACATTCGCAAAATCGCTGCTAATACAGCTTTCCTTTTGCTCATGTGGTTATTTCGCCATATATAATTGCCATTCTGCGAATGCAAGCACTCGCAGAATGCAATTTTGCATGGCTCTAAATAGTTTCAAACTCTTTAGCTACTAATTTCAGATTTTCGCGAATCGGCAAATGCTGCGGACAGACTTTCTCACATTTGCCGCACTCGATGCAATCACTTGCCTTGCCGAAATTCTGTGTAAGTCTTCCATAATATTCACCCTGCGGAGTGAAGTCCTTGCCCTTGCATTCCTGCTGCTCTGCATTATAGAGTGAGAAATAGTTAGGAATCGCTATCTTCTTCGGACAGCCGTCCACGCAATATGCGCAGCCAGTGCACGGAATCGCAATATTCTCATTTATCATATCCACTGCCTTCTTAACAACGGACATTTCTTCATCACTAAGCGGTACAAAATTCTTCATATAGCTGGTGTTGTCCATCATCATCTCCATGTCGCCCATGCCAGAGAGAACCATCTTAACATTCGGCCAGCTAGCTGCAAATCTTATGGCCCATGAAGCTATAGACATATCAGGATCATAGTCCTTGAAAAGCTTTTCTACTTTTTCCGGAACTTTTGCCAATGTTCCTCCTTTAACAGGTTCCATTACAACTACCGGCTTATTGTGCTTTACGCATACTTCATAGCATTTTCTCGACTGAATGCCCTCGCTGTCCCAATCAAGATAGTTAAGCTGCAGCTGAACGAATTCCGTCTCCGGATGTTCCGTCAATATTCTGTCCAGGAGGTCTGCTCTGTCGTGATATGAAAATCCCATGTGTTTTACAAGGCCTGCGGCCTTCTTCTGTGACAGCCACTCGAAGCTCTTACATGCTGTATATTTCTTATAATGATCCTCTCCCACATCATGAATGAGATAATAATCGAAATATCCGGCACCGGTTTTCTCGAGCTGAGTATTGAATATTACATCCATGTCAGCAGCATCCTTGAAAAATCCTGCATGAAGCTTAGTTGCCAATGTATAGCTGGCCCTCGGATATCTGTCTGTCAGAGCCTCCTTGACAGCATTTTCACTCTTAAATCCACAATACATCCAGGCTGTATCAAAATATGTGAAGCCCTGCTCCATAAAATAATCAACCATTTTCTTGGTTGTCTCAATATCTATTGAACCCCTGTCATTTGGATCTGTCTGCGGCAATCTCATCAGGCCAAAGCCCAGTTTTTTGTCATTCTTGTCAAATATCTTGTCCATTTTTTCTCCTATTTTTTTATTATTGTTGTTATTTTAACTGTTTTTATTGTATGTTTTTTAATTTATTTCATGTACGTCACTGCCTTCAGTGCGCCCTTAACCTGTGTGATCCTGGCAGCCGCCTTATTAGCATCCGCAAGAATCTCCTGCATCTCGCTGCGACTTATATTAAGATTCATGGAATGCGTCAAAAAATGTGTCAATGCTGTTCCATAGAATGTATCTCCTGCGCCTGTTGTGTCAACTACTTTATCCACATGGACTGCCTCGCAATATTCTGCAGGTGCATCGCCCCACTCTCGCTGCCAGCCCATGCTGCCATTTCTTCCTAATGTAAGAAAGACCACTCGAGCCGTAGTCAATTCTGCGATCTTCCTCATGGCCTCATTCATATCCTCAGTATCTGTGATAAATGCAGCCTCATCATCAGACAGCTTCAATATGTCACAGTTGTTCATTCCCCACAGCATTTGCTGTCTAGCCTCGTCCATAGACTCCCACAGCGGCGGTCTCAGGTTAGGGTCAAATGAGATTAGCACGTCCTCGTCCTTGGCAAATTCAACTGCCAACATCGTTGCGTTTCTGACGGTTTCAGATGTCATGGACAATGTGCCGAAATGAAATATCCTGCTGTCTCTTATCAGATCAGTTTTTACCTCGGACGGCCCTAACTGCATGTCTGCACCAGGATTTCTATAGAATGAGAAATCCCTGTCCCCATCAGGCTTCTTATGCACAAATGCCAAAGTCGTATTAACCTCCGTGTCGTAAACTAATCCTTCTATTTTAATATCTGCCTGTTTGACGGCATCTGCCAGCATATGACCCAGGAAATCGTCTCCTACCTTGCCTATGAATGCTGTCCTTAATCCCGCCTTACTTACTACTGCCAGCAAATTACACGGCGCACCTCCAGGGCATGCTTCAAATGTCATGTTTCCCTGTTCACTCACGGGCCCCTCTACCATATCTACCAGCAATTCACCCAGAGCTGTTATATCTATTCGCTTATTCATTTTCATCGTTTCTCTGTAATGGGGTTCTAAATAGCTACAACCACAGAATACTATTTTGACCGTGAATATTCAACTTAGAGTTGCCATTAACGCTGCTAATTGTAATTTATAAAGTAGCTTTATACAAATATTAGATCTGCAGCTGATTCAAGGCATTTTACCGCGCTAAAGTTATAATTTTATAACCAATACTGATAGTTCGATGTTAGAAACAACTTGCAATTATAACTTTGTCAGTTTATCATTAGCACAGCAACGATAAAATGGATAGAAGTTGAATTAAATTTATTTTACATAGGCAGGAGGCAATTATATGAAGATCTTAGGTTTATCCTTTGGTACAAAAAATGGCAATAACGACACCATGTGCCGTGTTGCTCTGGGCGCAGCTAAGGAATGCGGCGCAGAAATCGAATTCATCCATGTATTTGACTGGGATATCAAATACTGCTCAGGTTGTGTAGCCTGTTCAAGAGGCCTTGTTATGGGCAAAGGAATGATCTGCACACAGAAGGATGATTACAAGGCATTATACGAGAAGATGGTTGAGGCAGATGGTGTTCTCTTCGTAGATCCTATCTTCGAATCAGGCGCATCAGGACTGTTCCATGCTGTATGTGACCGTATGGGTCCTGGACATGATGTCGGTATGCTCCTTATGGCAGACGGCATGCTCAGACAACAGGGTAAGGAAGGACTTAACCCAAGAATCTTCAGACAGAAGGCAGTATCATTCGTAGGTATCGGTGGTTCTGACTGGGGATGCAGAGTTGAAACAGACCATGCTATGGTAGCAATGAGCCCAGGCTGGAAGGTTATCAACAATGAATACTTCTCATGGTGCAAGGACGTTATCAACCAGGATGACAAGGTTGAGAGAATGAAAGAAATCGGCCGCAACCTCTATGAAGCAGCTAAATACATTGATGACAACAACATCATGATCCCTGGCTCAGAAGAGGTTGACCTCTGGAAGGGTGCTGATGGTGCATGTCCACATTGCCATGGCAATAACTTCTATATCTTCCCTGGCACAACACATTGCGTATGTGAGCTGTGCGGACTGGAAGGAACACTCGAGCTCGTTAATGGTGCATTCAAGTTCAAGAATGATACATCAATCGTTCCAAACGGACAGCTTGAGCATGCTCATGACATAATCTCAGGTAAGAAGGCACATGGCGCTGATATCTTCGAGAACGAAGGCCGTCTGATGAACCTCAATAAGGATCCTCAGTACAAAGCTCGTAAACAGGCATTTACAGATATTATCGAGCCTACTCCGGCACCAGCAAAATAATCCATATCTTAAGATAGTTTTAGAGCCGTCAGATAAAATCTGACGGCTCTTTTATTATTCTACTGTTTCTTCTGACTCTATTTCTGTTTCTGGCGCTGCCTCAGTCTCAGCCTCCGCCGTATCATCTGCCGAATCTTCAGCTTCTGCCGTATCATTTGCCACATCTTCGGCAGATGTTGTCTCTGGCATATTCTGTGTGAAATCGTAGGTGCTGCCCAGGAGTTCTGCCGCCTTCTGCAGCTGCGTGTCTTCGTATTCATAGATTATGCCATCCTTATATGTATCTTCAGGAAGCTCTACCTCGTAATCCGGAGTGATTCCCACATCCTGAATACAGTTGCCTGCAGGTCCGTAGTATTTCTCGGTTGTAAACTTAAGACCAGAACCATCAGGAAGCTGGTAGATGCTCTGAACTATGCCCTTGCCATACGTAGTTGTTCCGACGATCTCAGCCATGCCGTAATCATGAAGTGCCATCGTGAAGAGCTCAGCTGCTGAAGCAGTATTTTCATTTACCAGCAATACTATAGATATATCCAGACATTCAGCATCAGAATTCTCAGTAGTAATGCCTCCCTGCTTGTTTTCTGTCGAAACTATCGGGCCCTCAGGAACTACTCTGTCGATCATTGATACAACTGAGTCATAATCTCCTCCAGGATTGTTGCGAAGATCAATAATAACAGATGTCATGCCTTCTTCGAGCAGCGAATCAATGGCATCATTAAATTGCTGCACGCTGGCCGTATTAAATGTTGTGATCTGGATATATCCGACTGTATCATCCATCATAGTGCTGTATACACTCTCAGTCTCAATGGCGCGGCGCTCCACCGTCATCGGTATCTCCTCGCCATCTCTTTCCACAACAATATCTACAGTCGTTCCCTCCTCGCCGGTTACTATGGCAACGAGTTCATCCATGGTCTCAAAATCTCTCTGACCATCAGCCTCAACGATCAGATCCTTAACGTGGATTCCTGCCTCCTGCGCCGGTGAACCATCGAATACTTCATATACCTCAATATATCCGTCATCATTTTTTACGATTCGCACGCCTATGCCGGCATAGGTTCCGTTAACAGAGGCTATCTGTTCCTGGAATTCCTCAGGAGTATAGTATGTGGCATATTTGTCGCCGATATTTTCCAGGAGACCCTTGGCCAACGCTGTCTCTATATCCTCATCCTCCAGGTCATTCAGATAATACGCCTTCAGGTAGCTGACTATATATTCAATCTTAGTCTCATAGTCCAAATCTATGGAAGTTGTTGCCTGACTTCTCATAGTTGTAATCGCAAATACTGCCGCTATAGCTACAGCTCCGATGATTATTCCAATAAAGAGACCCATCCACCCACTGAAGAAGTGATTACGTCCTGACAGTTTTCGACGAGCAGGCTCTGTATCATCACCATACTCGTCGTCCATGTCCTCATATTCTTCTGATTCGTATTCCTCGTCTAAATCTTCTTTTCGCATTTCTAATCCT
Organism: Anaerotignum sp.; assembly: GCA_963591145.1. Taxonomy (GTDB): domain Bacteria; phylum Bacillota; class Clostridia; order Lachnospirales; family Lachnospiraceae; genus RGIG5612. The sequence continues at coordinate 3,556 of CAVARE010000019.1, read as the reverse complement.
TTAATACTTCACGGTTGTTTCCGCAGTCATTTCAAAAAAATAGATTGCTATATGCCTTGAACCCTGGCATACAGCGCTGTTTGAAAACGCCTTCGCCAGGACGACATACAGCAATCCGAAAACTATGTCATACCTTTATATGCTTGCCTGTAGCAATCGTACTTCCCACGATACCGATTCCTGCGCCGATAACAAGCGCTACCGGTGCTACCACCTTGAAGATGTCCCATACTGTCAGGAATGTAAACATACTGCTTAAGGTCTGCAGCTGCGTCATGATATACATGATTGCGCTATTATATACAAGATAAATTATCACCAGCGGAATGATGGCTCCAATGAGGCCTATTATGATACCTTCAAATATGAATGGCGACTTAACGAAGAAGTCCGTCGCGCCGACGTATTTCATAATCTGTATTTCTTCCTTACGCATGTTGATGCCCATTACAATGGTATTCATGATAAGGAATATCGAAACTGCCAGCAATATTATAATAAGCACAATTGAAACAATACCTACCACACGGCCTATGTCTGACAACGCATTTGCGGTTACCTCAGATCTGTTGACCTTGCGCACTCCATCTGTTGCTTCAAGCCTGTCCACGACCTCATCCTGCTGACTGATATCCTCAAGATAGATCTCATATGAAGCAGAATTGGTCAGCGGATTAGCTCCCTCGAATCCATCTGCCAGCTCAGGATTATCCCTGAAATAGTCATTCTTGAAATTCTCCCATGCCTGATCAGCTGATGTATATGTGGTATTAATTACCTCAGGCCAGTCTGCAAATGTCTCCCCGATCTCGATTATCTGATCCTCCGTCAGATCCTCATCGAAGAAAACTGTAATGCATACCGACTGTTCTGCCTCCTCAATAACATGATTCATGTTAAATACAACCGAGAGGAATATTCCCACTAGGAAGATGCAAGCTGCAACCGTGACAATCGACGCGATGGTATATCCCTTGTTACGGGTAAAGCTCTTTATGCCCTGTCCCAGACAATAAAAGAAGGGGTTAGATTTCTTCATTTGCATATCCTCCCTCTTGAATGTCATTAACAACCTCGCCATGCTTGAGGTGAATCACGCGTTTGTTCATCTGACGGACAATATCCTGATTGTGAGTCACAACAACTACTGTCGTTCCATGGGCGTTGATCTTCTCAAGAATCTCCATTATCGCCATGCTGTTGCCTGTATCAAGATTGCCGGTAGGCTCGTCAGCTAACAGGATGCTGGGCCTGTTAACGAGGGCTCTGGCGAGAGCAACCCGCTGCTGCTCTCCACCTGATAACTGACTAGGGAAATGACGATATTTTTCTGATATTCCTGTCACTGTAAGAACTTCAGCTACATTTCGTTTGATCTGTCTAGGCGCTACAGAGATGGCTCTCTGCGCAAATGCGATATTATCATAAATATTTCTGTCCTTCAGCAGTCTGAAGTCCTGAAATACCATTCCGATCTGTCTTCTTAATGCCGGAATCTTGTGTCTTCTAAGCCTTGAAACAGGTATATTATTAATGTAAATCTCTCCTTCTGTCGGCTGAAGCTCTCTTATCATAAGCTTAAACAGCGTACTCTTACCTGCTCCCGAGTCTCCTACGATGAAGACAAATTCTCCATCCTCGATGGTCAGACTAACATGATCCAGGGCGTGCGTATTGCTGTCGCCATAGATCATTGATACATCGTCTATGACTATCATGTTATCCTCCTAAATTACTTCTTGTCGAGGCTCTCTATACTGCTCATATATTTTGAAACCATAAGGGCGATCTTAAATGTAACCGCATCATCAAATACTCTCAAGTCCAGCCCGGTTGTCTTCTGAATCTTATCGAGACGATATACAAGCGTATTTCTGTGTATATACAGCTGTCTCGAGGTTTCCGAAACATTTAACGAATTCTCGAAGAATTTGTTGATAGTTGTAAGCGTCTCTTCATCAAAATCATTGATTGAAAGATCCCCCAGGATCTCCTTGAGATACATGTTGCACAGCGGAATCGGCAGCTGATATATAAGTCGACCTATTCCTAAGTTTGCGTAGGAATTGATATGGCTGTCCTCAGCAAATATCTTGCTGACCTCCATCGCCATATGAGCCTCGCGGTATGACTTAGATACATCCTTAAGATCCTTGACAACTGTACCGTAGGAAATATATGCCTCTTCCTTAATATCAGACTTAAGTACAGTGAATATATTTCTGGCAACAGCGTCCAGTGTCTCTGGTGTATCCTTATCTGTCACGCTCTTTACGACAACTATTGAATTCTTCGTAAGCGGAGTGCAGAACACTTCCTTGTCGCCGGCAAATATATTGCGGATAATATCTACAGCATCATCCTGGTTTCTCTTCTGAAGCTGAATCAGATATACAATCCGCTGCTGCTCCAGCTCAATATGAAGTCTCTTAGCTCTATCGAAGATATCCAAAAGCATGAGGTTATCCAGCAGCAGAGACTTGAAGAAATTATCCTTATCAAACTTCTCCTTATAAGCCGAAACTATAGTCTCTATCTGATATCTGGCCATAACGCCTACCAGCTCATCAGTCTCAGAGATGCCCTCAACCACCAGAACATATACGTCCTGACCATCATCCCTTATCTTAAAGTAAGAATACTCCTTGTCGCTGCTCTTCTCTGCAGATGTAACTGCAAATGCGGCAACCCTGTCTGTATCAACGGCAAATGTATCTTCGGTTCTGGCTGCATATCTTCCATCCAGATCCAAAATAGCCATATCCTTGCCAGTAATGTCCTTAATGTCATCCAATGCTTTTTGTAACAATTGACTAGAAATCATTTTCTCAACCTCAGAATTATAAGTGTGCTACGTGTAACATTTCCTTAATATTTCTGTATTTTACCCTATCATTGGTGAAAATAAAAGTCCTAATTTAGTATTTTTTGTTAACTTTTTTCTCAAAAATGTCATTATTTTGTTTAAATTAACAATTATATGTTTTTTCTTGACAATCAATTCATTTTTTAATATAATGAGTCGCGTTGAAGGGATATCGCCAAACGGTAAGGCAACGGACTCTGACTCCGTCAGTTCCAGGTTCGAATCCTGGTATCCCTGCTGGAAGACCTCTTGAGTGATCAAGAGGTCCTTTTTTGTTTATCAGAAAAGCCCTGGAAATAAAGGGTTTTCTATTTTTTTATTTTCGAAGTATGTATTTTAAAAATACAGCCATTTCTTATTTTTCTCGTATTTTTGTCCAAAAATGTTCAAAAAATGTTCAGGTTTTTTCTCGTATGTCTGTATTAGAATTTGTATTTCAAAAGTACAATATATTACGTGATTTATTGATTTAAGAATTGAATACATCTACACAATTCATCTTATTCCCTGCAGTCAAGAATCAAACATTGTTTGAAGATTTCTGTAATTTGCCAGTTGATTCAGAAGGAAATCCAAGATTTATAACAAAGAAAATGAGTCAAAATTGTCCATATTTTCAATTCTTTTTCGATTCTAAAACAGGTATACTTGAAAAGTCCAAATTTTCTTCTGAATCTGATTCATTTAATC
>CAVARE010000018.1:0-24948 GCA_963591145.1 Anaerotignum sp. | reverse complement strand
ATATTAGGCAAGCTCTATGATAATCGTAAGCATCAGGATTTCCAAAACAGACTGAAGGCTGCCTATATGCTGCTATGCGACAAGTTAAAGTCTAACGCTCAGGAGGTTGAGGCACAGATTAGCATGTTCAAGGTTCCTGATGATATATCAGAGGAAGAGAGAACCAAGATTGCGGCCAATCATCCTGAATTGCTTCAGACTCTGAAGGCCATTACCGAGAAGCTCAGCACAGAAAATGCCCACATAAGCGCTGAAAAGAAGGAAATAACTGAAAAGAAAGAACAATTATCTGAATCCAAGACCAGAGCCGAAAGCACCAATAAACTGCTGGATGACCTGGATAATAATAAGAAAAGGCTGGAAAAATTAAACGCGAGACAATCTGAAATCAATGAATTAAAGCAGCGGCTGGATGCGGCTTCTAAGGCTCAGAAGGTTATGCCGGACAGACAGGCTCTTGATAAGGTTATACGCGAGATCGCAGAAAATGATAAGAAGTTAGATGCCCTTAACAAAGTAAAGGCCGAGCTTGCAGCCAGGGAACAGGAATTAAAATCGCAGTCAGAGACGATACAAAGAGAAAACTCTGAGAAAATTGATGAACAGAAGAGCATTGTGTCTAAGGTTAATGACATGATGCATTATTATGACGATCTTACAGCATATAGTCAGGATTATGAGGGCAAGAGATCATCATATGAACGGGCAATGCTCGAGCTTAACAAGGCTAAGGAGCATACAGAGCAGATTAAAACAAGGCAGGACGAATTAAAGTCTGAATTAGAAGCATTGGCAAATGCCGGGGAAGCCGCTATTGCAGTAGAAAAGAATAGGCTCGACGAGATAAATAAGAAGATAGCCCAGTTAGCAGAGCTTAGAAATCAAGTTGAGAAAACGAAGGAACTTGGTGCCGAGCAGGTCAAGCTGCAGAAAAAGCTTCGTAAAGCACAGGAAACTTCACTGGCAGCAGAGGATGAGCATCTGAGACTAAACCGGGCATTCTTAAATGGTCAGGCAGGAATTATTGCCGATGAATTAAGAAGGCAGCTGCAATCTGAAGAAAGTATAATATGCCCTGTATGCGGAAGCAGGCATACGGCAGCGGATGCGGATGCATTTGCACAGCTTAATGAGGATATTCCGACCAAGGAAATGGTGGATGCGGCCCTTGATAAATGGAATAAAGCCAGAGAAAAGGAAAGTGCTGCATCTAATAGCTTCGAAAGTACGAGGAAAGAATACGAGCTGGCATATGAAGGATGTATGAAGACAGCTGCGAGCCTGCTAGGAGAGGATAGCTGGAGCCAGCTATCAGAAGAAGAAACGATAAAAACTGCAGAAGATGAGCAGGAAAATCTCAGGAAGGCGGCGGATAAGGCTTATAAAAAAGCTCAAAAGGATGCCGACAGGAAGAATAAAGCTCAGGAAGAGAAAAAGACAGCAGATGCAGCCATTGAAGATTATGAGAAAGCATTTGCAGAGCTGACTGCCAGTGTAAATGCACTTACCACCGAGCTTAAGCTGTCTGAGCAGAAGGTTTCAGATTGCAGAAAACAGCTGGAGGGCTATCCGAAATCGAAGTCTGCGGCGCAGGAATATATTAAGCAGCTGGAGGATAATATCAGTCAGTTAGATGAGCAGAGATCAGATATTGTTAATAAATATAATGCATGCATGCAGCAGCAGTCAGAAAACAAGGGCAATATAGCGGCAGCATCAGAGGAGCGGAAAAATAAAAATCTCGAGAGAGAGAAGGCGGAGATTAGCTATAAAAACGCTCTCGAAAGGTACGGCTTTAATGATACAGCTGAATATGAAGAAGCATTATCTCCAGAGGGTGAGCTTCTCGGAAGAGTACAGCTGGATACCTGGCTTGATGCAAATGCTGATAAGATAAATAAATTCAGAGAAGAAGTAAGCAAGGCAGAAACTGCCATTAAGACGCTGGAGTCATCAACTAAGGGAGCCGTGAGAGCTGACGTTGATACGCTGATCGATTCTATCAACCAGCTGACAGATGATCTCGAGAAACTGGAAGGCAGGCAGACAGAACTGACATCTAAGCTTGATATTAACAGGCAGGTGATGGGCAGGATCTCAGCACTGGATAAGGAAAGAAAAATCTACGAGCGGGTAGATAAGAAGATCGGACCATTGGCTAAAATAGCAGATGATAAATATTCATTCAGCCGCTATGTATTGGGAGATTTCTTCAATAAGATAATTGACCAGGCCAATATGCATCTTGCAGAAATGACAGACGGGGAGTATTGTTTAGTTCGGACCGAAGGCGGTGATGGACGCACGAGCCAGGGACTGGGACTCAGAGTATTAAATACAATCACGGATACCCAGCGAGAGACAGCAACGCTGTCAGGAGGACAGTCATTTGAGGCTTCGTTATCACTGGCATTAGGACTGTCTGATATCGTTCAGATGGAGAGTGCCAGCACGATTCAGATAGACAGCATGTTTATCGACGAAGGCTTCGGCTCATTAGACAGCGGCAGGCTAGACAAGGCAGTAGCAGTTCTGAACCATCTGGCAGCAGGCAAGAGACAGATCGGAATCATCTCCCACGTTGCACGTTTAGAAGAATGTCTTCCTAAGAAAATTCATGTAATCGAAGGCAAGACAGGAAGCAGCGTTAGAGTTGAAACTGATGAATAGAGTAAGATATGATTGTGTGCCGGGACGGCGCAGCACCCTGCGAGAAAACAGTCAGCGAAGGCGTTTTCGAGCAGGGGATGCAGGCCGAGGTTCACGGCACACGACGATTTAATATGCAATTTTAGCGAAGTATAGACTTGGAGAACGAAACAATGAATCACAAAGACAATCTTATGAATGGCAAACCATTCTCACCCAGACTGGATGGCTTAACGGAGGATAGAAACAAGGCAGAATTATTCACATATACTTATAATCAGCTACCGCCTGAGAAATGGGGAACGAGGGCTGAGCTTCTGAAGGGATTCTTTAAATCCTTTGGCGAATGCTCATCGGTTATTCCACCATTTAAATGCAGCTATGGATATCTGATCTCGGTAGGAAACAGTACATACATTAATGGCAATGTCACCCTCTCGGATGCAGGTCCTATAACGATAGGCAATCATGTACTGATCGGTCCTAATTGTTCACTGTATGCGGCATGCCATCCGATTCATCCGGAGACTCGTGCTTCCAGCCTCGAATGCGGTAAGCCTGTGGTTATCGAGGATAATGTATGGCTGGGCGGCAATGTAACAGTCGTTCCGGGAGTTACAATCGGTGAGGGCTCTGTAATAGGTGCTGGCAGCGTAGTTACGAAGGACATCCCGCCGATGTCAGTTGCAGCCGGCAATCCATGCAAAGTGATAAGACAGATTACAGATGAGGATAAAAAATTGTGCGCTAAGGGAGTTCCGTTCTCGGCAGAGGATCAGGAATTCATGAGTCAATTTTCGTGGTAAGCGTCTGATGATACAGGCAGACTCATGACGCGGCAATTAAGTGAAGACACTCTGAAAAATTATGTCAATATTGAAATAATCATGATCAGGAAGGAGCACGGCGCATGTATATAATCTTAGCACTGGCTTTTTTGTTCTTTGTTGGAGCCTGCCTGGGATGGGTTATGGAATGGCTGTTTAGAAATCTCATAACTCACAAGGGGCCTAGGGGCAAATATTTCATAAACCCGGGATTCTGCCTGGGACCATATCTTCCGATATATGGAATCGGTCTGGCGGCGATGTGCGGAATCTGCATCATAATTGATTACGTCTGGCCTGATGAGTCGCCGATAGTCGTAATACTGCTCATTGGAATTATAATGACTGCCATTGAGTTCATCGGCGGACTATTCCTTCTTAAGGTTCTCAATATGAGACTCTGGGACTACAGAAAGCGCTGGGGCAATATAATGGGAATCATTTGCCCGCTGTTCTCACTCATTTGGACGGCGATCGGTGCAGGTTATTATCTGTTCATACATCATATTGCACTGCAATGGCTGTATTGGTGGACTGACAATATGTGGTTTTCATTCTTCGTCGGAATGTTCTGGGGCGTATTTATAATTGATCTGGTATTTTCCGGTAAGAATGCAGCTATTATTAAGACCTATGGTAAGGATCATGATGTCATCGTCAAATATGATGAACTCAAGGCACTGCTGCAGAGAAAGAGATTCGATGCGGACGAGAAGAGCCGCTTCTTCAACCAGCTGGGTATCAATACCAAGATTGACTTTAAAAATATTAAGGATGATATAGAGGAAGTTAAGGATACGATAGAAAATAGGGTAGATGCATTGAAATCCAAGAGACATCATAAATAATAACTGTCAAAATTGCACAATAAGGTTGCAATAATGCAGAAGTGTGTTGTACAATAATTCCGTTAAGCAAAAGCAAGAGAGAATTTCATTAATGAGAGGAGTAAATTTATGAAAGATCAAAATGTTGTAGTTGCAGGCGGCGGTGTATTAGGCACACAGATTGCATTGATGAATGCATTTTCGGGTAATAACACCACTATTTTAATCAGGAAGGAAGACCCGATTGAGCAGACAGAGGCTAAGATCAAGAGATATACAGGCCTCATGCTGGATGATCTGGCAGCCGCACGCCAGTATATCGGCAAACCTGCTAAGGAAGCCGTATATCCGAAGGGTCTTATAAGCGATTGGGATAATCTGACAGAAGCCGGATTAGATGAAATCATAAAGACAGCTCAGGATAATTTCGCAAATAAATTAAGAATTGTAGATGATACGGCTAACCTTTTTGATGACATCGATTTTATAATTGAGGCAGTTACGGAGGATCCTGAGGTTAAAACAGCCTTCTACGAATCAATCAAGGATCTTCTTCCAGAGAAGACTATTATCTGTTCCAATTCTTCAACACTTCTTCCAAGCACATTTGCTGAGCATACAGGACGCCCTGAGAAATTCAGCGCGATGCATTTTGCTAACAGCATCTGGAAGAGAAATACAGCTGAAGTCATGGGACATGCAGGTACTGCACCAGAGACCACAGCTATGGTAATAGAATTTGCCCAGAAGATTCATATGGTTCCGCTGGTAGTTAAGAAGGAGAAGGCAGGATATCTTCTTAATACGATGCTTCTTCCGTTCCAGTGGGCTGGCATGGAGCTGTGGGCAGATGGATATGCAGATGTTGAGACTATCGACAAGACCTGGGAGCTGGCTACTGGCGCGCCGTCAGGACCTCTGGAGATTTCTGACAGAGTGGGACTTGATACCATCTATAACATCAACAAGATGATGCCGGGCGCTGACGAGGAAGGCCATATCATCAACAGATTAGGCAAGAAATTAAAAGAGAAGATAGACCGCGGTGAGACGGGAGTCAATGCCGGAATCGGTTTTTATGATTACAGAAAGTGTTAGAAGTTAAAAATCTGATAAAAAAATACGGTGATAAGACAGCGATAGACGGGCTTAATTTTAAGGTCGATACAGGTGAGATCGTGGGACTCTTAGGCCTTAATGGAGCCGGCAAGAGCACGACCATGAACTGCATCACCGGATATATTGCGCCTACAGAGGGTGATATCATAATAGATGGACATGATCTTCTGAAGGAGCCGGATAAGGCCAAGGCTGTCATCGGTTATCTTCCTGAAGTATTTTCATTTTATTCTGACATGAAGGTGACAGAATATCTGGATTTTGTCTGTGACCTGAAGGGCTTTCCAAAAAATAAAAAAACACGCGCTGAGCATATAGAGCAAGTATGTAAGCAGGTGGGAATAGAGCATCTGACAGGCAGGATGATCAGAAATCTGTCCAAGGGTTATAAGCAAAGGGTAGGCTTTGCACAGGCACTGATAGGCCATCCGAAGGTTTTAATACTGGATGAGCCTACAGTAGGCCTGGATCCGTCGCAGATCATAGAGATCAGGCAGCTGATCAGGGACTCTGGAAGAGACAGCACCGTAATTGTATCCTCGCACATATTATCTGAGATTCAGACGATCTGCAGCAGAATCATAATCATACATGGCGGCAGGATAGTTGCTGATGGAACACCTGAGGAGCTGACGGCGGGAGCTGCGGATTACTCCGAGATTACGATTAAGATAAAGGCTGACATGCAGCAGGCAGAGGCAATGCTTCGGGAAATTAAGTGTATCGAAAAATACATTTATATTCCAGAAACTGAGCAAGGCACTGCAGAATACATCATCACCGGCAGCCATAAGGCTGACATAAGAGAAGATATATTCAGGGCATTTGCCGATAATGGATTGCCGCTGCTTCAGATGACCTGCAGCGAGGCTACTCTTGAGAATGCTTTTCTTCGTCTTACGGGTCAGGATAATATGATCTGTGCCGCAGATGATAGGATTTTCTCAAATGATATAGCGGCACAGAGCATAGATAATGTGTCAGTTGCGGCAAATGACAGACGGGAGGGCATGTAAATGGCAGCGATTTTCAGAAGAGAATTCAAGGCATATTTTCATACTCCTCTGGGATATGTGATCATAGCGGCGGCATATTTCTTCACGGGATATTATTTCTTCACATATAACATATACGGCGGCACTACGGATTTTACACAGCTGTATTCGCTGCTGTTTTCGGTAGTTTTGTTTCTTATCCCGGTTCTTACCATGAGGCTCATGAGCGAGGAGATGAAGTCTAAGACGGATCAGCTGCTTCTTACTGCGCCCATATCGAGACTATCGATAGTCATGGGCAAATATTTTTCTGCTATATGCGTTTTTCTCATAGCAATCGCAGGCACACTGGTGACTGCAATTATTGCATCATTTTATGGCAAGGTGAATTGGCCTTGCGTTATAGGCAATTTCATAGGACTGTTCCTGCTCGGCATAGCGCAGATCGCCATATGCCTGTTCCTTTCGTCAATTACAGAGAGTCAGGTTATAGCGGCTGTGCTGGGATTTGCAGTGAGTCTGTTTCTGCTGCTGGTGGATGCCATATCATATGTAGTAAGCAGCGATTTTCTTAAGGAAATATTCGAATATATATCATTTAATGAGAGATACTCGCCATTCACCCTGGGCGTGATAGAATTAAAAAATGTTATTTTCTTTATCAGTATAGCGGCGCTTTTCTGTGCTTTCAGCACAGCGACGCTGGAACGTAAGCGTTGGAATTAGGAAGGCGGTGCTGGAATGAAAAGGCTAATTAAAAATAAAACAACCCGCCTTAACCTATTGCTGGCTATATTAATAGTTGTGGCAATCGCTATTGTGGTGCTTGTTAATGTGCTGACGGCATCGCTTTCTGATAAATATATGCTGAGCGCGGATCTGACAGCCAATGCCGCATATAACATAGGTGACGATACTAAGGAGATTCTGACCAATCTGTCGGATGATGTGGAAATCTATGTCCTGTCAGATAAGGGCAGCTTTACAGGCAATACCTATCTGGTGCAGATGAGGACGATCCTGGACAAATATCCTAAATACAGCCAGCATATAACGCTTGAATATATCGACTATACTGCTGATCCTTCATTTGCCGCCAATTATCCTGATCTTACGTTATCAGCAGGAGATGTTATCGTATCAGGACCGCAGGCTGTGAAGCAATTGTCACTGGCAAATATGTTCACATATTCATATGATGACAATAACTCAGTGCAGGTTACAGGCTCGAGAGTTGAAGAGGCAGTTACATCGGCGATAGTCAGCGCTGTCACCAGTGATCCGGTCTATGTGGGTATATTGACAGGCAATGATGTGTCAGAGGACAGAAGCTATCTGAAATCGGTACTTACGAATAATAACTTTGTCGTAAGCGAGGTTGATATGGTGACAGGCTCACTGAACAACTACGAAGTATTATTCCTGCTGGCCCCTACCCAGGATCTGTCAGAGGGTGTATTGTCTAAACTGGATGAGTTCCTATATAACGGCGGCGAATACGGCAGAACTCTCATATATGCAGCCAGTGCCGAACAGTCAGAACTGGCAAATCTAAATGTCTTCCTGCGTGAGTGGGGCATATCTGTAGACGACGGCACAGTATTTGAGACCAATGAAAGCTATGTATATGGCTATCAGCCGTATTATCCATTCGTTGATTACGCAGATGATACATTTAAAGATCTTCTGAAGGACACATCAGAGCTGGTTCTGATGCCAGCCTCTAAGCCAATCAGTACGGTATTTGACTATAAAGACAATAAGACAGTTACGACGCTGCTGTCATTTTCATCGACTGCAGGCGTAAGGCCATCCAGCGCAGGCAGCAATTTTACGACAGATCAGGCCACGGCCTGGGGACCTATGCCGGCGCTGCTTATGAGCACGCTGATGACAGGAACCTCAGACAGCTACAGCAACGTGATCGTATCCTCGTCATCCTATGCCTTCTCGTCTTCGGTCTTATCAAATACTTCTATTGCAAATGCTGAATACTGGATAGCGGTACTGAACAGCATTACCCAGAGGCAGGATGCAGTGTCGATAGAATCAAAATCATTAGAAGGCAATGAACTTACGATAACAGCCGCTGCGGCGAGAGTATGGAGCATAATATTATGTGTCGCCGTCCCGGTAGTCGTACTGTTTACAGGTATATTCGTATATCTGAGGAGACGATATAGATAGCAATGGAACGCAAAATGTTGAAACTGATCGGCGTCGGCTTGGGTATAGTAATTATCCTGACAGCGGCGTTGATAGTAATTAATAACCAGACAGAAGAATGTGACGTGGGCGCTAAGGTGTTTGTAGATAAGGAAGCTACAGACATACTTCGCCTTGATATTTCCAATGAATATGGCAGCTATTCTGTATATTATGACTCTGACGAGGACGGATACGTATTCGATGATATTCCTGTGAATATCGTGGATTTCGATGGATTTTCAGAGCTTATGTATCATGCCAGCGGATATGGTGCATTGAGGCTGGTGAAGGAGCATGCTGATGATCTTGAAGCCTATGGGCTGGATGCACCGGCCGCTACCGTGTCAGTAGAATTTGCCGATGGCAGCAGCTTCTCTGTCGCAATCGGAAATGAAGAGCCGTTAAGCGGCAATTACTATGGCATGGTGCTGTCTGATGATAGTGAGGATGGCAATGTTTATATATTTGCAGTAGAGGATGTGACATATTTTCTCTTGAAAAAAGAAAAATACATATCTTACCAGGTAACGCCTGAGTTGGCTGTTACCAGTCCCCTTAGTGCAATCAGAGACATTACATTTTCAGGAAATGCGCTAGAAAGACCGATAGAGATCAAGGCTGTAACGGATTCTGACACAGAGACTCAGCTTGCCGCCAAATCCTTCGGTCCTGCGACTCATATCGTTCAGATGAATGGCACATATGAGCTGGATCAGACCTATGGAATTGAGATATTAGGCTCAGTCCTGGGCATCACTGCCTTAGATGTTGTGAAATACAATATAACTGATGAGGAACTTACTGAGTTGGGATTTGACGATCCTTACATGCAGGTGGACTTCTCGCTTAAGAATAATACGGATTATATCGCTGATTATCAGCTAAAGCTCGTGCCATATGGCGAATATTATATGGCATATATGCTGGGCAGCGGAGTGGTCTTCCTGATCGAGCCACCGGCATTTGTCACCATTGATTATACTAAGCTGTGCATGAGATGGTTCTTATCGCCCCTTAGAACTGATCTGGAAAATGTCACTGTTGAATTCGATGGCGCGACTTATGTATATGAGTCTGGAACAGATGAAGATGGCAATATTATTGCATCCGTCAATGGCGAGGCTCTGGATAAGGAATTATTCTTCAGCTTCTATCGTCTGATCACAAGCGCTGCATCAGATGGCTTATATCTGGAAGATCCCACAAATGAAGATGATCCGGTTATGACTATTACTTATAATTACAATATTGAAGGCAAATCTCCTGACGTAATGAGGCTTTATGTGGGAAGCCTCAGAAGGGTAAATGTTGAGATTAATGGCGTCACAGAATTTGACATGAAGTCATCATTTGTGGATGCAGTCAAGACCGCCTGCGAACATACGCTGACTGGCGAGAGTATAGAAGAAAACTGGTGATAGAAAGCAGCTATTGCCGCATAAAATTATTTGACCATGTTATATGTAAATTATATAATAATCTGGGGTTTGGGATTATTAATTCAGTCATAAGGAGCGCGGATGAAACCGCATCCTATGATATATGTAAATTTTTTTAAGTGGAGGTGAAAAAATGAAATTAAGAAAAGTTTCCGCTGTTGTTCTTGCGGGTGCGATGGTACTTGTTTTCGCAGGAACAGCGATGGCGGGGGAATCAGAGACTACATCCCTGAAGCTTGCTTCTCACAATGCAGTAGTTGAGGGCAATCCATATCGTGTTCGTTACGAGCTGGATATCCAGGATGCGGCAGCTGATGCCATCAATTACGGTTACGATGTCAGCTACAATTCATTCGTAGCTAATTCTGATGCAAGTACCGAGCAGCAGCAGTTACAGAATTCGATTAATGAAGGCTATGACATCATCGTTAATGACCCTGTAGCTACAACCGGTCTTGATCCTGTTATTGAGGCAGCTCAGGAAGCTGGCATCATCTATATCAATGCTGACTGTGCATACATGTCAACAGATGTAGACATCCTTAATATTGTAACTGACCAGGAATATCTGGGATATACAACAGGATGCTATGCAGGTGAGGTACTGGGCAAGGGCGCTAAGGTTGTTATGATCGCAGCACTTGAGGGCAATCAGGCCAATACCGACCGTCAGCGTGGTTTTGAGAAGGCTATAGAAGAGTATGAATTAGAAGTTGTTGCAACAGGCAACCATGACTGGAATACGACTTTGTCACAGCAGATCATGGCCGAGATTCTTAATTCTGGCGTAGAATTTGATGGCGTATTGATATCACAGATGGCTGATAATGCTCTCGAAGCATTTGCGGCAGCAGGTGTTGATTATCCTAAGTTCATCGGCTTTGGCGATACAGGTGCTTATATGCAGAAGCTCCTTGAGATCAACAAGGACGAGGTAGTTACACAGTATATCGTTCTTTCTAACCCACCTGGAGTTGGAGCAACAGCATTGAACTTCGCTCTGAACCTTTATGAGGGTAAGGAACTGAAGGACGGCGTATATGCTGAAGGCTATGAAGATACACATCAGATCTGGATCAGATCTAAGATTCAGTATACAGACCAGGATGTTGTAAATGGCACAGAGGTAGAAGGCCAGTCTATCGAAGATTTCGCTAACAGCTATGAAGCTGGCGATTCTATTTCATTCTGGCTTACATATCAGGAAGTAGCAGATACATATTTCAAATAAATGAAATGTAAATGAGAATTGCTATGAGCCGGCGGTTTAACAGCCGCCGGCATGATTTTATATATGCATGTTTTTGGCATGGTAATGGATCATGTAAACACGTGGATGAAAAGCTGGCATTTGTATTGGGTTAGAGTCTTATGAATATATGCAAATGAATTTGCCGCTATTCATAAAGGTCTAAAACGTATCTGATGTTTAAGATGGGAGGTGACTGTCATTGCTGGAAATGAAGGGCATTGATAAAAGATTTGGCGCCGTTGTGGCTCTTAACAAGGCATCATTGACTGTTAACGATGGTGAGATTGTGGCACTTGCAGGCTCTAATGGCTCAGGCAAATCCACGTTAGTTAAGGTATTGGCCGGTCTTGTAGCGTCAAATGCAGGCGAGATCTATATAGACGGGGAACGAAAGGTTATACAGTCAGGCACAGATTCTGCCAGATATGGCATAGCAACAGCATTTCAGGATCTGAGTCTTATTCCGACTATGTCTGTCAAGGACAATATATTGCTGGGCTGCGAGATCTGCACCAAATCAGGAATGGTTGATGAGAAGAAATCCAGAGAGGTTGTGCAGGAGCTGCTGGACAGATTCCATATTGATTGTGATCCTGATGATTATGTCCAGACCCTGATGCCTTCCACGCAGAGCATGCTGGAGGTAGCCAAGGCAGTATTTAAGAAGCCTAAACTTCTGCTCTTGGATGAGGTTACGGCATCGCTTCATTATGACGAGATTGATACATTGTTCAGGATAATGCGCGAGCTGAAGGCTGAGGGTGTATCGATGGTTTACGTTACCCATAGAATGAACGAGATCTTCGAGATATGCGACACCATAACCATTATGAGAAGCAGTGAAACCGTGACCTCGGGCAGAGTCTCGGATTTTACCCTTGATGATATTATCTATTACATGACAGGTGCCAGACCGAAGCATACAGATATTAAGGCAAATGTTTCTCCAGAACAAGACAATAGAGAAGTTGTCATAGACATTCGAAATATTTCCGTGGAGCCTAAGGTTAAGAATATATCTATGAAGGCATATAAGGGCGAGATCGTGGGTATAGGTGGTCTGGAAGGTCAGGGACAGCCTGAGATAATCCGTTCTATCTTAGGGGCCATAAGACCAGATGGCGGAACCATCGAATATCTGGGCAAATCTGTCAAATTCAAGGAGCCTGCAGATGGCGTCAAGGCGGGTATCGGCTTTATCTCAGGCGATAGAAATAAAGAGGCGATATTTGACATAAGAACAGTTATGGAGAATATATTTGCCGGCAATTCTGCTAAGGAATCACTATTTGCTTATCTGTCTGAGAAGAAGGTTAGAAAATTCTCCGAGGATGCTGTTAAAAAATACAATATTAAGATCGGCAAATTAAATGACCCTGCCAGCTCTCTGTCGGGCGGCAACCAGCAGAAGCTCGTTGTTGCGAGATGGATCGCGATGAATCCGAATCTGCTGCTGCTTGATGATCCTACCAAGGGAGTTGATATTCATTCACGCCATGAGATTCATGACATTCTAAGGGAATGCGCAGCCAATGGCATGACGATCATTATCTCAGCCAGCGATACGGAAGAACTCCTGGAGATCTCAGATAGAATCTATGTGTTCTATGAAGGTATGGTTGCAGCAGAGCTTTATGGAGATAATAAGACTGCAGAGCATCTGGTATCGGCAATGATGGGCGCAGGACAGCCGGCGCAGAAGGAGGCAGAGCAATGAGAGAATCATTTAGAAGATTTAGGAAGAAGCCTGCCTTCACTGGCTGCATGCTGTTTATAGCAGTACTTATCTTGAATATCATAATACAGGGCTGGTCCTCGTGCCTCTCGGGCGGAGTTTCAGCGGAGCATATACTGTCATTTTTTCAGCCGTCGGCGCTTAAGTCGATTATAATGACTAACCTCCCGTTTATATTGGTTACCATGGGACAGGCTCTTCTTCTGCTGGTAGGGCAAATGGATGTCTCAATCGGCGTGCAGATAGCGCTTGTCAATGTAGTCTGCATTATGGTGCCTCAGGAGTGGGGAGTTCCCGTATGGGTGGGATGGATCATAGCGATGCTGGCTGCATTCGGCATTTCTGCATTATGCGGTGCATGCTGTTCGGTACTAAGATTGCCTGCGCTTCTTGCCAGCTACGCGCTGACATATTTTATAAACGGCATCAACGTTCTTATCATGAATGTTCCTCAAGGATCAGTTCCTAAGGCATATTGGAAACCATATCAGTCAACTATATATGGTTTGTTCGAGGATCCGCCGGAATTCCTAGTATTTTTGAATTATATTCCTGTAGCTGCATTGGTGCTGGCAGCTGTGCTGGTCATCTGGCATTTTATTTCGAAGAGACCGTTCGGCAAGCATATTTATGCGGTAGGTACTAATCCGAGAAATGCATTTGCAGCCGGCATTAATCCTGTTAAGGTTCAGATGAAGGCCTTCCTTATCAAGGGCTTCTTCGTAGGTATAGCCGGCATATGTCTTACGCTTATGTCTGCGTCAGGCAATCCGCTGCAATGCGAGGACTATGGTATCAAGTCTCTGTCCGCGGCCATCATAGGCGGCATGGGCTGGGGCGGCTGGGGCTCCATTTCGTGCGGAGTATTTGGCGGCGGCTTCTTAGTGCTGATTCAGAATACGGTTTATTATTTCTTTACATTGCTGTCTAAGATATTTGTGGGATTCTCTGTAACGTCATATTGGCAGAATTTCGTTTCTGACATAATTATTTTCGGCGGCCTCCTGATGACGATCGTTACGGCTAAGGAGCAGAGAAAGACGCTGCATCAGGGACTTAAGGCTCAGTTTAAGCGGGGTGAGAAATATGTCAAATAAGAATATGATGATCGCCAAATTTAATCATTTCACGCAGACGCATACCGCATTGATGGCGGTTATCATTGCAACGATTCTATATGCAGTTACGATTATTATAAATCCCAAGGGATTCAATACGGTTGCCATAGGAAATATCATATTACTGACTGTAATATTAAGCATACCGGCAGCAGGGCAGACCATGGTTCTCATCAGCGGTGGAATGGATTTCTCTGTGGGAGCCATCATGTCAACAACGGCTGTTCTGACTACATATACTATGCAGGGTGAGAATGGTCACTTTCTGCAGGTGCTTGTTCTGTCACTCGCGATCGGAGCAGTAGTGGGATTTTTGAATGGAATATGCTGTGTTAAGATAGGACTTCCTGCCATGATCGTAACCATGGCCATATCCAATATAGTTACCAGGCTGCAATATATCTTTACACAGGGAGTATTAAGCGGAACAGCCTCCAGCCTGTTTTCATCAACGGTGAAGTTCAAAATATTCGGGGTGATTCCTCATGTTATCGTTTATGCCATGATTATCTGGCCGATTGTCTTCTATATTCTGAAGAGGTCACGATTTGGAAAACAGCTCTATATGGTGGGCAATAATGCATCCGCAGCCAGATTAAATGGCGTGCGTGTTACCAGAGTACAGGTATTATCCTATGTTTTCTCAGGTATATTGGCTGCATTTGCCGGAATGTTAGGTGCGGCATATATGTCAACCGCCACTTGTCAGATATTCGATGACTATGCATATCAGTCCCTGATTGCGGTTATCATAGGCGGAACTACATTTGCAGGCGGCACGGGAACTTATGAAGGAAGTATAGCAGGATCCCTTGTAATGATACTGCTGTCGAATCTTCTTACATCGCTTAATCCGACGCAGCCGGTTAGAAATATACTGAATGCTGCGATTCTGATACTGCTGCTGGTTCTGTATAATAGAGGCAAATCAGTAAGACAATAGGACAGCCTGTCCAATGTCTGCACAAACAAGTTTGCTTGTGCAGACATTGGAAAAGTGCTCTTATTCGATGTATATATCTGCGCGTTTCTGGATTTCGGCCATCTGTTGATCTAGTGAATGGCACAATTCGGCGCAGTTAAACAGTTCACTTTCCAGTTCTGCCGCAACATTTGCCGGCAGACTCTTCTTGTATTTTATCTTATGCTCAAGGCTGGCCCACAGGTCCATTGCTATTGTACGCAGCTGGATCTCAACCTTCATGATCTTCTTGCGGTCATGAAGAAAAATAGGTGTTTCTATAATGAGATGAAGGCTGCGGTAGCCGTTAGGCTTAGGATTTTTGATATAGTCCTTTTCTTCGTAGAGGGTGACATCGTCCTGACTGAGAATCGCCTTGGCAATCATGTAGATATCCTCTTCATATGAGCAAATGACTCTTATTCCTGCGATGTCGAATATATTATTTTCTATGGCCTCGACAGTTGGGAAGATCTTCTTCCTGCTGAGTTTTTCTAATATGCTCTCGACGCTTTTTAACCTGCTCTTAATGGTTTCGATAGGATTGCGGTCGTATTGGAGAGAAAACTCCTCGCTCATGACATTGAATTTTGTCTCTACCTCCATGATAGCGCATTTGTAGAAAGTCATGAGCTCTCTATAAGGCTGCGCGTTGACGTTCAGCCATTTCTTGAGCTCTTCCTTCGGAAGGCGCGAGGCGATAGCGCGCTCAAGCTTTTGTACATTTGTTTCTAATAACTGCATTTTTAAATATGGATTCCTTCCTATGTAGTAGTCGGGTTTCACCGGATATTTAAAGTCTATATTATTTTTCATGGATTTTCTATAGTCATATTGTGCCTGATGTTTAAAGTTTCGGGTAAATTCATGCGAGATGGTAACAACGGAATGTGAACATAGCTACTTGACAATTTAATCAGATATTATCTAGAATAATTGTTGCAGAGGAGCGATCTGACGATTGCCCGTACTGTATGTGTTAGATGTGTTAGCTTATGTGGCGATTTCAACAGGATGAAGCTGTGATGCCTGTCCTGTGAACATAGAAAATGGGTGGGAAAATGGAACAAAAATCTGAAATAAGATCATATAAATATGGCAAATGGCAGGTTCTTAAGGTGGTGTCTATTGCAAATATGGGTGTATACCTGGGAACGGAGGACAGCAGAGTATTGCTTCCTAGAAAGCAGGTTCCCGCAGGTACACAAGTTGGGGACGAAATCAGGGTATTTGTTTACAAGGATTCCAGTGACAGGCCTATTGCTACAGTTAACGAACCGAAGCTAGTATTAGGCGAGATAGCAGTATTAAGGGTTAAACAGATTACTAAGATCGGCGCATTCCTGGACTGGGGACTGGAGAAGGATTTATTGCTTCCGTTCGGGCAGCAGGTTGAACATGTGAAGGAAGGAATGTACTATCCGGTTGCGCTATATCTTGATAGAAGCGAACGACTTGCTGCATCCATGTGGATAGACAAATTCATTAAGGGTGCAACGCCTGATGAAAAGAAACAGCAGAAGGCTCTTTATACATTAAAAGCAGATGCTGAAAATGTATATGTGATTATTAAGAAAATGGGCGGATACTTGGGATATGATGACAAGGCTGCCCCGGAGATCATAGAAAAGGACTTCGGCCTCAGCAAAAATGCTTTTAAGAAGGCTGTAGGCGTGCTTTATAAGGCCCGCAGGCTTGTGATCAATCCTGGAAGTATAGAGTTGGTATAAACATGGCTTTCATTTTGAATACAATATACAGAAGCCAGCTGCTGCATGCTTGCAGCATTCTCGCAGCTGCACCAACATTCGCAATCCGAGCTGTCGCTCTACTTGCTCATGTCGGTTAGCTCGTCCAATAACATAGCCTCCACGAAAGCAAGCTTTCGTGGAGGCTATGTTGCTGTCCGAGACTTTTGTTACATGTTTTTGAATATATCAGCGAATGGATTATTAGGCACGTACTCGCTCCTGTATTCATGTGCTTCTTCTTCGATTTCCTCTTCCTGCGCGGCATTGACTGCCTTCATAGAGAGGCTGATCTTATTATTTTCAATCTTAGTAATCATGACGGTTACTTCCTGACCAACCTTTAAAACTGCCTTAGGATGGCTGATTCGTTTGTCAGATATCTCTGATATATGAAGAAGACCCGAGATGCCGTCGCCTATGTCTACAAATGCTCCATATCTTTCCAGCTTTTCTACTGTTCCGTTGATAATGCTTCCGACAGCCAGTTTGCCGATATTTTTGGCCTGCTCAGCGACGTATTCTTCAGTAAGAATTTCCTTGGCTGAAAGTATGAGCTTCTCCTGTTCTTCATTGACCTCAGTTATCTTAACATTCATCTTGCGGCCCAGGTAAGGGGCAGTGTCTTCGACGTATTTGATAGCCAGCTTAGAAGCAGGAATGAATCCACGGATTCCCTTGACATACATAATAGCACCAGCCTTCACAACCTCGGAGATCACACCGGAGATGACAGTTCCATCCTCTTTCATTTGCCTCAGTGCATCCCATGAATATTCGGATTCTGCCATCTTCTTAGATAATATGATGTTGCCATGACCGTCGTCTACAGTCTTAACGACTCCTGTAAATCTGTCACCGATATGAACATCTGTCATGATATTGAATGTCGGATCTGCACTCATTTCTTCCACAGGAACTCGTCCTGTAGCATAGTAATTAAGGTCAAGGATGGCACCATGCTCATTAAATGCGATGACCTCGCCCTCCATAACGTCGCCTTCGTGAATCTTACGAAGAGATGCATTAAGCTCTGATGCATAATCCTCCATTGATTCAACCACCTCAGGCTCTTTTTTATTGACAGTGACATTTTCATCAGCTGTGACGTTGTCAGTATCTTCATTTATTGTTTTATTTGCATTTTCAAATTCACTCATGCTCCTGCCTCCTTGTGCTTTTTGCTCCAGTAATTCTGCTTGCAGCCGCATTGTGAGACATTGCCATGCCTGCTGGTAAGGCCTGTCAGGCATCACGAAATATGCTCCTGCAAGTTACGGCTGACTTATGCTGTTCACACGTGATATTAATAACCAGCGGCGCAATTGTCAGCTACAATTAAAGTATATGCGTTTTAGCATTGAGGGACAAGAGATTTTTTGGTATATTTCAACTGATGGAGTTATACTACACTTATCACAGGTCGGGCGTCATTGTCTGGAATTTTCAAGTAGTGCAAGGGACAGACTAACGACGGTAAGTCTGCAAGTATAGAGCCCACTAAACGAAATCTACAAGCAGCGCATGAGGAAAGTCAACGGATATGTATGATTTTGAAAGTAAAAAAATAGTTGTCATCGGCACGGTATTCATGGATATCAAGGGATATCCCGAAGGAACATTTATTCCAAATGGCAGGAATGCCGGACGTATCGAATATAAATACGGAGGCGTGGGCAGAAACGTGGTTCAGGATATAGCCGGTCTGGGACTAAAGCCCGTATTTGTAAGCATCACTGACAGCATGGGTCATGGGGCCGCCATTGAGTCCGACCTGAAGGAGTCTGGCGTAATAACAGATTACATGCTCAGGATTCCCAATGGAATAGGTACCTGGATGGTTATCATGACACCTGATGGCGATGTATGCGCCAATCTGTCCAAGAGGCAGAATCTGATTCCTGTAAGTCTGCTTCTGGATGAAAGGGGCGATGAGATATTTGCCGATGCCGACGCCATCGCGATTGAGATAGACCTGGAAGAAGAGATTGTATCGAGAGTCTTCAGGCTGGCGGAGAAATATCAGGTCGACGTATATGGCGTCATATCTAACATGACGATAGCCCTTAACCGCATTGAATATATAAATAAGTGCAAATGCTTCGTATGCAACAGGATAGAGGCAGGGCAACTGTTCGATACTGATACTGAAGATAAAAGCCCTGACGAAATGTTGAATATTTTGAAGGACAAGCTAAATGATTTCCGTATGGAATGCATGATCGTTACGCTGGATAAGGACGGCTCGGTTTATGCGTGTAAGGATGGAACCAGCGGCATGTGCCCGTCAGAGCAGATTGATATAGTTGACTCAACGGGAGCAGGGGATTCATTCTTCGCAGGAGTTTCTGCAGGGCTCATCTGCAATATGCCGATTGACGAGGCATGCCGCCTGGGAACAGAGATGGCTGCAGTCGTAATACAGTCAACAGAAAATACATATAAGGCCGATTGACAGATTTGCCTGGAATCTGATTGGCTCAGTTTTGTTACAAGTAAGACATAAAAAATTCACATTTTCTTTCTATCATGAAAATGCGCAACTGTCCAAATAATTACAAGGAGGCGAATAATATGAAACAGAGAATTCTTAGTCTGTTTATAGCCATTGCAATGATTTTAATGCTGATACCTACATCAGCATTTGCTGACGGAGAGGAGTCCGGACATAATCATGTTGTAGATGGTTATTGCGCAGTATGTGGAACTGGAACATCGAGTTCCGAAGAGGGCGAGGAGGTTTATGATGAGAGTGCACCAGATGTTGCATACATAGGTGAGACTCCATATAAATCACTGACAGCAGCCATAAGTGCTGCGGCAGAGGGTGATTCTATCCAGATCACATCTGATATCTATATCACAAAATCAATTACAGTAAATAAGACAATTACCTTAACGGGCGGATATACAATTTACAGAGATTTTTCAGGCGACGCTTTGTTTAATATAACAAGCGGCGGCAAGATTACTCTGAATAATATCACTGTTGATGGAAATAGCTCGAGCTACAGCGGATACAGCCTGTTCAATGTATTAAGCGGCGGCAAGCTTGTGATCAGTTCTGATACAACGCTTAAGAACAGCCGTGCGGGATATGGCGGAGCCGTATATATTGCAAATGGCGGTAATCTGAATTTCGATGGCGGTGAGATCACACAGTGTACAGCTGATTATGCTGGCGGCGCTATATACAACGAAGGCGACGTATATCTGTATGGATCTGCAAATATCACAGGCAATACCTCAGGCTGCGGCGGTGCTATCCGTACATCGGGAAATGTATATGTTGACGGCAGTATCAGTGTTACAGGCAATACTGACTTCAATGGTGCGGCTAACAATATCCATCTTGATGGCAGCGTGCTGCATCTTGATGCGGAATTAACTGGCAGCGTAGGCGTAACACCGCATGATACCTCGACTATAGAAGGTCAGACCATTGGTGCAAATGATGGCCAGTATTTCGGTGCTGATTACATAACATATGATGCGGATTCATCTTATTATGGTATGGATCAGGAAGACGGCAGCATCATTCTGACTCAGGGACAGAGCAGTCAGGGTTCAGATGCAGAGCCGAGTCCGATCTCAGATCCTGAAGATCCAGAAAATCCAGAAGATCCAGAAGATCCAGATCCAGAGGAACCTGAAGTGGTATACTATACGGTATCATTTGATTCACAGGCAGAAGGTATAACAGCACCTGAAACACAGACGATTGTATCAGGAGAATATGCAATTGATCCAGGTTCACTTACAAGAGAGGGATATACATTCGACGGCTGGTATGCTGAAGGCGCAGAGTCTGCATTTGATTTTGCCAATACACAGATAACTGGCAGCATAACGTTATATGCGCACTGGACAGAGAATCCGACATACTACACGGTATCATTTGATTCACAGGCAGAAGGTATAACAGCACCTGAAACACAGACGATTGTATCAGGAGAATATGCAATTGATCCAGGTTCACTTACAAGAGAGGGATATACATTCGACGGCTGGTATGCTGAAGGCGCAGAGTCTGCATTTGATTTTGCCAATACACAGATAACTGGCAGCATAACGTTATATGCGCACTGGACAGAGGTAGTGCCAGAATCTTATGTAGTAACATTTGTAACCGCCCATGGCAGTGTTGAACCTAGCGAGGTTACAGTAACTGATGGCAGCACGGTATCACAGCCGGCTGACCCGACGGCGGATGGCTGGACATTCGGTGGCTGGTATACAGATGAAGCCTGCACGACAGCATATGATTTCAATACACCGGTTACAAGTTATATGATCTTATATGCTAAGTGGACAGAGGCAGCACCAGAGCATGTTTATGTGACATTTGATCTGAATGGACACGGTACATTGGTGCCTCAGGGCGAGACCTTGACACCGGGAGATATCCCTCAGATACCGGATGAACCTATAGATGATGCATATAACTTTACAGGCTGGTATACAGATGCAGCATGCACAACAGTATATAACTTTGATACAGCGATAAATACAGATACTACATTATATGCAGGCTGGGCAGCCAAGCCGGTAACTGAAGAATATGTTGTTACATTCGTAACTACTCACGGCAGTGTCAGCCCTGACAAGGTAACGGTTAAGAGCGGCGACAAAGTATCACAGCCGGCAGATCCTACAGCGGATGGCTGGATATTCGGCGGCTGGTATACAGATGAAGCCTGCACGACAGCATATGATTTCAATACACCGGTTACAAGTTATATGATCTTATATGCTAAATGGACAGAACGTCCTGCAGAGACATGTGTAGTAACATTCTCAACGGCGCACGGCAGCGTAAGCCCTTCACAGGTTACTGTAAATAAGGGCGAGAAGGTAACGCAGCCTACTAACCCTACAGCAGACGGCTGGGTATTCGAGGGCTGGTATACGGATCAGTCATATGCAACACAGTATGATTTCAATAGTGCAGTTAATGACAATATTACATTATACGCAAAATGGTCAGAGCTTAAGATTACATACAGTGTTACATTCTATACGAGATACGGAACGACACCGGAAGGTCAGCTGATCGTATCAGGAGACAAGGTAACTAAACCTGCAGATCCTGCACAGACAGGCTGGATATTCGGCGGATGGTATACAGACGAGACCTGCACGGCAGCATATGATTTTAATGCGCCGGTTACCAGCTCAATGACATTATATGCTAAGTGGACACAGGTTCCGGTTACATATTATACAGTAACATTTATCAATTCGAAGGGAGCTGCCCCATCTGCACAGACCATTGAAAGCGGCAAGACAGCTGTTAAGCCAAACGATCCGACATATGAAGGCTTCGTATTCGGCGGCTGGTATACAGACCAGGATTGCAAGAATATGTTCAACTTCACGACCGCGATAACAGCCAATGTAACGCTGTATGCTAAATGGACAGAGCTTCCTACTGCATCGTATTCAGTATCATTTAATGCAAATGGTCATGGAACAGCCCCTAACCCACAGACGGTTAAGTCAGGTGAGAAGGCAACAAAGCCAACTGATCCGACTGCAACCGGATATATATTCGCAGGCTGGTTTACAGATACACAGGGTACGACAGCATATAATTTCAATAATGCGGTATCGTCAAATCTGCAGCTCTATGCTAAGTGGACAGCTATCAGATATACAGTTAAGTTTGATGCAAATGGCGGTTCAGGAACTATGCAGAGTCAGACCTATGTATATGACAGCGCAGCTACTCTTCCTGCCAATACATTAACTCGTACCGGATATGTATTTGCCGGATGGAATACTAAGGCTGATGGAAGCGGAACTTCATATGAAGATAAGAGCCAGATTAAGAATCTTACGGCTACATCGGGCGCAACTGTTAATCTGTATGCACAGTGGAAGAACCTCTATAATGTAATCGAGGGAATCGGTGCAAAATATCAGAAGGGCGCAGCAACAACGCTGCTGTTCAGACTGGATGGAGATTACAGCAAGTTCACAGGAATCACGATTGATGGCAATAATGTTGCTACAACCCAGTATGATTCATGGCAGGGTGCAACAAAAGGTGGAACCTATGTTGAAATCCATGCTGATTATATGAATCAGATGCCGACAGGAACCCATACTATCAAGTTCCAGTATACGGATGGCTCTTGTGAGACAACCATTGAGGTAGTAACACAGGCAACACCTAAGACAGGCGATACCAACAATATCGTTCTCTGGATCATTATTGCCATAGCTGCATTGATCGTTATAGCTGTAGTAATAATCATCATTCTGGTAAGACGCCGTAGAGGTGATGACGATGAAGATTATGAAATAGTTAATAACCGAAGAGATGAGTAAGAGACATGACAGGCGATTACGGCAAGGCTCTGGACTGTACAATGATCTGGAGCCAGACCTGGCCATGGTGAATTTTGACTATAAATGATCCCGGCTTTAAAACGAAAATCAAGCCTGGATGAAATAAAGAAGAGCTGTGCAAATCGTACAGCTCTTCTTGTGTGTAAAGGATTATGCCTGGTGCTTGACGGTGTCATATTCGTCACCGTTTCTCCAGAATGGACATTCCTTATAATGTCCTGACATGAGCCTTGCGACGTCATCCTCGTCCATGTTCATGTCGCAGAAATATTCATCAAATTCGTCGTCATACACGTAGTATGCGCAGGATTCACAAATGTTCATGATGAATGATACTCTGTAAAGATGTCTTTGATCATGTTGTAAACAACACCGCCCTTGCTGCTGCCAAATGATTTGACCAGAATATTGTTAAGGGCCAGCTTGTCATAACTGTTGACAACCGCTTTGTATATCGCAGAGTAGTTGCCTGATGGAATGTTTTTGCCGCGCAGCGCAGTGCGAACCTTCTTGCGGTATGCTTCAGGAAGTGCATCTGGTTTTAACAGAACCACTTCGCTGCCTGCATTGGCATCAGTGCTTTCACTTTCAGAAATATTTGATATTGGTTCTTCAGATGAAGAATTATCCTCGGCAATATTAGATTTTGATTTTGTTTTTGCCTTAGACTTGGATCTGCTTTTAACTGTCTTAACGAAAGGCAGTTCATCTGATTGAGAAGAAATAGCTTCAGAAGTCTGAGCCTCAGAAATCGGAGCCTCTGCCTCGCAGCTTTTTGCTTCGGAGTTTTCTGATATAGCTTCTTCGACATTTTCATCTTCAGATTGTTTCTTGCTCTCGGAAGAACCAATAAAATACACTGGAACAGAAGGCAATGTTATGACATGGTTGTTTTCCTGAACGTCTACCTTGGCTGGCTGAGCCTGGATGATAGTCTGACCTGTAGCGCGATTGGACATAGAATTAAATCCGATTGAAGGCTGGCGGGTTACGGTGATACCGTGATCTCTCCAGTAATCAATAATGCTGTCATAGCCTGTGTCCTTGCTGATAATGAAGAATGGACCTTCAGTCTGGGAACCGATCAGATAACCAAGGTGAGTGCAGAGCTGAAAATCAAGATAGTTTTTGGCAGAACGTCTCAGCTTAATATACTTAATACGTGCCTCACTTTTCATGATATTTACATGCGTATCGAACGACATGTGCTCTGACTTGTTGCTGTAGAAAATGCTTACCTCATCCTGATCGGTAAGAGCATTGATTCCATTAAGACCGGAATCATGCACATTTTCAAAGTCAATTAAATATAATGCCATATAGTTTCTCCTGTATTCTGTATTATGTATTACAGTAACGAGTACGAGTATAACATACATTCAACCGAAAAAAGAACTAGGAATTTGCTTTTTTTATGATGATGGTAAAATCTGTGAATGCCTTCAAAGTGGTAATTGACTTATGCAAAGTGCTGTTATATCATAAGTAGAACAATTAGAACTCATATGAACAGCTAATGCATAAGAATTTACTTGAATAGCTAATTATTGCGTGCCGTGAACCTCGGCGTGCAGCCCCTGCTCGAAAACGCCTTCGCTGATGTGCTATAAAAGTCCCGGACAGCGGCTGTGCAGTTGTCCGAGCTCGCTCGTGCAACTGTGCAGCCATTGGACGGGCTAGCCTGCATGAGCATGTAGAGCGATAGCTCGGAATGCG
>CAVARE010000017.1:0-11153 GCA_963591145.1 Anaerotignum sp. | reverse complement strand
ATATACGGAGTTTGACGGATCGTCAACCGTGACGCCGCCTTCTTCCGGATAATCATGATCATCCGGGTCTATCGTCTGTGCTGTGATCTTTAACCAACCATCTTCTGCACCGGTTATTCTAACGATACAGTTATCGCTTGTATACGCACTGCTATCAGCGAACTGGGCTGTAAAGCTAGCTGTTGTCAGACCCATGTAGTATGTGCCAGCATTTACGCCAGATGCCTGAGCAGTTTTGCCTACAGCAAGAGCTATGGTTATTCCGTCTGGCAGAGCTCCAGCTGCCTTACCCTTTATCACTACATTAGTAACATTAAAGCCTGTTACTGACTTTTCAGTTCCATCATAAACGTATGACGCAATATTACCAGCTACAGACACTTCTATGATTGGCTTATAGCTGAATGTGATTACATTGTTCTTGATTGCTTCCTTGCTTGCTTCGTCATCTAATGTAAGAATCTGTCTTGTGGCATCAACTTCATATCCATCGACTGGAATATAAGACTCAGCAACATTTACGCTTCTCGTTGTCTTAATCTGTGTTTCACTTAGTGATTCACCTGTAACCGCATCTATATACTGAACCTTGTAATATACGTCGTGCGGTTCTGAATAATAGAAAGTAATTACATTATCTTCAGCCTTCCATGACAATGTCATAGTCTGACTAACATGATCTGCAATAAGAGTTGAATGTGTCTTGGCCAATATATTTACCTGCTGACCAACCTGTCCTCTTAATGTTTCTGTAGTAAATACCGACTCTGTCGTTCCTGTCTTATAGTAGTTAATGGTGTAATCTACTATAGTAATCTTCTCCCACTTGGCTGTTAACTTAACATCTCTTGTGATAGGCATGTCAAAGTCAAATGGCGTATCACTACCATCTTCATACCATCCCAGGAGTTCATATTCGTCATATGTCGGATCTACGAAGCTCTGTACCAATGATCCTCCGACCACTGTCTGTGGCTGAACATCCGTTCCTCCATTAGAATCAAAGGTTACTGTGAAGCTCTTAGGTGCCCACTTAGCATATACAACCAGACCATCCAACGGCATCGTTGCATTATTCCAGTCTACAGCATTTTGGTATGTTTCATCTGTATACCATCCTGCAAATTCGTAATAATCTGGTAAAGATTCCGGCCTGGTTGGCGTATAATTTGCACTCGCAATACTTGCTTCATACTTAAATGAAACTGTCTTGTCTGTCTCTCCTTCATTTATAAAGCTCAGATTGTATGAATTTCGAATATAATATAGGTTTATTGCATTATTGCTGAAGTCTTTTTTATTATTACTAAATCCCGCCTTTTCTGCGCCCCAACGTGAAAATCCTGCAATGTCGTGGTATTCTTCAGTGTATGTAACGAAGTTAAAGTAAGTTTTTACTTCTTTAATCTCAGAATACTGTTCATTTGATGTAGGCCAACTTGAATCAACAGTATCTGTTCCTTCCACGTTTTGCAGATAATAGGATATTGTCTTTAACTTTGTAGAATTTTGGTT
The DNA here is from genome assembly GCA_963591145.1 of Anaerotignum sp. Lineage (GTDB taxonomy): Bacteria > Bacillota > Clostridia > Lachnospirales > Lachnospiraceae > RGIG5612. Next base: position 9,638 of record CAVARE010000017.1, on the reverse strand, counting down.
ATACAAATTAAAGGTCGCATCGAAACCTGGCATTCTATCCAATGTCTGCAATGCATATCCATATTTACTACTATCAGTACACTCCCATGCACGTCCACTATAGGTCGTGGTGAATGGAGCTTCATTAAATTTATCTGCAATATAAGCTCCATACTTGGCAGTTATCGTCGCCACTGTTTCATACGTTGTCTTCCGCCCCGATTTTTTTGCTTCCCTAAACGTCAATGTGTATTCTTTTCTAGAAAAATATACATTTAATATTGTGGATCCATCTGCTGCAATGGTTACTGTATCCGCCTTTTCAAATTCAAAATAACTGTCCTTAGGCTCGGCCGTAGTAACTGTCTGTTTCGATCCTACAAGAGCTGTTTTAACCTCCGATGAATCATAACTGTAATCTTCATCATCTGCATTTTCATACCAGTATGCGATTGTATAATTTACAATGTTCTCAGTCCATTTAGCATAAACCTTCGTATTTTGAGTCACAGTTATACTGCTTGGCGCTTCCTGTGTAAGAGATTCATCAAGATACCATCCATCGAAAGTATATCCTGTTCTGCTCGGCGTCTTGGTGTCATCAATAGTTACAGTATCCCCATACTTTTTATGTTCCTGAGTAATATAACTGCCGCCATTGCTCATGTACGAGAATGTATATGAATTTAAATAATAATTGATTTCTACAACTTCGTTATTATCAACAAGAAGCTCTTGTACAGGTGACATGGCTGTATAGCCTTCTACCGTTCTGGCCTCTGCCTTGGTTAATTCTCCTACCCTGCCTGACAATGTATCAGTTTCAGTCCTAGTAGATCCGTCAGCCTGCTCAAAAATATGCTTTACAGTGTATGTAACATCTTCTGGTGTGTACGTTAATGTAAGTGTGAGATCCGCACTCATCGTTCCACTCAGCACACCTGTTTTCTCATTGAAATATTCTGACTGATCGCAAGAAATTGTGTATCCTTGCTTAACTGGTGCAGTTAATTCAAACGCAGCACCAGCTTCCTTCAGTTCATAATAAGTGTTCTCTACTCTGCCGCCGTTTTCATAAACATATTCAACCTGCAACGTATAGAGAATTTTATTTTCATTTGAGGTATTATTTGCCTCTGCTTCTACGAGGTCGTATACCAGATTCAGTGTTGTGTTCTCCTCCAGTGTGACTGTCTCATCACCTGCACGATATGTCAGGTTCTGAGCGCTGAAGTCCACTACATAATCTGCTACTGTGATCTCCTGACCAACGTAGAGTCCTTCTGTGAACACCTGAGGTTCCTGAATGATATCCGTCTGAGTTCCGTCCTCAGTTGTCCACTCTACGATGTAATTGACTGTGAGAGTTGCCTCCTCTTGTGCTGCAGACTCTGTGGCCGGCTGCTCCGACTCGTTTTCATTCGTTTTTTCGGCTGCTGCGGTAGTCTGATATTCAATCTTAACACCACCGCCTGTGTTACTGCTTGTGTTGTATGTGTCAGCATAAGTAACTGATGATGGAACCAATGTGAGAACCATCAGCGCTGATAACAACAAAGCTGATATTCTTTTTCCTAATCCTATTTTCTTCATAAGCTCACTTCCTAATCTGCATTTTAATAGTAGTTACTGAAAAAGCTTTATATATTATCCAACTGTTACTTGTGCATTCCAGTAGTAACCGTTAGTTTCTTCTGTAAGTGTGAAGCTGTATTCCTCACCTGTAGCACCAGGAATGTCTTCCCAGTTAACATTATCTGTAGAACGCTGCCACTTGATTGTATACTGACAATCTTCGAAGCCTTCGAGTTCTACAGTAAGAACTACTGTCATGCCTTCGTATGGTGTGGTGCCGTCATCAAGGTTGGTTCTCAATCTGACGCTTCTGTTAGGTGCAGCCGTGGTGGTCTGCTCCTCGGTGGTCGTCTCAGCTTCTGTTGAGGTTTCCTTCGAAACTGGCTGAGTGGTGGTCTCCGATGGAGTCTCAGCTGCCGTGGTCTCTGTATGAGATGCTGCTGTAGTAGCTGTAGCTGTGGTCTCGGCTGGTGTTGTGGCTGCCTCAGTGACTTCAGTTTCGGCTGCTGATGTCTCTACTACAGCTGCAGTAGTCTCAGCTGCCGTTGTTTCGGCCACTGTTACTTGTGTCTCCTCATAAGTGTTATAAACTTCCACCGGCTGCGTCTCTACCGGTGTGCTCTCCGTAGCTGGCTGAGTTACCTCAATCTGCTGCTCTACCACTTCTCCACTGCCGATGTTTCCATCATCGTCTGTTGCGCGCAGCCTCCAGTCGATTGTTGATAATGCAACCGTTGCTACTACCGCAACTACTAGAACTATCGCTGCTATGGATTTCCAATATTTTCTCATGTCCGTCTCCTTTTCTGATATTTGCGTAGTCGATGCTTGACTAATACAGTGCACGTAATACAGTGACTATACTCATTTATCTCATTTCTGCAATAAAACTACTTTTCCTTTTATGGTTGCCAAACTAAGAGGGCATAATCCCCCTCTTATGCGTATGATAACACCTTCCCGTTTTTTTTCAATACATGATGCCAAGAAAAGTTGTATTTTTTCTTGAAACCTGGCGGGGTTTTGTGGGATGGTGGCGGCGGTGGCTCGTTTATAATAAAGAAGGGGTCAAGGATGCGGTGACGGTAAGGGCGACACGATGTCAGCGCGGGCGGCGGTGGCCGCCACTTATTTATACGAGGGAAGGGAGAGGGTGGCGAGGGCCTTTTACTTTTTCGTTTTAATACAAACATACGTTTGAAATGGTGGATGGGATGTGCTATACTGACTGCGACTGAATGAAGGCCCTTTTACAGAGGCAACGTGGGCGTGTTTTCTATTGATAAAAAGGATTTAAAAACAAATTTTATTTGTCAGCATGGAAAACTCGTGCTACGATTACGATGAAAGCAGGAGGTTATGACAGGAAATTCATTTTATGACGAAAGTCAGCGGGCGCGGATAAATAAGCTCGTTGATAACATGACTCTTTTCGATGATGATTTGATGAGCCATGTATTTGACAAAAACATTGAAGCCACAGAGCTGATACTTCGCATTATTCTGGACGAGAACATCAGAGTGATCAGTGTAGACGGCCAGGACGATATGAAGAATCCGCTTGTGGAGGGTCGCAACATTACGCTGGATGTTCATGCGATAGATTCCCGGGGACGGGAGATTGATATCGAGGTTCAGGGCAATGCACGGGGCGCCGCGGTTGAGCGGGCGCGGTTTCACAGCAGTATGGTTGATGTCAGGATGCTGAAGGCCAACCAGGATTTCAGGGAACTTAAGGATTCCTATGTGATATTTATCTATAAGAAGGATAAGTTTCATGAAGATCAACCGGTATATCACATAGACAGGATTGTCAGGGAAACTGGTAAGCCTTTCGAAGACGGCTCGCATATCATCTATGTGAACGGCAGTTATAAGGGCGATGGCGAGATCGCCCGGCTCATGGAGGATTTTCATCAAAAGGATTCTGAGAATATGCACTACAAGGCATTGGCCGACAGTGTGAGACACTTTAAAGAAAACGAGAAGGGACGTGGTACTATGTGTGAAGCAGTAGAAGAATTTGCTAAGGAGTATGCTAAAGAGTATGCGGATGATTGCAACGTGACTAATGTCCGGAAGCTTATGGAAAATCTGCAGTTCACGTTAGAGCAGGCTCTGGACGTCCTTGATATCCAGGGTGATTCCAGAACATATATTATAGCGCAGCTTCAGAAGCAGCAGGCGAACAGCTAAGTGACAGTAGCCAGACGAAACGGCTCTAACCCTTGATTTTATCGGGTTGGAGCCGTTTTTCTTCGGAAAATATGGTGATATCAATGAGAAAAAAGCTATACCCTTATTCCTACCATTGTGCTATGCTCTAGATAGGCGGGACTCGAATATACTGCGTGACGCACGCTTGAGTATATCGCGTATCGAGACGCAACAGTTATGGGGAATATATTATGAAGGGATTTAAAACTTACAAGACTATACAGCTGATTCTGTGCATCGTTGTCGCAGCGGCTGGAATTATATTTGTTGTTACCAACAAGGATCTGTTCCATATTATTGCAAATGATCCCGGCGTCCGGGCGCTGTGCATCACATTATGGGTTCTGCTAGTTATATCATTTTTCTTTATTTTTCTGGACTTCAAGACATTTGCGAAGACTGTGCAGAGCATCCATGAATTGGATCACTCGGTGCATTCGGATCCATCGACGGGTCTGGCAAATAGATACAGCTGCGACATGATCATCGAAAAATACCTTGATAAGGAGCTGCCGCGCGGCATCGGCTGCATCATGTTCGACATCATTAACATCCAGCAGGTGAACCGCGCGTTCGGTCATATCGCCGGCAATGTCGCCATTAAGGACTTCTCAAATATTCTCCTGAATGCCGCAGTAGATCGCTGCTTCGTGGGACGCAACGGCGGCAATAAATTCATGGCAATATTCGAGAATTATAATAAGGAAAATATCAGTCTGTTCCTTACGATCATTGAGACAAATGTGGCCGAGCACAACAAGGTGGCCGGCGCTTATCCTATAGAATACAAGTACGGCATCTCCCTGGCGGAGGAGAGCAGCGCCCAGACGATCACCGAGCTGATCGCCGAGGCCAATCGTAAGATTTATAATCATGACGCTGAGTGAGAAACAGGTGATTTAGAGTATGGCGGCACTGGATAATAGCTGTATCAATGGTGTCGAAGCAAACGTAGGTGACGCAGGGGATTTAACAAATGGCAGCACTGGACAATAACTATATAGCATTTCTGGTCAAGGAGATTCAAGGCGGCAATAATGCTGCATTTGCGGAATTTTTTACTGTGACCTGCCAGAATCAGTATAAATTTGCCTGTGGCTATCTGCAGGATGCCGTGAAGGCGCAGGCCGCGATTCAGGACGCGTATATCGACGCGCTGAAGAATATCCAGGCGCTTAAGGAGCCGGCACTGGCAGTGGCATGGCTGAATCAGATTAATTTCCGCATTTGCTATAATATGAAGGGCAGCCGCACGGCTGATGGTCAACAAGGCAGTTCGGTTACTGTGGGCAAGAATACTTATACCGTCAATCAGATCCTGAATCTGCCATTCAGCGAGTCGCAGGTGCTGTTACTTAAATACTACCTGCATCAGTCTGCGGGTGTGACGGCCGAGATGCTGGACATGAGCCGCTCGTCTGTCAATCGGTATATGACTAATGCCCTGCGCAGGCTTAATACTATATTGCATTAACCCTGTAAACAATTTTATCTGAAAATGGTTCCGCCATCATGCCTGAAAGGCACAATGTTCCACACGGCGCGAAAGCGTCTGCTGATGTGGGCAACCTGGACGAGTGAATACGTCATATATAGGAAGGAAGCAACTTAAATTGGCAAATAAAATAAACGACAACAACATACCTGAGCTGAGTATTGACGACATGACGCAGATTCTGGACAGAGTGTTCGAGGCATGTCAGATTGAGCCTGTCCAGGTGCCGCTTGAGTCCGTTGTTTCCTATACAAAATACAGGATGGAGCGCTTCTCTATTCAAAAGACAGCGGCGATGATCGCATTTGTTCTCTTCCTTCTGGTGCCGGCTCTGTTCATCGCGCCAAGATTCAGTGTCACTAAAGGTGATTCTGCAAATGGCGCCGAGACTGTTCAGATTCAGCTGGATGGCCCTGCTCCTGTCAGATCAATTACTGCCGTTGTGGATGATGTGTCTATGCCTGTTCACGATGACGGCGATTTCACATATACTGTGCAGCCTACCAAAAATGGCACCATGATCGTGACTGTCACGCTGTTTAACGGTCAGGAAAATTCTCTGGAATATACAGTTCTTGACGCTGACAACTCGGCACCAACGCTGACGGATTATTCCGTCGAGGATGGCCTGCTGACGCTGATCGTTGATGACGGCAGCGGGCTGGGCATTAACTTCGATGGTGTCTATGCCGAGACATCGGAGGGCAATCTTCAGCCTTCTGGCTACGATTCGGCTACGGGGGAGATTACATTTGCCCTGCCGGATGAGAGCATCACTGTAGTCATTCCTGACATGGCCGGCAATGTATTGCGGCTGTCAATCAGTGCCTGACTGGCTTTCTCAATGGCTATTAAAGAATGGAGAATTTATATTGGATATAAAAAATTATCTTGAAAATGCAATAAATCTCGGTGCCTCCGACCTCTTCATAGTGGTTGGGCGGCCCATCTCTATCCGTAAAACGGGTCAGATCATCGACATGGATAATGAACTGATCTCCCCTGCTATCTCAGAGGAGTTAATCTGGCAAATCTATGACTACGCGGGCCGCAGCTTCGAGCATTTCAAAAATTACGGCGACGACGATTTTTCATTTGCCATTCCGGGAATCTCAAGATTCAGAGTCAACTGCTTCAAGCAGCGCGGGACACTGTCGGCGGTGGTAAGGATCATCTCGTTCTCAATTCCGAGCTATGAAGAGCTGCAGATTCCGCCTTACGTCATCGAGCTGGCCAATACCAACAAGGGCATGGTGCTGGTCACGGGGCCTGCGGGCAGCGGACGTTCCACTACTCTCGCCTGCATGGTCGATTCCATCAACAAGCGCAGCAGCAAGCATATCATCACTCTGGAGGAGCCGCTGGAATTCCTGCATAAGCATGACAAGAGCATCGTTAATCAGCGTGAGATCAATGTTGATACCGACTCCTATGCCACGGCACTGAGGGCGGCGCTGCGCCAGAGCCCGGATGTTATACTGCTAGGGGAAATATGTGACTGCGAGACTGTCGGGCTCTCCATAACTGCCGCGCAGATGGGACATTTGCTGTTATCCTCCCTTGATACACTGGGCGCGGCCAATGCTGTCGCTCACATTATCAATGCATTTCCTGACGGCGAACAGAACCAGATTGCTGTCCAGCTGTCGATGGTTCTGAATGCTGTTGTCTACCAGCAGCTGGTGCCTACGATTGACGGCGGACAGACGCTGGCAATTGAGGTTATGACAGTGACACCGGCCATCCGCAATATGATCCGCAACAATAAGATCAACCAGATTAAGGATACTATCTACATGTCGTCTGCTGACAACATGATATCCATGGATAAGAGCCTGCTGGCGCTGTTCCGCAAGGGACGCATCAGTAAGGACACCGCGATCCGCTGCTCGGTTAACCCAGAGCACCTCGAGCAGCTGCTGGCATAAGAACGTGCCCGTAATAGTTTGATGTGCAAATGCGCTGTAAGAACCTGGCGCCTGTTTTAGGAAGAGAGAAAATGAGTTACTCAATTTATATAGCTGATGACGAAGATAATATAAGAGAGCTGATCAGAAATTTTCTGCAGAGCGACGGCTACGAGGTGGAAGATTTCCCAAACGGCGACCTGCTGTTCGAGCAGTTTATGAAAAAGCCCTGCGACCTGGTGGTTCTGGATATTATGATGCCTGGAACGGATGGCCTCAGCATTTGCCGCAAACTGCGTGAAATCACCAGCATCCCCATCATCATGCTCACGGCCAAGGATTCGGAGCTGGATTACATCAATGGAATCAATACAGGCAGCGATGATTATATCACGAAGCCCTTTAGGCCGACCATGCTGCTGATGAAGATCCGTGCGCTGCTGAGGCGGGTTGAGATGGACGGCGCGCGCCAGGGCGATGATAACATACAGTATTCCTTCGGGGATCTGACATATGACACGGATAAGAATGCTGTGCTGCGTAATGGCGAGGAGGTCAGGTTCACCCAGACGGAGCTGCGTATGTTCTCGTTTATGATGAAGAATCCTGAGAAGGTCTACTCCCGCGATAGCCTGCTGGCAGAGGTCTGGGGATTTGACGACGAGGTTGAAACCCGTGTGACCGACGAAACTCTGCGGCGTATCCGCAAGAAGCTCTCCCTGGCTGGCAGCAATGTAAGTGTCGTCACCGTATGGGGATACGGATTCAGGCTCGAAGTATCTGGAAAATAAGTACAGTAACAGCGGATGAATTTCTCACCAAGAAGGAAGCAAGACCGACAGCGATGAAGAACATCAAAAAAAGAATCTTAATAATAGTATTTGCAGCGATCGCAGCCATCGCTGCTATGTTTTTTATTGCTTTCAATTTATTTATCAACCGGTATTTCGAGACCGAGGCGGCCAAGGCTATCCAGAACGACATTGACTGGACGCAGGATGTTGTTAATACATATTCCAGCAATATTTTCAAATCTTATCTAAAATATTATTACTTCGACATCGATAATCCAGTAGACGATGAATATGACCAGACGTCGGCCGTGGGAGCGCATTTGCGCAAATATCTGCAGGCGCGGAATCTCCCGATGAATACGGTGCTCACGCTGTCTGAAAATGATCACAAATATTATTACGCATGTGTATATTACAAGTATGAGGTTCCTACCTACGACGGTGAGGTAACGACGGGCAATGATGTGGAGTCTAACAGCTCTGAGGAATATGTGACTACCTACATGATCTTCGTGGATGTGCTGCCGGTTATGAGTTTCTCGAATACGCTTAATATTATCTTCCTGATAATTCTGGTGGTCGTAACTGCAGTTATGTGCTTTCTGGGAATCAGGCTGGGCAGCAGCATCGAATACGTTCAGAGCAGTCAGAACAAGTTCTTTCAGAATGCTTCTCACGAACTGAAGACGCCCCTCATGTCCATCCAAGGATATGCCGAGGCGATTCAGACGGACATCATGGATCACCACCGCGCAGCGGATATTATTATGGAAGAAAGCGACCGCATGACCTCGCTGGTTGAGGAGATCCTGGCCATATCTAAGATTGACACTGGCAATCTGAAGCTGAACCTGATGCAGATCGACGTGAAGGAGATCCTATATGACTGCCTCAGAAGCGAGAACATATTGCTGCAGAAGCAGGGAATCGACGTGGATCTGGACTTCTGCAGCCGCAAGGTTCTGGTAATGGGCGACGATGTTCAGCTAAGACGGGCATTTATGAATATAATTTCTAATGATATCAGATATTGTAAGAGCAAATTATCAATCTCCTGCCAGATAGAACGTGGCAAGGCTGTTATAAGATTCTCTGACGACGGGGACGGATTCGATCCCGAGACTCTGGATAAGATATTTGCCAGATTCTATATCGGCCAGAAAGGTCAGACCGGCATCGGCCTGGCTCTCACTAAGGAGATCATCACGCTGCATAAGGGTAAGATCAAGGCTTATAATGGCTCCGCCGGCGGGTCAGTATTCGAGATCGTGCTGCCTGGCTGCAGCCGCTGACTTAGGCGGCAGGTGTCAGTGGTTGCAGTGACTGTCTGCTCTTACTCTGGATAATCTGAAGTTGGATGGTGATATATTGAATATACCTTTATTCATGACCGATCAGACAGATAGATTGATCGAATTAGCCCTAAAACCGCATGAAATAAGGCTTTTCGGCTGTTCCTGCATATAACGAACCCCGCTGCAGAGCAATTCTGCGGCGGGGTTCTCGCGTTTTATGGGGTTTGCGGCTGTCTGTGACGTTGTAATCGTTAAACGGCTGGGGCAATCGTTAAATCATAGCTGTACTCGTTATCGCCACTATGATACTGAGGATATCCCAGCAATACTTGCTATCCCTGATACCTTATTCTTTCTACCAGCGTTTCCTTTTTCA
>CAVARE010000016.1:0-13040 GCA_963591145.1 Anaerotignum sp. | reverse complement strand
CTTCATAATAATAGTCCTCGTAATAGTAATCTTCTTCATAATACGAGTCCTCATAATTTTCATCTTCGTAATATGCCGTGTCATCGACATATTCTGTATCCTGATCTTCGGTATCATCTGAGTATTCGTCAGCGTAATATTCATCCTCTGAGGTCTCAGATGTCGTCTCTTCCTCTGGAGAACCTACTCCTGTAGGGTCATAGTCCTCTGATGCTGTTGTTGCATTCAGATACGGCAGAACCTCAGACATAATCTGACTGTAGAGCTGACATGCGTAGACACTGCTTCCGTCGCCTCCAGCCTCTGGCTCATCTATTACGACGTAGCATACGACCTCAGGATTTTCATAAGGTGCAAATCCAATAAACGAAGCAATCCACTGGTCATTATCCCTGGCGCCCTTCTCAGCTGTACCTGTCTTGCCCGCTGTAATATATCCCGGAACAGCTGCATCTGTTCCTGTTCCCTCCGTAACAACATGCCTTAAGGCTTCCTTAATGTAATCTGCAGTATCCTTTGAAATAGGCTTTGATACTACTTCTTTATCAACAGACTTTATAAGCTCATTATCGGAATTATATATTCCCTTAACCACATAAGGTTTATAATAGGTTCCACCATTTACCAGTGAGCAGAATGCTGACGACATCTGAACCATGGTCACATTAAAGTTCTGGCCAAAGGAATTAGTCTTAAGGTCAAGGTCTGTCATATTCTCACGCGTGAAGAGCAGGTTGCTGCAGCTCACTTCATTTGGCAAATCAATCCCGGTATATTCGCCGAAGCCGAATTGACCCTGATATTTGACAAATGTATCCACACCCTCGGCAGTAGCTATGTCCATCAATGCCATATTGCATGACTCTGCCAGTGCGCTGGTAAGGCTTATGTCCCCATGTCCCGAGATATTCGCGCAGTGTATGGTATAGTCCAATACTGACACGCTGCCGTCACAATAGAACCAATCATCCTTTGTTATAACGCCCGACTCAAGTGCTCCTGCTACCGTAAACGCCTTAAATGTGGATCCAGGTTCAAATGTTTCGCTGACACAATAATTATTCCATCTGCCTGTTCGTGCCTCAAGAACCTGACTGTCTGACATCTCGTTCAGTTCTTCCTCTGAATAAAATGCTGTCAGGTCATTTGGATTATTTGCGTCAAATGTATCTGTATCCGCCATAGCCAGAAAGGCTCCTGTATTAGGATCCTGTATGGTTACTGCTATGGTTTTCGCGCCGGTTTCTTCCAGCATCTGCGCCATATACTTTTCCACAATTGATTGTATATTATAATCAATTGTAAGCTGCAGAGTCGCCCCATCCTGCGCGTCTATATAAACACTCTCAACAATATTGTCGCTGTCTACATATTCATATTTCTTGCCATCTGTTCCAGACAGAACATCATCATACTGTTTTTCCAGTCCATATGCGCCGCTGTCATTCAGTATGAAGCCCAGAACAGAGCTTGCCAGTGTGCCATATGGATAATTCCTGGTATAGCTCTTAATCAGTACAGCTCCTCCGACTTCCACATCTGAAAGAGGATAATCCTCCGACAGCCCCAGAAAATCTCTGATAGTCTTGCTGTCCGCATCCAGCATCTCAATAAAATCCCGGGACTGGCTATATGTCAGATCATCCAGAAGTGGTAAATACTGACTGTCCTTGTTTTCATTCACCAGCTGCTTTACTTCATCGGCTGAAATGCCAAAGCATTTCTCTATCAACATCGCAGTTATTTCCAGATAATTATGTCCTTCAGTCAGCATGTCCTTCGGTGACAGCTGTAATGCATAAACCACAGTACTAGAAGCGAGGAGCACATTGTTTGCATCAACTATGTCTCCTCTCTTAGCCTCAATTACCGAGCTGGATACCGACCTGCTATATGTAGTCTGAGAAGCACTAGAGCCTTCAGACACTTGGATAAAAATCAATTTACCCGCCACTACCGCAAACAGCGCGATAAAAATCAATATAATCGCAGAAAATCTGTTTTTTAATCTTCCTACAGTTCCTGAATTTTTAAATCTCATATTCATTCAGTTGGCACAGCTGCCACCTGCTGTATATACTCTGAGTCATTCGAACCAAATGTCACTATCTGTGATGCGCTGGCTCTCACCATTCCAAGATCCTCAGTGGCAACCTGTATTATATATTCATAGTCAACCGAACTGTCTATTTCATACTCCAGGGCATCATTATATATAGTCAGATCATCAATTTCGCTTTCCTTGGTGCTCACCGCACTTAAAAGCGTATTGTAATTCTGCACCGCGATCAATGTTACCGCGCACAATCCTATAATCAGAACCGCCCCCGTCATTCCCAGAAATGTAAGTCTCGCCTTCTGCCTTTTCAGCTGTCTTTTCAGGGAAACCATCTCGCTGCTCTTCTTGCTCTTTTTAAGAGGAACTAAGCGTGGTTCCGGTGCAGCCGCCTTCCGTACAACATTGCCTTCTACAAGACCATTTGATCCGCTATTTAGTTGTGATCGACCATTTGCCGCCCTTCGGCTGCCATTGCTGGTCCTGGTCTTATATCCCATGGCTGACTCCATTGTTATTCACTGGTCAGCAATGTTCAAAGACTCTTAATTTAGCACTACTGGCCCTCTTATTTCTCTCGCATTCCTCTGGCGAAGGCACTATCGGTTTACGAGTAATCACCCTGCCCTTTGATACTGCCCCGCATACACATACCGGAAAATCTGGTGGACACGTACACGGGTTTTCATTATCCCGGAATTTATTTTTTACAATTCTATCTTCAAGCGAGTGGAAGGTAATTATTGATAACCGTCCCTTCGGGTTCAGAAGATCAATCATAGTATCTATGGCTGAATTCAGCACATCTAACTCAGAATTCACTTCTATCCTCAGCGCCTGAAATGTCTTCTTCGCATATCCGGCCTGTCCTTTTCTCACCGCCGCAGGTATAGCATGTTCTATTATCGTCTTAAGCTGCCCAGTTGTATTGATAGAAGCTTCTTCTCTCGCTTCAACAATATGTTTTGCGATATTATTAGCAAATTTATCCTCGCCATAATCTCTTATTATTCTGGCGAGGTCCTCTTTTGAATAAGTATTGACTATATCTCTTGCTGTTAAAGTTCTCTCTCTGTCCATACGCATGTCAAGAGCCGCATCTTCTCTGTAGGTAAATCCTCGATCTGGATTATCTATCTGATAAGAAGACACGCCTATGTCAAGCAGTATACCATCAACCTTATCTATATTTAATTTTTCTAAAACCGACTTTATATTTACAAAATTGCTTTTTACAAGAGTTACTCTGTCGCCAAAGATTGACAGACGTTTCATCGAAGCATCCAACGCTTCCTGATCCTGATCGATTCCGATCAGCCTGCCATTTTTATTAAGCTTTTGAACGATTTTAAAAGAATGGCCTCCGCCACCTAGCGTACCATCGACATAGATGCCTTCAGGATGAATATTTAAACTGTCTATGGTTTCATTAAGAAGAACCGATTCATGTTTAAATTCCAAATCCCCATTCTCCCATCTGCTCAGCAAGTTCATCAACATCATCAAATGTTGATACTTCTTCCCAAGCCTGCTTGTTCCAGATTTCAACTCTCTGGCCTGCTCCTATAAGAACAGCGTCCTTGTCTAATTTAGCATAGTCTCTAAGAACCTGTGGAATTAAGATTCTTCCCGTCTTATCGGCCTCTGCTTCGGTGGCTCCAGCCAGAAAGAATCTGCTGAAGTTTCTTGCAGCTTTATTGGCAACAGGCAGGCTTGTGAGCTTCTCAGTGAATGCATTCCATTCCTCAGAAGAAAAAACCCACAAGCAGCCATCAAGACCCTTAGTTACAATGAACTGTTCTCCCAGTTTCTCGCGAAACTTCGAGGGTACAATTATTCTGCCCTTAGCATCTATGGAATGATTGTATTCACCCATAAATTGCATCATGCTTACCTGTTACCTCCCAGCGACATTTTAATCAGTCTGATATACTTAAGGATGTCCGCGCCCTTTTCTCGTAAGACTTTACCACTTCCATCCACTAAGTGACACTTTTCCACCACCTTGTGACACACACTATAACCCTGATATAAAAAAAAATCAAGTGTTTCCATTTTGAAAACACTTGATTTAATACTTTTGTTAAATGTCTATTGTTGCTTACAGACCCATCTGTTTAGCAACTTCTTCTGCAAAGTTTTCGTTCTTCTTCTCGATTCCTTCACCAACTTCGAAACGAACCATGTGTAAAAGCTTGATGTTCTTATCTACTGACTGCAGATATTTCTCAACTGACTGCTTGCCATCTTCAGCCTTAACATATGTCTGATCAAGAAGGCATATCTCCTTCAGCTGCTTAGAGAAACGTCCTTCAACAAGACCATTGAAGATCTTATCAGCTGTGATTGTTTCCTTATCCTTCATTGCAAGACCTGCAATTGTAGCCTTAGCTTCTGATGAAAGGAAGTTGAACAGATAGTTCATATTGTTCTTCTGCTCTTCATAAATAGCGATGTCTTCCTTAGACCACAACTCGCCCTCAACTGCCATAGCGATGAGCTTGTTAAGGATTGGCTTAGGAAGTGTATCAGGAGTATTGAGTGAGCTGTCAATTGTGATTTCTCTTAAATTAGCAAGCTCTTCCTCTGACATATCCATACGGCTGATGTACTGTGGGTTCATTGCTGCAACCTGCATAGCAATGTTTCTGAGAGCTTCTTTATTTGTATCATTATTTTCAGCTTCTGCCTCTACAAGAACACCAATCTTGCCGCCTGCGTGAATGTATCCAACAACCAGGCCGTCAGACTTAATTCTTGCAAATCTTCTGATCTTAATATTCTCACCGATTGTAGCAATCTGGCTTACAAGCTCCTCACCTACTGTCTTAGTTGGATCAGAGATAAGCTTATCTTCCTTGAGTTCATCTACATCAACAGCATCTGATGCATAAGCCTGCTCTACAACTTCATTAACGAAATTCTTGAACTTATCTGTCTTAGCAACGAAGTCTGTCTCAGAGTTAACCTCAACGATTGCTGCATTCTTGTCATCCTTTACAGTCAATGCAACAAGGCCTTCTGCTGCAATACGTCCAGCCTTCTTAACTGCCTTAGCTTCACCACTCTTACGAAGCGCTTCAACTGCTTTATCAATATCTCCATCAGACTCAACGAGTGCATTCTTGCAAGCCATGATTCCAGCACCTGTCAAATCTCTTAATTCTTTTACCATTGCGGTAGTTACTGCTGCCATGTCATATCTCCTTTTCTATAAAATAAGACAATTATTCTTCTGTTGCTGCTTCCTCTGCTGCCTCTTCTGTAGCTTCTTCTACTTCATATTCGAGACCCTGATTTGCTTCAATAACAGCATCAGCCATTTTAGCAACGATCAGCTTAACTGCACGGATAGCATCATCGTTACCAGGAATTACGTAATCTAATTCTTCAGGATCACAGTTAGTATCGCAGATACCGATCAATGTGATTCCCAGCTTGTGAGCTTCCTGTACGCAGATCTTTTCCTTCTTAGGATCTACTACGAAGATAGCATCAGGGATCTTCTTCATTTCCTTGATACCGCCGAGGTTCTTCTCAAGCTTTTCCTGTTCTTTCTTAATATCAATAACTTCCTTCTTAGGAAGAACATCAAATGTTCCATCCTCTTCCATCTTCTCAATATCTTTTAATCTCTTGATACGAGACTGGATTGTTCTGAAGTTAGTAAGCATACCGCCTAACCATCTCTCGTTTACGTAGTACATACCGCAGCGCTCTGCTTCTGTCTTAATAGCTTCCTGAGCCTGCTTCTTAGTACCAACGAACAGAATTGTACCACCCTGAGCAGCGATGTCACCAACAGCATCAAATGCGTCATCAATAAGACCTACTGTCTTCTGAAGATCGATGATATAGATACCATTTCTCTCTGTATAGATGTATGGAGCCATTTTAGGGTTCCATCTGCGTGTCTGATGTCCAAAATGAACACCTGCCTCTAATAACTGCTTCATTGAAATAACACTCATTTTATTTTCCTCCTGTTTTTCATCCCTGCGTCCTTGTCCTTCCGGGCACCGAAACGAGTGCTTCCCGGCACAACCCGTCAGTTGGGCGCACGTGTTTATTCACAACCTGCGTATTTTATCCGAATATTCTGCAAATTACAAGCATATTGTTTGTTTTTCTTTATAAAATTGCCCTGTTTTTTCTTTTTGCTTCGAGTATCTGAAGCAATACGAAAGCGGCCAATGCTGCTGCGCTTATAACAGCTCCAATCTTGACTCCACGCGGCTCATATCTAAACTCTACCGTATGATCGCCTGCTTCTAATTTTACAAGAATGAACGAGTCTTCGAAGGATTCATACTCGACCTTCTCTCCATCAACATAAACTGTCCATCCCGTATCATATGGAATCGTTGTAAACAGAGTCTGACTGTCAGCCGCAGTAACATAGCCCTTAACATATGTATCGCTGTACTCTGCAATGTTCAATTCGCTGCTCTGCATCGCGGTCATGGCAGCATCATATTTATCATAATCCATCAATGCGATATTAGCATTGATTTCAAAAACCTCTTCGTCGTTAGAATATATATATACCTCATCGCCCTGCTGTACATCACCTATGTCAACGATTTCCGGAGTCTCCAGGCTGTCATAAGTATAGAATCCGACAGATTCCCCATTCCTCAGGATCTCCACATTTATAGATTCCTGATCTGAAGTCAGGTAAGCCAGCAATCTGCCGTTCTTACTAGCTATGTAGCTTATCTTAGAGCCACCGCCATAGCTTCCTTCGATATAAAATACATCCTCCACTCCGCATGCCTTGCTTATAATCTCGTTTTGGAATGCAAATGGATCCGACAGCATGTCGTCAACAGCATAAATATCATCACTTACCATGAATCCCAGCGACAGTGCATATTTATTTTCATATAAATAATAATCACCAGAGGTTGTCACCAGGCTCATCAGGCTGTCATGCTGTTCTTCGCTGGCAATCTCATATTTGACGCCCAGAAGTGCCTGAGTAAAAGGTGTATGTCCATAATAGGAATATGCATTCGTCCTTCCCTGCATTCCCAATTTGCTGTAAAGATCCGAATTGCCGGCTACTGTTGTAGACGAGAAAATAGATGCGCTGTTGTAATCATTCCATGTACCGTCATTTTTAGTTCTTCTTGTAACCTTCTCAACTCTATAGAACGAGCCGTCGTCAACCTCATCCAGCATCGTTGCTATAGCCTCATTGTCCGACATATATATCGTTCTGCTCGTTGTTGAATATCCGGTATTATTTGTATTAATTATGATTTCTGATACCGCAACTATCAGAAGGACCACCATTGAGAGCACCTTCGATGCTTTTCTATACTTAAGCATAAGTGCTATTACAAGGTACATGAGTATATATACGGCTCCCAGGCATGCATTTCCCACGGTGAAATCATCCGGATACAATGCCTGCAAAATAAATACGCCAGCCACACCCGCCATGCAGCACAGGACTATCTCCTTTACCTTGAATCTTCTGATATTTATAAGAGCCTGATAGCTCATCATAAGTACCAGTAATATATATATGAAGGAATATCTGCAAGGAAGGCTGTTCGGAAAATGAAAGCCGTGCCATATAAACGTTGGTATATTGAACATAAAGCTAAATGCCAGCAACGAAATCAATAATGTCTTACCGACCTTTTCCTTAACAGGTACACGTTTAGACAGCCAGAATAGCGGAACGAATCCAAACACAGCCATGGTACTGTATATATTAGGAAAATGTCCGCTGAAAACTGCAGGCTCCGTATTGATAACGGATTTGGCAAACATCTCAAGTATGCTGTAATATGCTGTCATTTTGCTCGGAAATGACGATCCCGATGATGCCGTGATGAACAGATTGAAGAGAGCCGGCAAAGCTATAAACATCGCCATGCATCCTGCTATTACAGAATAGATGACGAACTTGAATATTCTGCCAGTGACCTCTCGTCTGTCAGTGAATTTGCCCTCGCATATCATGAGATAGATAAAGTAAAATACCAGGAATATACATATCATTATTGATATGTAGTAATTGGAGATGATAGAGACTGCCAGAGTGATCGTATACATACGGGTTCTGCCCTCTCTTACCAGTGCTTCCAGACCCAGCATTATCAGTGGCAGCAAAACCAGGCAGTCTATCCACATCAGGTTCCAGCTGAAGGCTGTCATATATGCGCTCATTGCATAGAAGCAGCCAAATGCTGTTGCTATATAATCATTTCTGCTGAATTTTTTGATCAGATAATAGGTGAATACCGATGACATTAATCCCGACTTCAGAATAATCATTATATTCATAAACTCAGGAATAAGAGTATTAGGGAATAATGCCACCAGCCAGTTCACAGGTGACGCCAGATAATATGCATATGTGCTGGCAAAATTAGTACCAAGCCCGATATTCCATGAATAAAACAGGCTCCCCCCCTCCTGCAGATTCCTCTGGAATTCCTTCATGAAAGGCGCATATTGATGGTACATGTCGCTTCTTAGATACATACTGGTTCCGTATGGATATATGCCACGGCCGACATATATGATAAATAGCACCACCACCGGAATCAGAAAAGCTATGATTATCGGAAGCTTTTTAACAAGGTAATTTTCGAAGGAACTGCCTGAACGCAGTTTTGATGTCTTTTCCATTTATTCCCCCAACGTGTAAAAATCCAATTCAGTCCATTTGCTGTTATCAAATCTCATCTTGTTCGTCTTGGCAAACTCCTCATACGCTTCCTGAAAATTTTCTTTTTTCTTATCGTAGATTATTTTATTGCTGTTTGCCTGCGACTCTGTCACGAGATAATCTTCTATGCAATATATTATGTAATATCCGCTCTGCGTCACTACGACTTCGCTGATCTCACCATCCTTAAGAGCATATGCGCTATTTTCAAATGCCTCCGGCATACTTCCCTTAGTTTCTACATTATTGAGAACCACTTCATATCCATGATCCGCGCATACCTCTGCAAATTCCGTTCCGCTCTTCATTTCATTTCGCATCTGCTCGGCTGCTTCAATGCCGTCATCCGCGGGAATGAACACATAATCTATCTCTATCGCCTTAGTATCAGATTCACTTATCTCCATATAGATATTTTCAGACAGCTTCTCATAAACCTTGTCATAATATGCCTTCTTGATATACAGGTCCTCAGCATCCTCCAGCGTCACATCATAATTGATCAGATTATAGGATGTAACCATATGTTCATAGAGCTGCATTGCGCTGTCTTTGGCTGCGTTCACCTCTTCATTTGACAGGTAAACCGTCAGATCAGCTGCCATCTCCTGTGCCGCCGTGTATTTAAGCAATTCATCCTTAACAGTATTCATCACATATTCCGCCAGGGTTGTATCGCCTATCTTTCTTGTCCATAATACGCTGTCTTCAGCATTTTCATATTCTTCCTTGGCTTCAAGAAGCCTTAATATCGCGGTTCCCACCGAGCATTCTGTATCATTTATCTCGAAGAGTGCCTCCTCGCTAAGGGGTTTGGTTATCTTTATCTGTATACAACCGGTAAGTGAAAATGCGCAGACTACAGTAAACGCTGCAAGCACCGCCGTCTTTATTACTTTGGATATATATTTTTCTTTATTCTTCATTTTTTACAGTTGAAAATGTTTATCGTTTGTGTTATTGTGTCCAAGTGTCCGTTTGCGGACATCATGCTACTGTAGCTCAGCTGGTACGAGCGCGTCATTGGTAATGACGAGGTCGCGGATTCGAATTCCGCCAGTAGCTTTTTTTATTTTACATTATTTCGATGAATTTACCATATGACATATCGTCTTTTATATTTTTTTCTCAGCAAATTCATTTCATGCCGTATCTTCTCTGATATTTATTTTTGATTTTTACCGATACAAGGATTATTTTCTATCTGTGTAAGAAGCCACTTCCTTGCCTCTTCTGCATTTTCTTTACTCAGCGGATATCTTACTTTTTCCTTGGCAAATATCTCTTCGCCGCTATTCACTGGCGGACGGATCTCTGAGTTGACCGCAATAAATTTATGCTTAATTTCATTTCCTTCAACCTCTTCCGTTTCTGTCTCAACGCAAATCTTGTATTGAAACATATATACATCCATGGATCCCTTCGTCGGTGAAGTTCCCAGGCTGCCGCTAAAATATCTGCCCTTCTCCAGCTTACATATCCATGCGTAAGCCGGGAAATCCCTTAATACAGCTCTCATTTATCACTCCATTATCAAAATCGCTGTAACTACGCAGAACCACATTATAGAAGACCTGCCACTGGCTGCTTATCTGCTCGAATGCAATCACTCGCAGAAAGCAGTTTTGCATGGTTCTGAATAGTTACAAATCGCAAAAGTAAAGACAGCACGAATCAAATTCACGCTGTCTTTTGTAACATACATCATACTTGATTTTCAAGGATTATATCTCTACAACTTCGAAATTATTGTCTCTGGTTTCTCCGATCGCTTCAAGTGTATTAAGAGCCTTAACAACATCGCACTGTCTTGAATATGCTTTTGCTTCAGCAGCATCAAATGTATTAACAAAATGTCCGTCTGCCTTCTTGACGCTCTTGACATACCCCTGTTCATTGCTGTATTTATTTGTCCATTTAATAATTTTTTTCATTATTCTCATCCTCACTTTAAAAGTATCGCCTTATGGTATTATCATTGCTACTTTTAATGCGGCATTTATATCATTGAACAGTCTTCGTTGTCAATCGATGCCGAAATTTTCAGCAATTTGGGTGTACACATATGTAATAGGGCTTACTTTTTGTACAATTTTGCCAGATTTTCAAGATGTTTTTGGGCACATTTCCTTTTATTGTTTCTCTCTGCAGGATATTTTTTCATATGAATCGCATTTACATCTGCCATCAGCAAATACAATTTCACATCTAAATCCAGTTCCCGTCGGCATCTGAAAATCGAAGTATTCCTCCCCAGTAAGGCTGCTCATGATTGCCATTAACGTTCCTCCATGTGCCACTAGCAGTGTCTCAGGTTTCCTAATAAGCTCGCACATTTTCTTAAAACCAGTCATGCTTCTTCGGATAAAATCATCGCGGCTCTCTCCCTCAGGAAAACGTATCGTTGCATTGCTATCTATCCATTTCTGATAATATGGATCATCCTTCAGCTCTTCATAGCCCTTTCCCTCGAACCGGCCGAAATCCATTTCTGCAAATTCATTTATTACCATAAATTCCGTCTGTCCTGTGATCATCTGTGCAGTCTGCCTGCACCTTAGCATCGGACTTACAAATATTTGCTCCGGCAGCTGCATAGACTCAGGCCAGCTCAGATGTTCCGTTTCCACGAGGGGTTCATCCATTTTTCTTCCTATATATAGCCCCTTAATATTAGCATGGGTATTTCCATGCCTTACAAGAAACAATATTTTTCTTTCGTATTTCATTAATCTTTTCTCTGTGAGCTTCAGCCATTGCTTACTGTCTGACAATGAGTCCTCCGACTGCAATTCCCACTGCACATGCTATTTCGCATACAACAACAAAATATCCTGCCAGATCTCCAGTTATTCCGCCAAATTTCTTATAGCTCATCGTTTTATAATATGAAAATGTCAGAATTGCTGCCAGGATTGTTAAAATTCCGACCACAAATGAACAAATCAGCATCGTGGCGGCCACAGCGGCTGCAATTGCCAGCACCACAATTGTATTAACGCGTCTGTTAGAATTGGATGCCACATAAAACAGCGAACCATTATGATTTGCCGATTCAAAATGAAGCACGCCTACGGCGCTGAGACACCTGGCAAGAATAAAGCTTAAGGCCAATATTATCCTGCTCTGCCACGAATTCATTTGCGACACAGCCGCCATAAATATTCCTGCTGCAGCCAGCAAATGTATCACGGCAAATGCTCCTACATGTGAATCCTTGAGGATTTTCAAGCGTTCTTCTCTTTCTTTATATGAACATATTGCATCGGAGGTATCCATAAATCCATCAACATGAAATCCCCCCGTTATGATTACAGGAATAAGTGCCGCTATTATATAATCTGCTATGTCATTTAGCCCCAGCGATCTGCATATCCAGAACCACAGACATTCAAATAATCCAATTATTGCGCCCACCGCAGGAAAGAATGACATAACATAGTCCATGTCCCCGGATATTATCTCAATCTGTGGCATCGGCACCTTAGAATAAGATGAGATTGCTATAATAAATGATTTTAAAATTTTCATATTCTTCTTCAAAGCCTGATTTCTGATGTTATCCTGCTAGTTATATTTCTCATATTGTTCCACACCTATATCATCAAATGAACTGCTTTCCTTATATACGTCCATAGCCATATCAAGCAGCGGAAACAGCATCACCGCGCCAGTCCCCTCGCCCAGCGCCAGATCCGCATAAATAACCGGTTCCAGCTCTAATTCATCAAGTACCGGTCTGGCTGCAGGCTCTGCCCCGCAATGAGATGCTATCATATATTTTCTGCATCCAGGCAGAATTCTCTCAGCGCACAATGCCGCAGCCGCTGATATAATTCCATCCAGGACAATCGGAACATTATATAAAGCGCCGCCAATGAACATACCGCACATTCCCGCTATATCCAGTCCTCCCACGCATCTTAATATTTCAAATGCATCGCCACCGAAATTATATTTTTCCAATGCATTTTTTATAACTTCCTTTTTTCTCAACAGCCCACTGTCAGTAAGCCCGGCTCCCCTTCCTGTGACCTCATCAGGATCTTTTCCTGTAAGGGCACAGATCACGGCAGTACTGGTGGTGGTGTTGCCAATTCCCATTTCGCCGGTTGCCAGAATCTCATATCCTTCAGCCTTTAATTTCCTGACCATATCTATTCCGACAGATATGGCATCTGCCAGTTCTGCTTCAGTCATTGCCGGAGCTGACAGAAAGTCTCTCGTTCCGGACATAACCTTTCTGTCGAGGACTCCGGCAACCTTTTCATCTGAATTTATACCTATATCTATGAC
>CAVARE010000015.1:0-40853 GCA_963591145.1 Anaerotignum sp. | reverse complement strand
AATCTTAACTTCCTGTAAAATTAACTCTCGTTGTGTTTAATAATCATATTATTCATCGTCTTCATCAGCTTCTCCGGTTAAAAATCTCATCACTTCTTCAAAAGATCTATCGCTGTTGGTAAATGCCTCCATCAGCTCCCGGCTCCGAAGTTCATTACGTTTCTTCATAAGCGTATTAAGCTTCTCTAATTCTTTCTCGTATCTATCCTTAGTCTTAGATACGATGGCCTTCTGATTTTCTATCTTTTCGTCTATCGAAGCGCTTCCTCTTGCCATAATTTCTACCTGTCTTTCTCTATCGCCATAAGGTCATCGTTGATTGCCGCAGCCTGAGTCCTGACATTTGATGCTGTCATTCCGAATCCCTTCAGGATTTCTTTCTGCGTTGCCGTAACTGCATAATCCATACGATATCCACAATCACTCTGACGAATCAGTTCTATCTTTTCAAGCTCTCTAATAGCTGCTGGAACTGTCATATAGTTCTTCTTGCCAGCCCTGTTCATCTGTTCCTTTAAGCATGTATAGAACTTGTTGCGAATAATCAATGCTATAAATTCGATAAATATCTTTGCATGTACGGACTCACTTGTGTGTGCTCTGAAGCTCTTGTTCCCCATATAGGATTTATCACCTCTGAACAACTTCTCAGAAACGTCTCTGCTTTTATACAAGTCCAATGCTTCTGCAGCGGTCATCTCTTCAGATGTGATGATGACAAAGTATCCGCATAGCTTTATCTCCTCATTGATCACGTCTGGGCGCTCCCTGCCGTACATAAATTTTTCATCCTTCTTTCCCTTATTGTAATAGATTAAGTCAAAGTATTTATTAAAGCCTCCTCCATTTATCTCGTATTTAGTCCCCTCATGTTTATGCAGGCATTCCGCCATCCGGTCTATCTTGGTCTCAATGGCTTCATGTTCACTGCTTTTCTTCCTGTCATTATAATAAATGTGGAAATATCTTTCCTTCTCGTCTGATGGATACAACTGCTTTTTTACTGTTATGCCACTGACCTTATAGTCTCGGATACTGTAGCGCCTATCCTCCTCGAAGCTGCCCTTCACTTCCAGAACAAGCTCCTTCACCAGATCCTTCATGCCTTTCATCATGATGACGAAGTCATAACCGCACCGGTCCATGTAGTGTATGTTTTCTTTGCTGAAGTACCCTCTATCTAGGATGAATCCGACATTTTTATAGCCGTATCCGCCTGCCTTCTCCAACATGTACTGAAGCTGTGAAATATCCACTATACTTCCCGGATAGTCCTCGTAGTACAGTGGCTTTGCATTATTCCTGTCATATGCTATGGAATAATTAATGATTGGAGCTCCTGTATCCTCCTTGGGATGTCCGTATTCAACAAAGTCGATATCGCCTGCCTGACAGTTCTTATTGGTAGAGTCATATGATACATATATCTTCTGGCTGTTATCCTGCTTTCTGTTCCACTCATCAAGAAACGCTAGACTCTGGTCCTTTGTAATGCTGTTAATAAAACTAGATACCTTCGAATCACTATATATCCTCATTCCTGTCGTAAATAGAGGGTGATTGAATGCATACTCAGGATAGTACTGTCCTGCATTATTTTCTGCGATGATCGTATACACAGCCAAGTCAAGAAACAGACCGCTCTCCTTCCCGATGATGTCGCTAAGCATCTCATCCAGATGATACTCCGTGATAATCCTGCGCAGCACCAAGAACGTTCCTGTCCGCAAGCATCCGCTTCGATAAGCTTCACCTTTTGTCTCCGGTAATTCTTCTGCCGGAAAAAACTTTAGGAAGTTGGTGTTCGGATACATCATCTCCGGATCA
This sequence comes from Anaerotignum sp., assembly GCA_963591145.1. Taxonomy (GTDB): domain Bacteria; phylum Bacillota; class Clostridia; order Lachnospirales; family Lachnospiraceae; genus RGIG5612. The sequence goes on along the minus strand of CAVARE010000015.1, from coordinate 39,026 downwards.
TCCTCTGCACACTTGCCAATAGTTGTACTCTTTGGCACCGTATACTTCTTCTCTGCGCTATAGCTATGCTCATAGGCATAGTAGATATACGTTACTCCCTTGATTTTTTTACTCGTGATTCCGGGTGAATCCGTTGGAATCTTTATCTTGTAATCGAGATACATGCGGCTCCTTTCGAGAGTTAATTAACTCTCTATAATTCTACCACATTCTCACGATTTTTCAAGAAAAATCGCCGTATCTAGCCTTATTTCTGGGCTTTTCAAGCATCCCGCAGTCTGGTTTTAAACGTCTTCGAGAGATAATTATCGAGGAAGTTCACATTCAAAAACTTAAAACTGCTATGTGCCGGGACGGCGCAGCCACTGCGAGAAAACAATCAGCGTAGGCGTTTTCGAACAGTGGCTGCTACGCCGAGGTTCACGGCACATAGCAGTCGAATTTTATTTTTTAATGCTGCAAGCTGACATTAATGCAGCTGATGGGCTCTGATGCTCTCTCGCTCGGCATACATGGCAGCATCTGCCGCGGCTATAAATTGCTGAATGCCATGCATTCTGGTCTTGTATCTTACATGGCCTATGGTCACGCTCAGCTCTCGCTCTAATTTCTCGTCTCTGCTCCTTTGCCGAGCCAGCTGCTGTATTTTCTTTTTTAACTGCACGACTTCTCTTTCATCGCTGCATTTGATTATAAAAATGAATTCATCACCGCCATATCTGGCGCAGAAGCCTTCTGTCTCGGCACTTATGCGTCTAAGGACTGACGCCAGCACGGTTAATGCCCTGTCTCCCTGAGCATGGCCATACAGGTCATTTACCTGTTTAAAATGATCTATATCCATAAACATAAGATAGAGATTGTCTTCTGATTTAAGATTTCTGATCTCAGATGAAAGGTAACGCAGCATTTCTTTTCTATTGGCTATCTGAGTCAATTCATCCTTCGAAATCATATTGGATACGGCCTGAACAAACACCAATATAAAAGAAACAACTATTCCTACTGACAGAATCGGAAGCTGCTGCAGAAAAGTCTGCATTAAAGCGCAGATCACAGGCGGCACTATAAATGCCGCCATTGTGAGCAATTCACCCTTGCGGTCATAATTTTCTGTTGCGGCGGCCCGCTTCAGACATACGGCTGATGTAAGCAGAATATATCCATAGGCCAGCACATGCTGACAGAAGAAAAACGGACCTCTGTAATAATTGCCATCTGCATCGAAATAAAACGCACAGCCGGTAAAATATGATGTCACCAGTAGCCCAGCCAGCACAAAAAGCGGAATGGCTGATAAAATACAATTTCTCTTGGACATTCTGGTGCCATTAAATACAGTCTCTGTATATAAGAACCAGAAATAAGTAGATGCTCCCAGGGAAACAAAATAGCAGAAATTAATGAGGCACCTGACATCCACGGAGATATTCTGAACATAGGTCATGCCCAGGTTCCATACGAAATCGAATGCATTGGCCAGTGCAGCCAGTAAGACCGATGCCACGAACAGCATCGTTTTGTGTGTCATGGGTCTGTTAATCCTCATTGCACTGATGGCAATAATAAGCATAACAACAATAGAAAGAATATTTACCTCAGAATAAAGAAGCATTTCCATTGTTTTCAATCCCTCCTGACACGTCGCTTTTATTCAAGTTAATCGTAAGTCAGCCCAACATTTAAGCAAGTGCTGAGTTCTTTTACTTCATAATCTTGCAATGGATTTTAGCACAGCCGTCATAATATCACAATTCCTTTAATCCACCCGGGCATCTGCCCCGCAAATGCAGAAGCCATATCTTTCGGTATTCACATTTGCAGCATCATTAAGGACAAGACCTTCTAATATATCTCTCGTCGAATATCCCCACAGCAGGAAGGACAGCAATGTAATGGCTTTTCCTTTTCTGCTGTCGTAGACCTTCCTGCTTATTTTAAGATTATCCTTCGCCTCGTAATCTGTCTGTCCCAGCATCTTGCAGAGCAGGATATTATACATTGTCTCGCCATCATCAGGTAATTTTCTTATGGCATTAACAGCATGCTCTACCACCGTGAGCAGCGAGAGCGCATCTACTATCCGCTGTGCCTTCTGCGCTGAGAGTCCATAATTTCCCCCGAATCTGCTGGACATCATCGCATATACATTTATGAGCTTAACCGTATCATGACAGCTATTCAAATAGAGCCTGTCATTCTGACATAGCTGCAGTGTATTACTTGCGGCCTCCATAATCATGTTTCTTATATCATCGCCCCATTCATTATGAAGCCAGTAAACTGCCTTCTCATAATAAGTATTTACATAATAATTCGACACATCCTCCCATTCACTGCCTGCGAAATGAATCGCCCGCAGCGTCGCAGCCATCGCATGTCCGTTAGGTATAAGCGGGAAATCAATACTATTTACCGCATGCTCTAACAGCAGGAGGATTCTATCCGTATCAGCTGCAGTGGCACGCCTGCGTCTTTCGATATTATTTAATTGCCAGATGCCTGGCATTATCCCGGTGCTCAGGCTGATGCTTCTGATTCTATTTTCAGCAATATACAGCTGATCTCTGAGCTCATCGCTTCTGCTTTCATCGATTTCCAGCTGTTTTCTCGTTTGGGATGCCCATTTCTGCGTTGAATACGTCAATAGGGCGTAGATAGTATATATACATTCAGGATTTTTCTGTAATATGTTATTTAAGAGTTTTTTTACTAAAATCTTTCTGTCTGAGCGGGTAGGAACATTCTTGATCTTATCTGCCAGACTGCATCCGGCTAATGACAAGGAATCGGACCATACTTCTCTCATCCACATCACCTTCCTATATCTATCATTAAGTTGCAAATTTTTCTTTTAAATATATAGTAACTTAAGGAGCAGCCAGTTATTTTCGTCAATGGTTTTTCCTGCAAATAATTCATCTCTATTATTTCATACTGCCCCTTAAGCCCCGAGAAAATCGCGCTATGCGCATTTTCTATCGCAAGCGGTGCCGGCTGATCCTGAAGTCATGATCACCTGGCTCATCCCGCCTGCATTATAAGAATCCCTGAGCCGCTGCTTCCAGACAACGGCTCAGAGCCCCTATAGTTAATTCTTACATCTTTTTAGCATCTTTTACTCTGTCAAAATTCAGTTCAGATATCCGCCCGCTGTCATCGCGTATGTAGTCACGCATATAATCGTTGTCCTCACGAAATACGCATACCGACGCAATGTCATGAGCATCCGCATACTGTCCGTCTAACTTCAGCTCGATCCCACCGTATGCTACGTTTTCCAGCTCGTCTCTCATCTGCATATAACGTATGAACTGCATTTTGTCTAGATCAGTCATCTCTATCCTCCTCTCCAGGCTTAGACAGATGCATCCGGCAAATGTCTGAGCCATATAGTTTGTACGTTTTGAACACTTTTATCTGCACTTAAAACATTGCAGTCTATGTTCCACGCTTATCTGCCCTATATCAGATCCTGCTGTAAGCCCGAAACCTGTGCTCGTGATAATATTCCTGCCCACAGCTGCTTTATCCGAACAGGGCTCTTGCCCTGCATTTCCCCGCAAATGCAATCGAAATCCGTGCGTAAGAAGCGCTTAAGATAGTATTTGCTTGCCTTAAGCAGGCATTATGCAGGTGCATGCAAAATTGCATGCGTGCAGAAATGTCAGTCATCTCCAGCCAACGACTCATTTGTGTCACGGCAGCGACAAAAAGGCATCATAAAAATAATGTCATTACTTGAAAATTATTGATCTGGAATCAGATCATTTTGATTGATGTGATATATGTGTAGACTGCTTAACCACGCCTCTGCAAGCCATTTACACACGTTCACAATATACTCTCGCTCAGTTGACATTTCAACTGTTTTTTCGTATATTATTTTCCTAAAAGACCTTTTATCTTCAGTTAGGTGGTGATTATTTATGAAGATAGAAAAAATCAGTGAAAACCAGATAAAATGCACACTCACACGTTCGGATCTGGCTTCAAGACAACTCAAATTAAATGAACTTGCATATGGTACAGAGAAGGCTAAGGGACTTTTCCAGGACATGATGGAACAGGCCAGCCTTGAGTTCGGCTTTGACGCATCCGAGATGCCTCTTATGATCGAAGCAATTCCTGTTTCAATGGATTGCATCATCCTGATGATCACAAAAGTAGAGAATCCGGATGAGGTAGACACACGTTTTTCTACTCTGTCTAACCTCAAGGAGATATTAGGAGAGGCCGACGCACCTGACGACTACTGTGCAGATGGCTGCACACTCAATCATAACTCGATGGACAGCCTGGCAGAATTCAGTGATCTTACTAAGAAGATCCTCCAGAAGGTTCCAGACATCGCCCAGAGAATGTTCTCATTTGACAGTCTCGAAACCGTCATTGATTACGCACATAATGTCAAGGGTCTGGCGATCGGACCAAATACATTATATAAATCAACAGACAACGGCAGATATTATCTGTTTCTTCAGAGAAAGCCTGAGAAGCCTGCTGATTTCGCACAGATCTGCGGCAGCGCGATGGAATTCGGACATATAGAACAGCTGGGAAATGCCAGAACGGCATACATGGACGAGCATTATGACACAATTCTCCGCGCAAATGCATTGCAGAGTCTTGCAGAAATATAAGACCCCTGAATTTACTAAGCCGGGACACACAGTCCACTATTCGAAAACGCCTTCGCTGATTGTTTTCTCATAGTGGCTGTGCTGTCCCGGCTTTTTTATATAGCACAAACTACGTTATCAATATTTCACATTTTTCTTCCTTATCACTGCGATCACGATTGCGGCGATTATCACTCCTGCCACTGGCCATACCCAGACTGGAATATCTCCTATGTTGATGCATCTTACGTTGATCCACATCTTATTGATATCCTGGCTCACGTCTTCATCGAAGTAAATCATAATGGACGTTCGTGATATATTCTCTTCAGAAGGATACTGTGCACCTAGCTGTCTCTTGGTCTGCTCTGCAGGAACCGTGAGGATATAGTCCTCATCATCACTCACCCCTGAAAAATAGTATCCCAGAGAGTATTCTACTGTATCCTCATCATCCTCATCTGCTCCATAGTTCCAGTCTATATATTCAAATATGCTGGTATCATCACCGCCTGCGATAACCGATGTATATCCGATATAATACATATTTCTGATGGCATTATCAGGGCGGGACAGGAAATTAATAAATGCCTCTGCTGCATGCTGCTTGGCCGAATTGCCTTCTACGCCGCTCTTTAACATCAGCCATCCATCGAAATAAATATTAGATGACTCCACAGGAACTGCAAAATTCAGCGTATAATCATCCTCATCTGCCTGATCCATCGTATAGACCGCATCGCCTGACCATTGATAATTGGCCACAACCTTGCCCGTGATCATATCCGCCTTACCTGAGTCTGTCTCAAATGAATAAACATTGTTCTTAACATCCTGCAGATAGTCAAGCACCTCTGCCAGAGTCTCTGATGAGACATCATTCATTTCTTCTTCTAATCGCTGGGAATAATCAGGAGCATTCAAGAATTCCTCACTGGTAAGAAGATCATGCTTGATGGCACCCACTGCCGCAAAATACGAATCCCTCACATTATCCTTGATGGTAACCTGTCTGCTGTACTGGCTGTCATCTAATATCTGCCAGCTGATATTCTCGCCATCAACATAATCCGGATTGTATACGATTCCGGTGATGCCCCATGTATAGCCTGCAGCATATTCCATCCAGCTCTCGCCATTTATCTCATGATTTTCGAAGATATCCCTGATAAACGGCGACAAGCCGCGGATATAATAATTATATTCATTGGACTCATCGAAGAATTCATCCGAGAGCTTCTGTGCCCTGCCCTCTGCTATCAGCTTCATAAACATATATTCCGAAGGGCATACCAGGTCATATACATCACCCAGGTTAAGCATATTGTAGAGATCTTCATTGGTTCCGAATGTAGAATATTCCACCTTAACCTTGATGCCATAGGTCTCATAGTACCAGTCCTCGAAGTCTTCGATCATGGAATTTTCCCCGAAAATGTCGCCGCTTTCCAGGTCTATTACTTCGTCCTCATCCCAGCCGCCTTCATCTATATATTCCTCCCAGCTGCAGACACGCAGGATAACTGTGTCGGCGGATACTTCTCCGTCTTCTTCTGAGTTATCCGCCTCAGCATTATCGCTCTCGTCAGAGGCAGGCGCATCCTGGCCTATAGCAGCTGCATCTGACAGCTCTTCCTCTGCCTCAGCTCCTGCATCTGCTGCCAGCGCAATGTCTGCCATCAGGCCTGTGCTCATCGTCACCGCAACAATACTCGTAAGAACGGCTGCGCCGATTTTATTCATCATCTTCATCTTACTGCAGCCTCCTTACCCATTCCTATATTGCCGACAGCAGCATTTGCCTTCTTATTGCCTCTTATATTGGCAGCAATCACTATTATAACTACCACTGCGAATATAACAGTCGCGAGAGCCCAGAGCGCGGTCTTGATATCCGTCTGGGAGCCCTTAGTAGCATTTACAACATAGGTTGAGATCGTGTCAAATGTCGCGGGTTTCGTATATGTGGCGATGAAATAATCATCCAGCGACAATGTGATTGACAGCATAAATCCCGAGGCAATGCCCGGCGCGATATAAGGGATTACGATCTTCCTAAGCGCTGTAGCCGGAGTCGCGCCCAGATCCAGCGCCGCCTCATAGAGGCTTGAATCCATTTGCTTTAACTTAGGAAGCACCGAGAGATATACAAATGGTGCTGACAGCGTAACATGTCCTGCCACCAGCGGAATATATGTATCCTTGCTGATGCCGATTACCACAACCAGTAAGATGCACAGTGAAAATGCGGTTACAACATCCGCGTTTACAACCGGAATCTGGTTGAGCGTTGAGATGATTCTCTTCCTTCTCTTCTTGGAATAGAAAGCTCCGATGGCGCCCATCGTACCCAGCACCGATGCGATTATGGCTGAAACAACAGCCAGAAGGATGGTTCCTATAATCATGCGCAGCAGCTCCGGCGTCGTAAACAGCGTCTCAAAATTATGCATTGAGAAGCTGCGGATCGGGCCGATCGTAGTCGCATCTGTGAAGCTATATACGACCAATACAAGAATCGGTGCATAGATAAACAGCAGCACCAGCGCAAGGAATATCCATTTCAGACTCTTTCTCATCAGACGATTCCTCCTCTCGCATTTTCATCTTCATTGCCGCCTGTAATAAGGGTAAATATACAAATGATCGCCAGCAGTACCAGCGCGATCATCGATCCGCCGTGCCAGTTATATGCCGAGAAATAGCTTCCGATCAGGCTGCCCATGATGTAATTAGAATTATATAGCATGTCAAGCACCACATAATTAGTCATGGACGGCAGAAATACCATAGATATGCCGGACACAATACCAGGCACCGACAGCGGCACCGTGATCTTGAGAAATGTCATAGCCTCGCTGGCACCTAAGTCTCTGGCTGCCTCTGTAAGAGAGCCATCCAGGTTTACGATCGTATTGTAGAGCGGCAGGATCATAAACGGCAGGAAGTCATATGTCATGCCAATAACCGAATTAAGAAAGGGATACATGGCCAGATTCCCCTCTATAAAATTCAGAATCTCCTTAAGAGCCGTGATCCTGAGTGAGAAGTTGATCCACATGGGAACTATGAATAGAAGCAATATCACGGTCCTGGATCTTAACTTGCTGGTCGCAAGGAAATATGCCACCGGATATGCCAGCAAGAGGCATATCGCTGTCGTCACTATCGCGATCAACAGCGAATAACACAGCGTTCCCAGTGTGTTCGGGTCAGTGAAAAATCCTGTCAGGTTCTCGAATGAGAACTGACCCTGACCATTAGTAAACGCATAATAGAACAGCAGCATCAGCGGCGCTGCTACGAATATAATCAAAAATACAATATATGGAATTCCCAGAGTCTTCCTGGAAAATGCAAATCTTCTCAACGTTGTATCTCCCTAATTAATAATGCTTTACCGTAAATTTCATCTTATCTGCCGGCATAATAAGGCCGACCCTGTCATCCATGTTCCACAGAAATTCATCGTCAACTACAAAGTCCTGCTCCAGGTCTGTATGAATTACGTAGCTGTAATGGTCACCCTTGTAGATAAGGTTGCTGATAAATCCCTGTACCAGACCCTGTTCCTGGTCGTCAGTCATCTGAATATCTTCAGGCTGAATCTCAGCCTGAATCCTTATACGATCCAGACGGATCTGCTCACCATTTGCATCTATCAAAGTTCCGTTATCGAGTCGCTTGCTGCCCTTTATTATCTTAGTTACGCTGGTATCCAGCACGGTTCCGTTATACTCGAGCTTAAAATCACGATTAAGCTCAGTCATGAAGATATTGGTATGATCCTCAGCGATCATGACATGAATGTTGTCAGGATCCACCCTCATTCCGATGGTGCTGCCCACCTCTGCACTCTTGACAGACTGAATGACCATCTCGTTCTTGCCCGAATATACCGTGATCTCGTAATGCATGCCCTTGAATACAACCGAGTGCACCACACCCTTGATCGTACCCTGCTCCGGTGCCACCATAATAACATCCTCCGGGCGCACAACTGCCGTGATATGTGTACCCTCTTCGATATCATCAACACAAGCAAATTCGCCGCCGCAGAAGCGCACCTTCAGCTTGCCAGTCATAACGCCATTGAAGATGTTGCTGTCTCCGATGAAGTCGGCTACAAATGCATTCTTAGGCTCGTTGTAAATGTCCTCAGGCTTGCCAATCTGCTGGATCTTGCCCTCGGAGATTACGACGATCTTATCTGACATGGTAAGCGCCTCTTCCTGATCATGGGTTACATAGATAAATGTAATGCCCAGCTCCTTATGCATGCTCTTAAGCTCTAACTGCATCTCCTTACGCATCTTAAGATCAAGGGCACCTAATGGCTCATCCAGCAGCAATATTTCAGGCTCATTTACCAGCGCCCTGGCGATGGCTACTCGCTGCTGCTGGCCGCCTGACAGTGTTGATACTTTTCTATTTTCAAATCCCTCCAGGTCAACTAATTTCAGGAATTTCTTAACCTTCTTGCGGATCACGTCCTTCGGGGTCTTCTTCTGCTGCAGGCCAAATGCAATATTTTCATATATATTCATATGAGGGAAGAGGGCATATCGCTGAAATACCGTATTGATGGGTCTCTTGTTAGGCGGAAGCTTGGTGATATCCTCGCCGTTTAAGAGGATCTCGCCCTCTGTCGGGATGTCAAATCCCGCAATCATCCTGAGGGTTGTGGTCTTGCCGCAGCCTGATGGCCCTAGAAATGTCACAAACTCACCGCGTTTAATCTCAAGATTAAAGTCTTCAACTGCATTAAACCCATCTTCATAAGATCTGGTTATATGCTTCAATTCAATAATGTTTTCTTCATTTTTAGGCATTTCTTCTCTCCCAAATGTTGTTTATTAAAGTCCTTATAGGACGTTGATTGTATGTGCGATATCCATAATCCAGTGCCAGAGGCTAACAATTATCAGGTCCACCGTTACGTAAAACCTCTAGAACATGGGCGGTGTGCTGACCCAGATGAATTTCACCGGCTTGGCGCCCGGATTTTCTATATAATGATCCTTGTTGGCCTGATAATAGAAGCTCTCGCCGGCCTTGGCCGTATATACATCATCCCCAAGATGTATCTTAAGTCTGCCTGATATGACAAATCCGAATTCCTCACCCTCATGGGGCTTATCCTCTGCCAGGCTCTGATGAGGCTGGATTACCACCAGCAGCGGCTCCATCTTGTTTTTCTGCGCAGTCGGCACTATCCACTGAATGCTGTTGCCTGCATCGTCCAGCTTCTCGAAAAATCCCTCTTCCGAATAAACGATATGCTTCTCTTCATCCTCACGGAAGAAGTCAGACGGCGTACTTCCCAGACATTCGATCAGGTCGAGCAATGTCACAACAGACGGTGCTACCTGGCCATTTTCCAGCTGCGAGATATATCCCTTTGTAAGCTCAGTCCTGTCTGCCAGCTCCTGCTGTGTCAGTCCTCTCTTATTACGCAGATTCTTGATTTTCTTTCCTATTTGCTCATTTACATATTCTGGTTCCATAATTTTTGTTCAGGCTCCTTCGCCCCAGTTATGTTACTAATGTCAAACTTTTTGTTTCTTAGCACTAAACTTCGAGAGGATAAATGATACTAAACAAAAAGTCAAGTGTTACCTTGACTTTTCGTGGCTGTTTTTTTGCCAAATATTATCTTATAAATTAATCGCTGCCAGAACCCGGGCGAAGCCTCTCGTCTGAGGCTCATGGTTTATCCGGCGCAGTCTGCAGAGCCTTCTGAATAGAGCATGTCCAGGCCATGCTTTACCGGATCTATCACCGCTTCGATATTCTCTCTGGCTGCCTTCTCGCTTCCCGGAAGATTAATAATAAGGGATCTGCCCCTTATCCCTGCCGTGCTTCTGGAAAGGCATCCTCTGGATGTTATCTTCATGCTCTCGGCACGCATAAGCTCAGGAATGCCGGGAGTTTCCCTCTCAATCACCGCCTTGGTAGCCTCCGGGGTTATGTCTCTCGGTGAAAATCCCGTTCCTCCAGTCGTAAGTATCAATGATATATGCATCTGATCTGCGCATTTTATAAGCTCGTCCTGAATCTGTCCGTACTCATCAGGCACGATGGCGGTATATAGGACCTCATAGCCATTTGCCGCCAACAGCTCCCTTAACATGGGGCCGCTGGTATCCACCCGCTGACCCCGTGAGCCTTTATCGCTTACAGTTATTACAGCCGCTGTATATCTGTTCATATGTTATCCTCTTTCTGTTTATATATGGTTGGCTATCTCATCTCTGGACCGCTCCGTCTCTTTCGTAATCGCCATGCACCCCTCCAGTTTTCTGAAGCAGGCAAATGTCCGTGATAACCATATCCTTCTGCACCGCCTTGCACATGTCATATACATTAAGTGCCGCCGCTGAGACCGCCATGAGAGCTTCCATTTCAACTCCGGTGCGCCCGCTGCAAGATACCGTGGCCTCTATTATAACTGCCAGCTCCGCTTCATCTAACCTCAGACTGATGTCAATGCCGCTGATCTGCACAGGATGACACATCGCGATTATTTCAGGTGTCTTCTTGGCACCCATGATGCCGGCCACCTGCGCCACCGTGAGCACATCGCCCTTCTTCATGCCTCCGCTTTTTATCAGGGCAAATGTATCTTCATTTACCAGTACTTTACCGCTGGCAATGGCTCTGCGCTCTGTTATATCCTTGTCACCAACATTTACCATGCGGGCGCGTCCCTGATCATTAAAATGTGTGAAGTCGTTCATTTGTTGTCCTCTTTATATATTATCCGCCTATCTGATTCATGTTTCTGCCTGCATGGCTTCTGCTCTGTGATGACAATTCGCCATGCCATTCAGGCTTTTCATTTATTGCCCTTATAAGCTGTGCCTTCATTTCAGCCTCATTCATACCCTTAATGGAATATTCCGCTGCCCTATGCAGGCATGGTTTTATATGTCCGTCTGCGGTTATGCGGATACGATTGCAGCTGGCACAGAAGTGGCTGCTCACCGGATTGATAAGTCCTACATAGCCCAGTGCTCCTGGCAATTTATATAATCTGGCCACACCATGGTCGTCATCCGCCATCTTATCGGCTGCCTGGCTAGTCTTATCGACTTCTTGCTTACAGCTGTATATAAGACGAGGTTCACCCCCTAAGTCTCTATGGAAATCCGGCATCGAATCCGCCGCTGGTCTGACTGTTGAGGCAATTCCTTCTAATTCCTGATTCCGGTTCTGACCTGCCACAGGCTCCAGCTCCGGCATTATCTCCAGCACCTTATCAGCTGATATATATGCCTTCGGCCCAAAGTCACCACTGTCATACATCGGCATCAATTCGATAAATCTGACATCTATAGGATATTTCATCGTAAGGGCTGCCAGCTCCCTGATCTCATCATCATTTATTCCGCCTATCAATACAGCATTTATCTTGACCTTTTCAAATCCCGCATTTATCGACGCCTCAAGGCCTCTTAGTGCCCCATCGATATTGCCCCGTCTTGTAAGGAATCTGTATTTCTCAGGATTCAGGGTATCAAGGCTTATATTTACCCGATTTACACCTGCCTCTTTAATCTGCTGCGCCATTTCAGCTAAACGTATACCATTAGTCGTAATGCACAGCTGCTCTATGCCCGGCACCTGGGCGATGCGCCCACAGATAGAGATGATGTTTTTCTTAACCAGCGGTTCGCCGCCTGTGACCCTGACCTTATTAATGCCCAGGGCTGCCGAAGCCCTGACAGCCGCTATCATCTCATCCTCTGTCAGCATCTCCTCGTGGGACTTCTTGCATATGCCCTCCTCAGGCATACAATATCTGCACCTGAGGTCACACAGATCCGTCACCGACAGCCTCAAATATGAAATTGTTCGTCCGTATGTATCTATCATTCTTCCATGTCAACTTATGACTACATAACTCTTCTTTTATCTTGAAATGTAAACTCATACTGCCATATATGCGCCAGGACAATCACAGTTTTCTGCATAAAATGTGTTATAAATAATTCAGCTGCTGCGTGCCGTCAATACCTTCCAAATGTGCAATTAGGGAAGTGGCACGGCTTACACTGCTGGCACAGTCCACCATCTCCAAGGCCGATCAGTTCTTCTTTTGAAAATCTGACATCGGCAAATATCTGTGGCAGCAGCACATCAAATATAGTAGTTGGCAGACTGATTGCTGCCCCCGGTATGCCCAGTATCGCCGCGTCTCCCAGATATGCCACCAGGGACATATTGCCCGGCTGCGACGGAACACCATGTGTTACTATCTCAGCTCCTAACTGCCTGATCGCTGTCGGCGTGAGATCATCAGGATCCACCGACATTCCTCCTGTAAATATAAGAAGATCCGCACCATCGTCCAGGAATTTCTGTGCATTTGCCACTATCATATCAAGGTCATCATCGCAAATGCTTACGCCCAGTATTTCAGCCGGGTAATGCTGCATCTTAGCTCTTACTACCGGCTCGAACTTGTCCTTGATCCTGCCGCTGTATACCTCAGAACCCGTGATTATCACGCCGATTTTCTTATCATGATATTCAAGAAGCTCGAACAGCTTTCTGCCCTCGCACAGCTTCTCAGCCTGGATTATCTGCTTCTCCTTGGTTGTAAGCGGCACTATTCTCATGGATGCGATACGTGCGCCAGCCTCAACAGGATAATGATCTGGCATACATGAGATCGTAATATCGCCGATAGAATTCAGCTGTCTCAGCAGCTCTGTATCCACTCTGAACATTCCACGGACATCTGCCATTAACTGCATCTTGCCCTCTGACGGTCCCTGATAATGGGCGCCATCAACTGCTGCCATTGCCGCCATTCTGAGAGCCGCATCCTCCTCGTGGATCTCTCCTGCATTTGCCTCCCAGACGAATATCGTCTTCTTGCCTATATCCAGGAGCTTCGGGATATCCTGCTCCGTTATCACGTGTCCCCTTTTAAATGCCGCGCCCTTGAATCCGTCACGCATCTGAGTGACATCGTGGCACAGCTCCATGCCTATCGCATCCTCTACCTTTATTTTCTTCATTGTTACACCAAAAATCCTTCCAATCTGGTTCCTGCCTCAAGGGCTCCCGAGCCTGCAGGCACGATGGCCATCACATCGCAGCCTATGCTGCTGCCTATCATAACATTGCCCTGACCCTTCGGAATATGCATCATCACCTGGCCGTTCGAAATATCCAAATGTCCCTTTAGAATTCTGGTGGCCTTGCTCTTCTTGCCGAAATTCTCCGCCAGGGTTACTGAAATCTGTTCTGGCAAATATTTCTTAAGCCCTGCCAGTTTTCTCACAGCTGGTCTTACTACCGCATAATAATTAATAAGCGATGATGACGGATTACCTGACAGTGCGCATACCAGCTTGCCGCCGGCAGCAGTTGATCCGTCGTTCTGATCCGAACGCACGCTGTCATATTCCGAGCCATTCACACAGTTTGTCTCAGCTTTTTCAGCATATCCTGTCATTTCATAAATGCCATAGCAGCAAGCCATACCAGGCTTTAGGTTAACTCCTTTTGCCAGAATCTCACAGCCTGCTCCTTGCATTGCCTCAGGAGTCAGATCGTAATCTCCCACCGATACGCCGCCCGTGAGAATAATCATATCGCAGTCTCTAAGGCCCTTATCTATCAGGCTCCTTATCTCGTCCACATCATCCCGGGCAGTTCCCAGATATACAGTCTCACAGCCGTCCTTTTGAAGCGCCGCTGCAAATGTATATCTGTTAGTATTTCTTATCTTGCCAGGCACTATCTGACCTGGTTCATTCCGACCTGATTCATTTAATCTATTCTCATCAGCTGTATTGCAGACCTCAGGTTTATTCTCATCTGTGGATTTCGTTGATTCACCGCAGCAGGTGGATTTCTCTGATTTATTTGCATCATCCGTCTCTTCACGTTGATCTATGTCATCAAACTCCACCAGCTCACTTCCTGTGGAGATAATGCCTACAACCGGCCTCTTAAATACCATCGGCCTTGATATTCCCTGGGCCGCCAGCGTTCCTGCCAGACCTGCATCTATCACTGTTCCTGCATCTGCCAGGAGCTGCCCCTTCTTCACATCCTCACCGATTCTTACGATATTATCTCCCGGCTCTGCACATTCGAAGATCTTAACCGAATCCGTGGTAAATTCCGTCTTTTCAAACATTACCACCGCATCCGCACCCTCAGGTATAGGTGCACCTGTCAGAATCTTCGCTGCTGTTCCCTGCGTAATTGTCTTAGTCGGCACAGATCCTGCAGGAATCTCTTCTATTATGCGAAGCTCCGCCGGGTTGTCCCTGCCCGCGTCCTTAGTATCAGCCGCCCTAAATGCATATCCATCATATGGTGACCTGTCAAATGCCGGCACATTCTCCCTCGCATGTAAGGCAAATGCCAGCACCCTGCCTGCACTTTCTTCCAGCGGAACATATTCAGTCGCTATTCCTGCCGCTGTCAGAGACAGCAGCAAGTCCCTTGCTTGTATATAATCCATGTTACTCCTCCAGCAGCATCACCGCGTCATCCGATATGCTTATCACGACTTTACCCTGCGGAATGCTGCCGCATTCCGTCTTAGGTATCTCAATCAGAATTCCCTGATTCACAGAGCTGTCCTCACTGTAAGACTTCTCTGTCGCCCCTGCATCTCTGCCGCATAAGGATCTGGCATTCATTTCACCAGCTGCATCCGGATCCTCCGCCTTCTTCTCAGGCCACAGCCTGATCATATAAGATGCGGGATTCTCTACCACACCGACGATGTCACAGACAATCTCCTCATTGATCATTTCGCTTACTGTTTCTGCAGGAATACCAGCCATTTCTGCAGATGTCCTTCCCGCCATTTTCAGTGTATCAGCGTTCTGTCCGCCGCTCATACTGACTGCGTCCAGCCGGTATCCGATATTATTTCTGAGACCTACGAACTTCTTATTCAGAATATCCTCATTTGTCCTGAGCCTGATGCCCCAGTCCCTGGCAAATAATTCTCTCTCACTTAACTTCTCAATGGCAGATATATTTCTGCAGCCCGTGAGCGTCGCACCATTTCTTGTGCATGGATTTCTAAAGACCTCTTCCTTAGTTCCAAATGACTCCACTCTGCCATCATGAATGACCGCGATCTTATCAGCCATTCTGAACACCTCATCCCTGTCATGAGAAACCAGAATAACCGTCTTGCCAAATCTTCTGATCTCGGTTCCTACTTCCTGTTCCATCTTAAGCCTGAGAAACGTATCAAGTGCCGAAAATGGCTCATCCAGCATCAGTATCTGCGGCGATGATACCAACAATCTGGCTAGCGCCGTCCTCTGCTGCTGTCCTCCTGACAGCTGTGACGGCAGATGATCCGCAAGATCTTCCAGACCGAAGCGTTTCATCATTTCTTCAACATTAATATCAGCCTGTTCCCTGGTCAATTTGATTCCTGCAGACTTACCTGTATATCTGCCATTATCATTACCGCGGCCTTTCTTTCGTTCCCGTCTGGTTCCGGCATAAATATTCTGACGCACGGTCATATTCGGAAACAGCGCATAGTTCTGAAACATCAGCCCCGTGTGCCTCTCCTGCGGCGTCAGATTAATGCGGCGTTCGGAGTCAAATAACGTCACTCCGTCCACCACAATCCTGCCCCTGTCAGGGCGCTCTATTCCTGCAATGCATTTTAAGGTCATGCTCTTGCCGCATCCAGATGCCCCCAGAAGCGCTAACACCTCATCACCCGCTTCCAGCTTAACCTTAAGATGAAAATTGCCTAAATTCTTCTCTATATCAATGTATATGGACATTTGTGTTACCTTATAATTGTAATTAATGTGTATATGATACGTGTCGGGACGGCGCAGCTCCCTGCGAGAAATCAATCAGCGAAGGCGATTTCGAGCAGGGGCTGCGTGCCGAGGTTCACGACACGTATCAACTGACATTTATTTGGTGTGATACAGGTACCGCTATGCAGCTCCCTGCTATGCGGCACTGCGTCTCGTGCGCTTCTCGCGCTTCTCCAGCATATTTACTGCCAGCAATACCACAAATGAGATGGCCAGATTAAGCAGTACCCACTTAAATGCCAGCTCATCGTTGTCTGTTCTCCACATCTGATAAACTGTGGTGGAGATCGTAGCCGTCCTGCCTGGTGTATATCCGGCGATCATACTGGTAGCGCCATATTCGCCCAGCGCCCTGGCAAATGCCAACACCGTTCCAGCCAGGATGCCCTGCTTACAGTACGGCAGCCTGATGCGCCAGAATATATAGCTGTTAGACAGCCCTATAGACCTTCCTGAATATGCCAGCGTCTCATCGAAGGATTCGAAGGCGCCTCTGGCAGTTCTGTACATTAACGGGAATATGACTATGATTGTCGCAAATATCGCCGACCACCATGTCATAACTAATTTAACACCGAACACTTCCAGGAACCATGCGCCGATCACACGCTTGGGTCCCAGTACGCTCAGCAGGAGATATCCGACTACCGTCGGCGGCAATACCAGCGGCAATGTAAGAAATACATCCAATATTCCCTTGATCACTCGCGGAAGCTTGGCTATATAATATGCCGCAAATATTCCCACAAAAAATATTATTACTGTACTTATTCCCGCTATTCTAAGCGAGTTCCACAGTGGATACAGATCCATTCTGTCTATCCTCCGTTATCAAAAACTGATTGCTCCGCATCCCATGCCAGAGCATTTGTCTCATACGGACTTTTAGTCTAATATCAAAAAATTCCAGTTAAGGAAAAGAAAAAAGCACATTTGCAAAAACTTTCCCTTAACTGGATTTTTGTATAACCTCTCTTGTATCATCCGGCCGTATCTGCGCCAGATGAGCGCATTGCAGCCAAATGCCTGTATAAAACAGCGGCTTGCCGCGGCTGATTTATTTTGCAGATTCTGTTGTCTCTGTCTCAGCCACTTCCTTAGTAAGTGCCGTGAAGCCTACTGATTCGAATACTTCGCTGGCTTCGTCGGTTGTAAGGTACTCGAGGAATGCCTTAGCAGCCTCTTCGTTCTTGGTTGTATTAAGAACCGCTGCCGGGTAGATAACCTGTCCGCACATCTCAGATGTAGCTGTATCTACTACCTGAAGGTCAGCTGAAAATGCATCTGTTGCATAGATGATACCGCAGTCAACTGCACCTGAAGAAACCTGCTCAGTTACTTCCTTAACATTTGAACCATATGTAAGAACGCCTGATGCAGCCAGTTCATCTTCATTTAATTCATAATATGCGAAAATCTTCTGTGTATACTGTCCGACCGGGACATCTGAATTGCCCATGGCAAGAAGGATTGAACCATCCTTAAGTCCTGCTACCATGTCATCATAAGAATTGATATTTTTAGGATTACTTTCCGGAACTGCCAGCGCAACCTTGTTCTCTAACAGATTGATACGTGTATCTGACAGAACGAAATCAAGGCCATCTGTATTGCCGCCTTCTTCATCCTTAGCAGCATCAAGTGCATTCATCTGCTTAGGTGATGCTGAAATAAAGATATCGCAGTCTGCACCAGCTTCGATATTCTCCTTTAATGTACCTGATGACTCAAATGTATAAGTGATCTTAACATTTGGCGCAACCTCCTTGTACATCTCAGCAATCTCTTCCAGAGTCTCTGTCATAGATGCGGCTGCAAATACGATCAGCTCTACATCCTCTGTGCTCTGTGCAGCCTCGCCGGCCATGCATGCTGTGCCTGTCAGCATGCTTAAAGCTGTGCATGCTGCGATTACTTTGATAAGTGTCTTCTTCATTTTGTTTTCCTCCATTTGTCTTTTTTTGCTCATAACTGTCCTCTTAAGACGAACACAACAACAAAAGGAGGATAAACATTATCCCCATCATGCATCATATTCCGCCTCCTTTTCAAATACGGAAGGCCATAGCGTTTCCACTCCTGACCCTGGCGCGTCTATTACCTTAATAATACCGCGCGGTCCATGCCCCATAGCGCATGCCTTAGGTGTATGGACTCGAAGACTATATTAAGCTCTTGTTACTATTTATTCACAACCGGGAATTCAAATATTGCTGCCTCGTTAGGCCTCAGATCATATGTGATTCTGTTATTATAACCATCACATAAGTCCCTGGCGCTTACAAGAGGCGGCAGCTCTGAACTAACCTTACCGGCTCCCGGAGTTGAATCATATGTACTGAAAATGCGTTTGTAATATCCCGCTACCGGAGCGCCGCAGCTGTAGCCGTCGTACTGCACCGGCGTTGTGTTGATGATTACCAGCAACGCATTATCATAACTGAACGGGTTTCTTCTGATATAGGCCATGATACCTCGCTCATAGTCGCTTCTGTTCACCCATTCGAATACCCTGGTATCGCTGGTATCTTCATACAGTGCAGGATATTTCTTGTATATCTGAAGCAAATTTCTGACGCACATCATAACATCTCTGTGCCATATGTCAGAAGCCAATGCCCAGTTTATCTCACGTTTTTCGTCCCATTCCCTGTCCTCAGCAAATTCCTGTCCCATGAACAGGAGCTTCTTACCGGGATGAGTGAATTGATAGGTATACAGTGTCTTAAGTCCGCTCAGCTGGTCCGGCTTGCCGCCTGGCATCTTCCAGATCATAGGCTTCTTAAGGTGCACTACCTCGTCATGGGATAAAACATTTACAAAATATTCAGTAAAAACATAGTCTGGTGTATGGGTGATCTCGCCGAAGTGATACTTTCTGTATACAGGGTCATACTTGAAATACTTCAGCGTGTCATTCATCCAGCCCATGTTCCATTTATACAGAAATCCCATGCCGCCCTCATCCACCGACGTTGTTATGCCCTGTTCCGTCGAGGAATCCTCTGCAATCAGGAACGCACCAGTCCTCTCAACCACCTCATTATTGAGCTGCTTGAGGAAGGCTATGCTTTCGAGATTCTGATTGCCGCCATATTTATTCGGGCGCCACGGATCTCTGCTGAAGTTAGTGTATATCATGGATGCCACCGCGTCAACTCGCAGTGCATCTGCATGAAATTCTTTTATCCAATAAAATGCGCTGGAGATCAGAAAGCTCCTGACCTCCGACCTTCCGTGGTCAAATGCCTTCGTGCCCCATTCAGGATATTCTGCCAGCAGCGGATCAGAAGATTCGTACATAGGCGTACCATCGAAATTCTCGAGACCGAATACATCCTTAGGATAATGTGCCGGCACCCAGTCAATGATGACACCGATGTTTTTGCTGTGCATTTTATCGACGAAATATTTGAAGTCCTCGGGATTGCCATGCCTGCTGGTGGCCGAGAAATATCCCGTCACCTGATATCCCCAGGAACCGTCGAATGGATATTCACAGATTCCCATTACCTCGACATGAGTAAATCCCATATAATCCACATATTCGCTGAGCTCATCTGCCAGCTGACGATAGTTTAGGAATCCGTCCTCACCCAGACGATAGTCTTTCTTCCATGAGCCCAGATGAACCTCATATATGGACATGGGCTTCATACGATTCTCTGAGACGTGTTCCCAGTTGACAGACGGCCTCAAGCCAGATGCTTGCTTATTATTTCTGGAAGATTCACCGTTTCTTTTCCGCGGATTTGGTTCTGAGGCCTTCTCATTCTCAGACAAGGATTTTTTAATTGTAAAATCAGTCTTCTCTTTAGAATTGCTGTCTTTTTTTATTAAAGCTATATCAACAGCTGCTTTTCCAGAGGCACCATCCCGGCTGTCTGATTGCTGCGATAATGCCTTTTCTGTAATCTTAGTTTCAAATGCCAGTGCCTGCGGTGATGTAGTCTCGGCTGCCCTTCCCTTCGCAGCCGACTTATCAGCCGCGTCTATAAATCGCTTCCAGCCGCTGGTGGATTCATTTGCCGGCACAGGAATCAGCTCAGGCCTTGCATGCTTCATATATTCATCATCAGTCCACTGATAATCATTAAGACCCCAGACAACTGACGCCGACGCAGGCCTCAGCTCAGAATAAAATGCATATGGATCAGACTTCCACCTGACAACGCCATCCGCGCCCTCAACGATATATTTGTAGCAGGTTCCTTTCGTAACATGCGCAACGAATACCTCCCATACGCCAGGCTGCACCTTCTTCATCGGCACAGTGACATCCGTGACAGGCGTAAAATCTACATCTGCGCATATACTTTGATCCCCACCGATATGCCCAAATATCGCAACTGATACGCTTCTGGCATGCTCTGCCCATACAGTAAAAATAGTTCCCATCTGCCCGTTTTCCTCGCAAATGTGAGCACCCATCTTCCTGTATGCTTCATACATCGTTCCCTCGTGGAATAAGTAGTTGTCGTATTCTGTAAACATGCACTATCCCCATTTAAACCTTTCTCCTACCTGCAATCATGCCGTGAACCTCGGCATGCAGCCCCTGCTCGAAAACGCCTACGCTAATTGTTTTCTCGCAGGGTGCTGCGCCGTCCCGGCACGATTGTCGACTATCAATGAAAAAAACCTTTATTGCGGATTATCATTAAGATGTGCCTGATTAACGAATCTCGTATACTGCGGCTGCCAGCCGAGCTTAACGGTTCCTGTAGGGCCGTTACGCTGCTTAGCGATGATTACTTCTGCAACATTTTTCTCGTCGGAATCCGGATTATAATAATCATCTCTATACAAGAACATGATAACGTCGGCATCCTGCTCGATAGCTCCGGATTCACGAATATCTGCCAGCATAGGCCTATGATCAGCACGGGTTTCTACCGCACGGTTCAGCTGCGACAATACGATGATCGGCACATTAAGCTCACGGGCCAAAGATTTAAGTCCGCGGGAAATATCTGACACCTCCTGCTGCCTGTTGTCGCTCTTAGAGCCGGCGCTCATCAGCTGAATATAGTCAATGATTATGAGCTGAATGTCATGCTCCAGCTTGTATTTGCGGCACTTGGTTCTTAATTCCTGAACTGAGATGCCTGGCGTATCATCAATTATGAGATCTGTATTGCCCAGTGATTCCGCGCCCTCTTCCAGATTATCCCAATCCTGATCCGACAGATCACCGGTTCTTAATGCCATGGCATCTATCCTAGACTCCATGGCCAGCATTCTGTTTACCAGCTGCGCTGCTGACATTTCCAGCGAGAAGATCGCCAGTGCCTGCTTCTTACGGACTGCCACATAGTCTGCGATCGTAAGAACAAATGCAGTCTTACCCATAGATGGTCTGGCGGCAATCAATATAAAGTCTGACGGCTGAAGTCCTGATGTTCTCATATCAAGATCTGCAAATCCCGTCGGCAGACCTGTAATATGTCCCTTCGTCTGGGCAGCTTCCTGGATCTTCTTAAGCACATCAACTACTACATCCGCAATCGGTGTATATTCGCTGGAATTTCTGGACTGAACCAGGTTAAATACCTTCTTCTCGGTTTCTTCCAGTATATCCTCCAGTTTCTCATTAGCCGAATAGCAGCCTGAGGCGATTTCCTCTGTTATACGGATAAGACGGCGGAGCGTTGACTTCTCATATACTATCTCTGCATAGTTTTTCGCATTGGCTGAGGATGGAACGGATGTGATTATATCCTTGATCAGTTCCTCGCTTCTGGCCTCCTCCGGCACACCATGCTCCTTCATTCTGTCCAGCACAGTTACAGGGTCAACTGCCTTATTCTCTCTATACAGCTCTGCTATCGCATTGAAAACAGCGCCATTTTGTTTGGCATAAAAGTCATCACCTGTCAATATTTCCGCAATAGGGCCGATGGCATCGTTGTCGATAAACATCGAGCCTAAGACCGACTGCTCGGCCTGCAGATTATGCGGCATGACCCTCTTTAGTAATTCTTCATCCGCCATGGATATCCTCTTTCGTATCCTTTAAAAGTGCTGTGCATTTCATGTAGTGAGCCGTGAACCTTGGGCAACAGCAGACATACAAGCAGCACTTTTAAAGTAATCCAATCTACTCCTCAACGACCTTGACCACAAGTGTTGCTGCTACATCCTTATGCAGCTTGACCTGAATGTCATGACTTCCCAGAGTCTTGATAGGCTCAGCCAGCACGATCTTCTTCTTATCAACATCAAGGTTCATCTGTTCCTTAACTGCGGCAGCGATTTCCTTAGAAGAGATGGCGCCGAATAATTTGCCGCCCTCTCCTACTTTAACCTTCAGCACTATGGCATTTTTCTCCAGTTCCTGGGCCAGTGCCTGCGCAGCTTCGAGATTTTCCTGTGCTACCTTGGCATCATTTGCCTTCTTCAGTTTAAGATTATTCAGATTGTCAGATGTAGCTTCAAGGCCTTTCTTCCTAGGAATAATAAAGTTTCTGGCATATCCGTCTGAAACGTCACAGATATCGCCTTTCTTGCCTAATGCCTTAACATCCTCAAGTAATATTACTTTCATTTTATACCTCTTTCTATGCAGAATATGACCACCATTAATCATATTCCGGATTTTCGTTACTCCCGTGCCGTGAACCCATGCATTCAGTCACTGCGTGGGAGCAGCTCTGCCTTCACTTACTTGTTATGACTCACTTCCTTATGTTTCAGACGAGATCATCGTCCTCTATCATCTTATGAAGTGTGAGTATCAATGCCTTCTTAGCCTCGTCGACGGTTGTATCCAACTGGCAGCCTGCTATATTCAGATGGCCGCCGCCGCCCATTCTCTCCATGACGAGCTGCACGTTAGTGTCTCCCACGGAGCGGGCACTGATATATGTTCTTCCATTATAATATGTCATGGCAAAACTTGCCTTAATATTTTGCACGTCTAACAGATCATTGGCCAGCTGTGCCACCACGATCGTAGGATTGCTCAAGCCCTCTGCAGGTGCCACTGCCACTACATATCCAGGCTCTATCTCCTCCGCGCTGCCCATTGCGGCAGCCTTGATCTTAGTGATCTCCAGCGAATCCCGGAACATATTTCTTACATTCTGGATATCTACACCCAACTTCCTTAAATATGCCGCTGCCTCGAACGTCCTCGAGCCTGTATTTCTGGTAAATGAATCCGTATCTATAACGATTCCACCATACAGAGCCTCTGCCTCGATCTTCTTCAGGCGCACAGTCTCTGAAATATACTGCAGGATCTCCGTAACCATCTCGCTGGCGGAGCTGGCTGTAGGCTCAACATAAGAGAGCACCAGATTGTCAATCTTCTCGCCGCTCTGCAGATGATGATCAATAAGCACTACCGTCGTTGTATTCTGAACCAGATCCGGGCATTCGAAAATATCCGGCTTATTCACATCAACAATAACCAGCGCCGTATTTTTATTTACATGCTCTGCTGCCTGCTCTGGCGCTACAAACACATCATGCTTATACTCCTCGTCCTTCATAAATGACGCCAGCACTTTGCTGATGGCATTAGAGTGTTCATTTATAACGATGCAGGCGGATTTGCCCAGGGCCCGGGCAGCCTTATACATACCGATTGATGCCGCAAATGAATCCAGATCCGCATTCTTGTGACCCATTATGACTACAGTATCCTTAGCTACCAGCACGTCTCGGATGGCCATCGCCTTAACACGGGCCTTAACACGGGTATTCTTCTCCACATGCTTGGTCTTGCCGCCGTAGAAATACAGCCTCTCGCCTTCCTTAAGAACGACCTGGTCGCCGCCTCGTCCCAGTGCCAGCTCAAGAGAATTTCGGCTAGCCTTCTCTGCCTGCTCGTATTCCTCGCCGACACCTATTCCTATGCTGATCGTAATAACCTTATCATCGCCCATATCCAGATTCCTGATCTGGTCGAGAATCTCGAATTTATTTCTCTGAAGCATTGGCAAATATTTGCGTTTAAATACCACAAAATATCTGTCCCTCTCTATTTTACGAACGACGCCGCCCACGCTCTTAAAGTATGTGCCGATCACGTTGTCAATCTTAGCACTCTGGCCATTATTCTGAAGATCCATATTGCGGCCTATTACTTCATCGAAGTTATCGATGCTGGCCTCGCCGATTACGAGCTGCTCTTCCTTGCCCTTTCTCACCATGTTGATGATCTCAGTCTCATCAATCATATATATAATACACATGGTCATGTCATGCTCAGGCAGCAGCACGATCTTACCTTCGATCAGATCCTTGGTCACCTTCATGTGCTTGATGCATAATCTGTAATCCCTGGTATCGTAAACTATCGAAATATTCTTGGCCTCGCCTTCAAAATTCAGGTCAGCCTCGTCCAACTCATGGAATATCTCGCAGATATTGTCCGTTCCGCCCTTCTCGTCATACATCCTGCCGAACAGCTTATTATAAGCCAGAATCCTGCCATCAGGTGTCGTGACAACATACGGCATCGGGAAATCACCGATCATCTCGCCTTCGAGACCGCCATATTCCTTAGCAAATCTTATAAGTCCCCTCTCCAGGTTCTTGTTATTTATGGTATAGAATGCAAGAAGCGATACCACATATACGGCAAATATCCCCGTTGCGATCAACGCGGCCGTCTCATTCAGAAAATATAATATGATTGTAAGAATCAGCATGAGCGTGCCAAATATCGCAGGGAATACCAGATATCCCTTCATAACATAGCCCATGCTTGCAAGTAGCTTGCCGTGTTCATTTTTCATAATCAGAATCCACCCTCATGGATATAATTTATACACACATATGTAACTATTCAGAGCCAGGTAAAATTTCATAAATCAGGCGTGAAATGCTGGCATTTCTAAGACTGATTTTGAAATTTTATCTGACGAGATATCCACATGAGCAAAAGGAAATCTGCGCAGCAGCGATTTTGCGAATGTGGCTGAATAGTTACTACACACATATAATAATTAATTTTGGGATAATGGTCAACACAAGAACGGCTATATCGTTGCCGATATAGCCGTTAATGAATTCACAATATTTGCCGATTAAAATCAGTCTACTGAATATGGCATCAGAGCGATATGACGAGCTCTCTTGATAGCTGTAGTAATAGCTCTCTGGTGCTTAGCGCATGTGCCAGTGATTCTTCTAGGAAGGATCTTACCTCTTTCTGAAACGTATTTCTTAAGAGTAGCAACATCCTTATAGCTGATCTCCTGTGGCTTCTCTCCGCAGAAAATGCAAACTTTCTTTCTTCTGCGAATATTAGGACGTCTCTTCATTGGAGCGCCTTCTTTATCTGCCTTATTATATGCCATTTTATGACCTCCTTAAAACGTTGGAAAACTCATACTTTTACTTGAATGGCAAACCCTCGTCCTGCATTTCGTCTGGAATCTGCATAAAGCCTTCATCCGCAGCCTCAAATGATGGAGCCGGCATAGCTGGCGCCTGCTGACTATAGCTGCGCTGACCTGCATATGACTGACCGGCATTGTTAGACTGGTTAGAATAACTATCCTGCGATCTTCCTGATGATGCAGCCTTGCTCTCAGCAAATTCAACATTTTCAGCTACTACATCTGTTGTATATACCTTGGTTCCATCCTGCTTGGTATAGCTTCCTGTCTGGATTCTGCCTTCCAGGCAAATCTTGGTTCCTGTATGCATATACTTTTCAAACAGCTCAGCTGTCTTGCCAAATGCTACGCAGCTGATAAAATCTGCTGATGCTTCGTTGTCTCTCTTGAATCTTCTGTCAACAGCCAATGTGAATCTGGCGATGGCCATGGAATTGGCTCCTTGAGAATATCTGATCTCAGGATCTCTTGTCAGTCGTCCCATAAGTATTACTTTGTTCATACTAACTCCTTTTTGTACGAGTGTTGGGTGCCACCATTAATTGCCGTCTTACTCTTCGTCCTGACGAACAACTAAATATCTGATAACGCCATCCATAATACGTAACTGCTGCTCGAGTTCGTTTGGACAATCAGCGTTTTCACTCTCGAAGTGAATGAAATAATAGAAAGCCTCATCCATCTTCTGGATTTCATAAGCTAACTTTCTCTTGCCCCAGTCATCTACATCTGAAACAGTACCGCCGAATCTTACAACTAATTCTTTGATCTTTTCGATAACTGCAACGCGTTCTTCGTCTTCGAGCTTAGCACTTGCAACAACTGCTATTTCATATTTGCTCATGTTCTCGCACCTCCTTTTGGTCTCTGGCCCCCTTCATTATTTTCCGTGTCAGGGAGCAAGGAATATTATCACGGAAATTCATGTTAGCATAACTTTTTCCCCATTTCAAGGCAAAAAATCAGATTATGTCATTGATTTTATTGGATTTTGTTTTATCATTTACTGCATGAGACTTACAGATAATGATATTCAGAATTTATATATTGAATTTGCAACACCTGCGCATGTGAAGGCTCACTGCAAGGGCGTCACCACATCTGCGCTTAAGATCGCTCATGCGCTCATGGACTGCGGCTATGAAGGCCTCGACCTGGAGCTCATCTATGGTGCCGGCATGATTCATGACATGGCCAGGATCTATGATCATCACGAGATCGTTGCCGCTGACAAGCTCTTCGAGCTGGGATTTACAGAAGAAGCCGGCATCGTAAGAGAGCATATGCGCAAGATGACCTATCATGACATCGACCACGTCACGGAGGCAGATCTTCTATATATAAGTGACCGCATGGTCATTGAAGATACATTTGTCGGCGTCGAGAAACGGTTCGAATATACCCGCGACAAGATGATCAAGCATGGCGTTGATCCAGACAGCGAGATGTCCCGTCGAAATCGCCAGAATTCCTTCGATTTCGTTGCCGCCATCGAATCCAAAACTCACATGAGTATGTTCGAGCTGCAGGCAAATGTTCCGGCGGTACATTAAATCTTCGCACCTGCATATTATTTAACTTCCGCCATATTTCACCGTTAGTAAAAATCAGGCCGCTGCAACATAATGCAGCGGCCTTGTTGCGAAAAAGCTATATCCGTGCCGGGACGGCGCAGCTCCCACTACTGAACTTTACTCAGCAGCGTCTCCCACTTCTCGTCGACGTATTTCTGTGCCTCCTCGATGGTCCACTCATTGCCTGGCTTGAAGCAATGACGGAATCTGCCCTGCAGCTTCATGAACTCTTCAACTGGAAGCTTGTTCTTAGGCTCATAGTTGAGATACCATTTGCCGTCGATAACTTCATACAACGGCCATACGCAGGTCTCAACAGCCAGCTTACAGATCTGTGCCAGATCCTCAGTTGCATACTGCCAGCCACGAGGGCACGGTGACATAACATTAACGAATGCCGCACCTGGTGTATATATCGCTTTGTGAGCCTTTTCATGAAGATCCTTCAGATTACCGATATAGGTTGTCTGCGCTACATATGGGATGTTGTGAGCAGCCATGATCTCTGTCAGATTCTTCTTATTCTGCTGCTTACCGGTTGAAACTGTTCCAGCCGGTGTGGTGGTGGCATTGGCAAATCTCGGTGTCGAGGATGAACGCTGGATGCCTGTATTCATATATGCTTCATTATCGTAGCAGAAATATGTCATATCGGTGCCGCGCTCCATAGCGCCCGACAGTGACTGAAATCCGATATCATATGTACCGCCGTCACCGCCGATTACGAGGATCTTATAGTTCTCGTTCAGCTCACCCTTTTTCTTCTTCATCTTAATGGCAGCTTCCACGCCGCTGGCGATGGCAGATGCATTTTCAAATGCTCCATGGATATATGAATCCTTCCAGGCCGTATACGGATATAGGAATGATGATACCTCCAGGCATCCGGTTGCATTTACAATAACTGCCTGATCCTCCTCATCCAGAGCCCTTGTCATGGCACGGCATAAGATACCGGCGCCGCAGCCTGAGCAGAGCCTGTGTCCAGGGGCAAATCGCTCCGGCTTGCTTAATTCCACTTTATGATTATAAGCCATTAGAGCACCTCCTTCTCGTTGCTGCGCTGACCCATATGGAGATATCGCTGGCCAACCTCGCCTGTCTTAATGATATCAAATAAATGTTCATATACTCTTCTTATGTCCTCTACCCTGCAGTCACGACCGCCGAGGCCATATACAACATCGATCATGGCAGGAACGTGGTCAAGTCCGATGCAGGCTGATGCTGTCTCCGCATAAACAGGACCGCCATTACCTGTGAAGCCCTCTGACTTATCCATAACAGCAACTGCCTTAACATGGGCGAGGGCTGCCGCGATCTCCTCTGCAGGAAATGGTCTGAAGGATCTGATCTTAACCAGGCCTACGTTATGACCCTCGGATCTCATCTCATTGATGCAGGCCTTAGCTGTACCGGCCGTGCTTCCGATGATCACAAGTGCTGCCTCAGCATCTTCCATCTTATATTCTTCGATAAGTCCGTAGTGCCTTCCGAAGGTTTTCTCAAAATCAGCGGCTACGTCAAGGATCGCTCTCTTGGCATTTTTCATGGCCTGAGCTTGCTGAACCTTATGTTCCATATAATAAGGGCAGGTGTCATATGGACCTACCGCCAACGGACGCTCTTCATTAAGAAGGTAATTTTCCGGATTATATGTACCTACAAATGCCTTAACCTTCTCATCTGCCTCAAGCAGTATATTCTCAACCGCATGAGAGGTAATAAATCCGTCCTGACATATCATAATAGGAAGTCTTACATCCGCGGTTTCTGCGATTCTCATCGCCTGCAGATAGTTGTCATATGCCTCCTGATTATTCTCCGCATAGAGCTGGATCCAGCCTGAATCCCTGGCGCCCATTGCATCAGAATGGTCATTATTGATATTGATAGGACCAGTGAGTGCCCTGGTTACACATGCCAGTGTAACCGGAAGTCTGGCGGATGCCACTACATAGAGCATCTCATACATGAATGCAAGTCCTGCTGAGGATGTGGCAGTTACGGCTCTGCAGCCTGCCGCCTCAGCGCCCATGCATGCCGACATGGATGAATGCTCGGATTCAACTGTTACGAATTCTGTTGAGACCTTACCGTCAGCTACATACTGAGCGAAATACTGAGGGATCTCTGTCGAAGGTGTGATAGGAAATGCCGCAAATACATCCGGCTCAATCTGCTTCATGGCATAAGCGATGGCTTCATTTCCTGACATTCTTTCTTTTATGCTCATTTGCTCTCACCCTCCTTAACAAATTCTATTGCTGAGAACGGACAGACCTTATAGCAAATGCCGCATCCCTTGCAATGGTCGTAATCGAAGTCCATACGTTTGCCATCCTTAACAGGAATCGATGAGTCTGGGCAGAATGGGGCGCACAGAAGGCACTGCTTGCACTTGTCTGCAAGATATACAGGTCTGTTGCTTCTCCACTCGCCTGTCATCGTCCTAACAGAGGTGCAGGCTTCTGCAATCTCACCGCCTATAGTCATCTCCTGCCATGGAGTCTGTTCATTTATATCTTTCGGCTGTCTGATCATGCTCCCTTTACCTCCTTTAATGATTCCTTAAGGCAATTCATATTGCCCTCGATAACCTGAGGCTTTGAGGCAAATTTGTGGCTGAAGGAAGCTTCCATATCAGCTACAAACTGATCCTCATCTAACACCTGGCTTACCTTGACGATAGCCGCCAGCATAGGAGTGTTAGGGAAATATTTGCCCAAATTTCTCTCTGAAATGCTGCGGGCATCTATCGTATAAACACGGCCTTCATATCCATTCAGGTGCTGCATCAGCTCCTGTGGCTCCTTGGCCGAATTAATAACGATCGCGCCTTCCTTCTTAAGACCTGCGGTTACATCAACAGACTCTAAAAGAGTCTCGTCTACTACAACTACGAAGTCAGGCGTATAAATATTAGAATGAACTGTGCATCTCTCATCGCTTATTCTGTTATAAGCAGTGATAGGTGCGCCCATACGCTCCGGGCCATACTCCGGAAAGCCCTGAACGAATTTGCCTGCCGTGAAGGCAACATCTGCCAGCAGCAGACAGGCAGTCTTGGCACCCTGGCCTCCGCGGCCATGCCATCTTATCTCTGTAATCTTATTCACTGTAGAAGAAACCTTTCTTTCCATCATTTGTGCTTTACAAATATTTCAAGTTTTCTCCGTGCCGTGAACCTCGGCGTGCAGCCCCTGCTCGAAAACGCCTTCGCTAATTATTTGTTCTAACGTCCTGGCCGGCAGATATGAATAAGCCGTGCTTGCACGAGCTAATTCATATCTATCGGACAGGCTAACCTGCATGAGCAAGTAGAGCGTTAGCTCGGATTGCGAATTAAGGTTGGATTGCGAAAGCACGTAGTGCGAAGCAATCCACGTTTCGCAGGGAGCTGCGCCGTCCCGGCACGCATTCAACTATTCACTACAACTTTGTTTAATAACTGATGCCGCACAGCCGCTGGCTGGGACCTTTCACAGGCACCTTCCCGATGCGATCCATGGTGCTGGCTGAGCCTGCATCATGTTATTCTGTCCCAGCTTGGATACGGCTACCTGGATCATCTCCATGTCCTTGATACCGTACTGCTCAAACAGCTGCGGAATATGCGCTGCCATCTTGAAATCTAATGTATAGATAACGAATTCCATATGCGGATTAATCTTAAGCAGGCACTGAATCTCCTGCTCCATGCTGGCAGATGCAACGAGCATCGTAAGTGATGGAACCGGCAGACCTGACAGGGTCTCTTCATCCACATGATCAATGATAGTTACATTATTGATTCCGAATTTGTCTACGTTGTCTTCAAGTGTAGATCTGTCCATCGCCGAATATTCAACTGCGATGATATGACCCTCGCTGGCCAGAATCGCCGACTCAACTGCAATGCTCTCTCCGCTGATGATGCAGATGTTGTCTCCATACGATACATGCATCTTATTCAGGATGATGGCTCTTAATTCACTGCCGACATACTGCACAGAGCCTTTAGAAAAGCTGGCATTCTTCATTCCGATCTTATATGTATTGCAAGCCTGAGGATTGATGATCAGCATGGCCGCCGATGCATTGATTCCTCTGTTGATCATATTTTTGATCTGATCATGCTTAATAGGACCCGATGGTTCAGAGCCTTCATTGTACCAGACCTCGCACTCTCCCAGACCTACATCCCACATACGATAGAATATGTCATGGTGACCCGCCTCGGTAAATACCAGCACACATTCATTTGCCTCAATAGCTGGTATCAGGTTCTTGTTCTTCCTGGTGATATCCAGCATCTTGACCTTCTCAAGATCGACCTGAGTATTCTCCACATAATATCGGAGCCAGTCGAATATGATCTTGTTGCCAAATAATTCCTCGCTCATATATTTTCTCCTTTTTGAGAGTTGATTTGCTCTTATTGTACTTCTAAAATGCATCTGCGTAAAAACGTATTCTAGCCACATTTCATGATGTAGTCAAATAATTTTCCTTGAAAATCGCGAGATTTCAGCAGTCAAGATTTATTTCTTTTCGGTGGACGATTCTATGCTCTTATTCTATAATGACGTTCGGACGGTCGCGACTCACAAGTACAATGACTTTATACCTGCGGGCTGGTGATTCGTATCAAATACTAACCTTACAACAATTCAGTTAAAGGAGAATTTCTATGAATAAGACAAGAGCAACTTTCTTAAAGACAGCGGCTGTTCTCTGCGCTGGTGTTATGGCTGTATGCCCTACACTCACATCAGCTTCAGGAGGCGGCTACGCAGGAAGCAACTATGAAGACAGCATCCCTGAAGGCGGCGGCTATGCCGGAAGCAGTTACGACGAAGACATCCCTGCGGGTGGCGGCTATGCCGGAAGCAGCTATGAAGAAGATATCCCTGCGGGCGGCGGCTATGCTGGCAGCAGTTACGAAGACAGTTCCAATGGCGGTGGTTATGCTGGCAGCAACTACGAAGACAGCATCCCTGAAGGCGGCGGCTATGCCGGTAGCAACTACGAAGAGATTCCTGAAGGCGGCGGCTACGCTGGCAGCAATTACGAAGAATTCCCTGAAGGCGGCGGCTATGCTGGCAGCAACTATACAGACACCATTCCTGAAGGCGGCGGCTATGCCGGCAGCAACTATACAGAATGGAATGGTTCTAACAGCACCGATTCAAATGGCAGCGAGAGCAATTATTCCGGCCAGCAGGTAGATGAATCTGAACTGGCAACCTGGAAGACAGGTCTGGGATCAGCAACTCAGCTCGACGGCAACATCGTGGTAGTTTCAATATTTGTCAATGACACAGACTACTCATGGGATTTCACCAACTCTGACGATCAGACCACAAGAGATGATTCATTAACATATCTCGGAATTGCAACAGACTGGATTACTGAAAATGCCCATGATTGGAACAAGGATCCGGAATTCATCTATAATTGGGAA
The DNA here is from genome assembly GCA_963591145.1 of Anaerotignum sp. GTDB lineage: Bacteria > Bacillota > Clostridia > Lachnospirales > Lachnospiraceae > RGIG5612. Next base: position 6,200 of record CAVARE010000015.1, on the reverse strand, counting down.
GAAAATTCTGACCTGTACTACGAAGCAACTATCAGCTGTGCTATTACAGATGCCGATACTGACCCATCTTCATATATCGCACAATACATTCAAAATTGCATTGACGAGGAACAGCTGCTGACTAAATATGATGCTGAAAGTATCGTCTATATGACTTATCTGAATACTACATCTGAGAATACAGCTGTATCCTACAGCATGCCTTATACTGATGCCAGCGATTATACAGAGGAAGTATGCTACATGCTGCTTAATGCCGATGATGAAATCGAATGCCCTGCAGGATATGCACACGAAATCCTTCATCTGTTCGGAGCACCTGACTTATATACATCTGATGATCCTGCATACAACTGCAACATTGACGGCGCTTATGTAGAATATTGCGAGACAGCCCATGCCAATGACATCATGTTAACCACTTATGACGTTGACACACTCGACACATACTATGATCACATTTCCAACGAGTTATCAGATGTTACAGCATATTATATCGGCTGGACTGACGGATGCCAGGATGTAACAGATTACAACCTGCAGCAGAGCCAGTACATTCTGACAGGAACATATGAAAGCGGAGAGGCAAATGCATAAATAGTGAGAACCGGACGGCGTTGGCCGTCCGGTTCTCTTTGTCATTTAAGGAATAGTTTAAGCCAATGTGGCTTTCAACAACAATCATAAACAATTTCTATTACGAATTTCTAGGATCCTTGTAATGATGCGTCTCTTCTAACATCTGATCCTTGATCTTCATCAGACGAATCTGAGTCGATCTCTCATTTTCATCTAATTTCATCTGAATGTATTTAATATTTTCCTGAGCATTTGGAATCATAACATGCTCAAGGGCATTAACTCGGCGCCTGGTTTTCTCTATCTCGGCGGCCATGAGCTGACATGACTTCTCGATTTCTGCCAGCTTCAGCATATCTTCAAATATTTCCGACAGACTCGCGACTGCGCCGTCCAGATCTGATGATGTAAATGCATATCCATATGAATATATGTCATTCGGATCTGCCGTCTTGGTCTGGAAGGTGAATACCGGCACATCGACGCTCATTACATTTCTGCTGCCGGCCTCCAGCTGAACGCTCTGCCGCGGCGCCATGAATGCGGCATTTACCGTTTCATCGTCCATACCAGCCTTCGCCAATACGAAGTTTTTATTGGCCTTTATAATGCCAGCCTCAACCTTGCGGCGCAGCGTTCTGTTCTCACGCACCAGATCCAGGAACTGACGCATCAGCTCATCTCGCTTGTCTTTAAGGAGCTTATGTCCCCGCGTCGCAGTTGCCAGCTTCTTCTTCTGTTTCGTTAATTCCATTCTCGTTGGATTAACTTGAGTTTTACCTGCCATAACGTCTATGCAATCTCATTACTCTTATCAGAATAATGAGTTCTCCTTTCCCGCTCATTGTCATTGACATATTGCCAGCGCGCTCTGGCAATTATGACACTTCGTAATACTTATCCAGGAATTCATCCTTGATACGCTTAAGCTCTGACCTCGGCAGGATTCTTAAGAGTTCCCAGCCCAGATCCAGGGTCTCCTCGATATCTCTGTTAGTTGTAAATCCCTGTGAGACGTACTTTTTCTCGAACTCCTCGGCGAATTTGGCATACAGCTTATCCATGTCGGTAAGTGCTGCCTCGCCTAATACTACCATGAGCTCCTTGGCTTCCTTACCACGGGCATATGCAGCGAACAGCTGGTTCATCGTATTGGCATGATCTGATCTGGTCTTGCCCTCGCCGATGCCCTTGTCCTTCAATCGTGACAATGACGGCAATACGTCAATAGGCGGCATAACGCCCTGACGGTACAGCTCACGGCTCAGGATGATCTGTCCCTCTGTGATATATCCAGTGAGGTCAGGGATAGGATGTGTCTTATCATCCTCTGGCATTGTGAGGATTGGGATCATGGTGATGGATCCGTTCTTGCCTTCCTGACGTCCTGCACGCTCATATATAGTCGCAAGGTCTGTATACATATATCCCGGGTATCCGCGTCGTCCCGGAACTTCCTTCTTAGCCGCCGAAATCTCTCGCAGGGAATCTGCATAATTGGTGATATCCGTCAGGATAACCAGCACATGCATGTCCTTCTCAAATGCCAAATACTCGGCCGCGGTGAGCGCCATCTTAGGCGTTGCGATACGCTCTACTGCAGGATCATTTGCCAGGTTGACGAACATAACGGTTCTGTCAATGGCTCCAGTCTCGGTGAACGACTTTCTGAAGAAATCAGCTTCTTCGAAGGTGATTCCCATGGCCGCAAATACTACGGCGAACTGCTCGTCTGTGCCTCTTACTCTGGCCTGTCTGGCGATCTGCGCTGCTAATTGTGCATGCGGAAGTCCTGACATTGAGAATATAGGAAGCTTCTGGCCTCTTACCAATGTGTTCAGACCGTCGATTGCTGATACGCCTGTCTGGATAAATTCCTGCGGATATTTTCTGGCTGCAGGATTCATCGGAAGTCCGTTTACATCCATTCGCTTATCCGGCAGAATCTCTGGTCCGTCATCAATCGGTCTTCCCAATCCGTCAAATACTCTTCCTAACATGTCCTCAGAAACGCCCAGCTCCATCGCTCTTCCTAAGAAGCGAACCTTGCTCTCCTGCGGATTGATACCTGTTGAGCTCTCAAACAGCTGAACTAATGCATCTGTGCCATTTATTTCCAGCACCTTGCAGCGACGCTTCTCGCCATTTGCCAGCTCTATCTCGCCCAGTTCATTATATGTAACGCCTTCGACACCCTGTACCAGCATCAAAGGTCCGGCAATCTCTTGTATTGTCCTGTACTCCTTTGCCATCTCTATCCTCCATCAATTATGCAGTCTGGCTGCCATTTCAGGCTGCATGCGCTTCATTTATTACCAAACTGCTATCGCCGCCGGGACGGCGCAGCCACTGCTAAACGGGGATTGCTACGCCGAGGTTCACGGCGCGTAGCAGTTTGTCATTATTCCTGATGCGTCAGGTAGCCTACCTGCTTCTCAAGCATACTCATGATATGCTCGTATTCTTCGTCAACCTTGTCAATTACTGTATATTTGAACCTGCCGATGTTCTCTCTTACTGCCAGATTGGCCAGATTCTCAACTGATGCACCCTTGTCCAAGGCCTTCAGCGACATGTCATAATATGCCAGGATGAGCTTCATCATCAGGAATTGCTTATGAAGCTCTGTATATGTATCCACCTCATTGAAGGAATCCTGATGCAGGAAGTCTTCTCTGATGGATCTGGCTGTCTCCATCTTGAGTCTATCTGTCGCTGACAGTGCGTCCATACCTACTAACTGTACGATTTCTTCAAGTGCTGCCTCATCTGACAGGAGCTGCATGAATCTGGCGCGGCATTCTGTCCAGTTGCCCTCTACTGCCTGGTCAAACCATTTGCCCATATCATCAGCATACAGAGAATAGCTGGTAAGCCAGTTGATAGCCGGGAAATGTCTCTTATAAGCTAGGTTGGAATCGAGACCCCAGAACACCTTAACGATACGAAGTGTCGCCTGGGATACCGGCTCTGAGATATCACCGCCTGGCGGCGAAACTGCTCCGATTACTGAGAGTGCACCCTCTCTCGGATTAAGTCCCTTAGATATAACGCGGCCTGCCCGTTCATAGAACTGTGCCAGACGGGATCCCAGATATGCAGGATATCCTTCCTCGCCAGGCATTTCCTCGAGTCGTCCTGACATCTCACGGAGTGCCTCAGCCCAACGGGAGGTTGAGTCAGCCATAAGCGCTACCGAATATCCCATATCCCTGAAATATTCCGCAATCGTGATTCCTACATATATAGATGCCTCACGGGCTGCAACCGGCATATCAGATGTATTAGCTATAAGAACGGTTCTTTCCATCAACGAATGGCCTGTCTTCGGATCCTTCAGTTCTGGAAATTCGTTCAAAACGTCGGTCATCTCATTGCCTCGCTCGCCGCATCCGATATAAACTACGATATCGGCCTCGGCCCATTTAGCCAACTGATGCTGAGTAACAGTCTTACCAGAGCCGAATGGTCCCGGAATGGCTGCTGTTCCGCCCTTAGCGATCGGGAACAGACAGTCAATAACTCTCTGTCCTGTGATCAGCGGCACGTCTGGGGAGAGCTTCTTAGAATAAGGACGTCCCACACGGACCGGCCATCTCTGCAGCATGCAGATATTGGTCTGCCGCCCCTTCTCATCCTCGACCACGGCAATAGTTTCTTCTATATTAAATGCCCCTTCATTGATCGATACGATCTGACCGCTGACGCCATTTGGCACCATGATCTTCTGCTCTACTATCGGAGTCTCCTGTACGGTACCAATGATATCGCCGCCTTGTACCTTATCGCCTGCCTTAGCGCACGGTACGAATACCCATTTGGCTTCTCTGTCGATAGCCGGAACCTCTACGCCTCTCGTAAGGTTATTGCCTGTCATCTGCATGATCTTAACCAGCGGACGCTGGATTCCGTCAAATATACTTCCGATGAGTCCCGGGCCCAAATCTACCGAGAGAGGTGCTCCCGTGGATTCTACCGGTTCACCCGGTCCTAATCCCGACGTCTCCTCGTAGACCTGAATAGAGGCCTCGTCTCCATGCATTTCTATTATTTCGCCTATAAGTCTCTTATCTGAAACACGTACCACGTCGAACATATTGGCATCTCTCATGCCGCTGGCTACGACCAGTGGTCCTGCAACCTTTTTAATGGTTCCTGTGCTCATTGCTGTTACCTATGCCTTTCATCCTTCACTGCCGGTTGCTGTCGTGCTGTGAACCTCGGCGTGCAACCCCTGCTCGAAAACGCCTTCGCTGATTGTTTTCTCGCAGGGAGTTGCGCCATCCCAGCACGACCGCAACCTACTTTAATTTGCTGCCTCACCATAGGTCTATACAATATCAGACCCTACAGCCTTCTCCACTAGGCGGCTGATATTGGCCAGTCCCTGTCTGGTGTTGCCATTGATTCCGGGTATCGGAATGATCGCCGGCAGTTTCATATCATTATATCGGCTGACCGTATCCATGATCTGCGACTGCAGCTGCTCTGTGATATAAATTATCGCATAATCATCTGCGGCCAATCGCTCCAGCTCCCTGGCGCCTTCTCTTGCATTAAGAACGGGAAATGTCTCCAGCCCCAGCGTCGCAAATCCATATATCGAATCCCTGTCGCCAATAACTGCTATCTTATACATAGCTTTCTCTCAACCTTTCTCTGATCATGTCGTCTGGCAGGTCATTTAATTTGCCCGACAGGATCAGTCTGACTGATTTGATCTCGCACTCCTTGGCCAGCACATATGCCGCCAGCGGTGAGATGGTAAATGCGTTATATTTCTGCGGCTTTATCAGCTTGATCAGTCTGTTATCGCACCATCTGTCAAATGCCGCCGAACCTTCTCTTATAGCATCTGCCGCATCCTTGTATATCGTCTGCTCCAGGTATTCATAGACGGCATTAAGGCCGTTTCTGGCTGCTGCCATGATCTGGATCGGAGACACGCTCTTACAATCAGCCAGTGCTCTTGATAAGAATTCACTGTCCTTGCCGGTTTTGCATGCGCGGATTGCAATATTTATATTAGCCGCCGCGCACTTGAATTCCGCATAATCCTTAAGAAGTGCATTATCTGACTTGCCGGCGCACTCGCTTATGCTGTCAAGGCACGCCTTGTCGATTATGACATCGCACATCTGGGAATCGCCAGCTCTGAATAATACCTCTCTGGCTTCATCGGCCGCTCTCATCATTATGAGTGGGAGTGACCCGAAGTCCGCGTCAGCGGCGCATTTTTTAAGCTGCGCTATCGGAATCGTGCCTCCGTCCATATAGACATTGGGTGTTTCCTTCTGAACATATGACTCCTTGATAGCAACCTTGAGATTATGAAAATCCGTGCTGTATCTGAATATGTCAAATGTCTGCGCCTCCCGGGCGCTGCACAGACTATTCATCAGTTCCCACATACGTTCCCTTTCGAGCGTCAGTAGTTCTTCCGGTGTGTTGTTGTCCGTAGGACCCCAGCCCTTCTCCAGAAGAAGCTGGATACACTCGTCATATGTCTCGCATGCCATCAAGTCCTCTAAATCCTTATCACTGAGCAAAGTATTTTCTTTCGCGCGGATTCTGGCTACTGCCGCCGGCATGAGATCGTCACTCAGCAGCTCGTCATCCAG